>NZ_JBLYIF020000001.1:0-476189 GCF_048548695.2 Pontibacter sp. JAM-7
CATGGTGTACGGGGCATGGAAGATATTCTACGCAACCCGATCTATGCCACCGGCCTGGGATTGTTACAGTACGCCAAACAGGACCGCAGTGGGCAGCCTCCGGTGGTGGATGTCGCAGACTTGCCGGTCAAAGAAAATATTATTTTAAAACTTAAAACCTGGATTCAGAACAGTTTCTGAAATCCGTGATGAAGATTTAATACCGCGCCGGAATGTAGTCGTAGGCGCACAACCTAAGTACCAAGCGTGTACTTAAAGGAGCTGGAGATGTTCGAACTGATGGATAGCGTACCGCAGAATGCGGTAATCAAGGTGATAGGCATTGGCGGTGGCGGTGGTAATGCCGTACGTCATATGGAAAACGGCGATTTGGAAGGGGTAGAGTTTGTCTGTGCCAATACCGATGCGCAGGCCTTAAGCTCGATGCTAGCTCAAACAGTTCTGCAACTGGGCAATACCCTGACAAAGGGCCTGGGCGCTGGCGCCAATCCGGAAGTCGGCCGTGAAGCCGCGATGGAAGATCGCGAACGCATTGCTCAGCTGTTGGATGGTGCCGATATGGTATTTATCACAGCGGGTATGGGCGGTGGAACCGGCACAGGTGCGGCACCAATTGTTGCTCAGGTAGCGAAAGAACTCGGCATATTGACCGTCGCAGTTGTGACTAAGCCGTTCCCGTTTGAGGGGCGTAAGCGCATGAGTATCGCGTTAGAAGGTATTAAGGAGCTACGCGAAAATGTGGATTCCTTGATTATTATTCCAAATGAAAAGCTCATGCAGGTGCTGGGTCGTAATTGCACCCTGCTCAACGCATTTGAGTCTGCTAATGATGTGCTCAAAGGGGCTGTTCAGGGTATTTCTGATCTGATTACCCGCCCGGGTATGATCAACGTCGACTTTGCTGATGTGCGTACCGTGATGTCAGAAATGGGCATGGCGATGATGGGAACCGGTACTGCTATTGGCGAACATCGCGCGTCGGAAGCAGCGGAAAAAGCAATTAAGAGTCCGTTGCTGGATAATGTTGACCTTAAAGGTGCCAGCGGCATCCTGGTGAATATTACGGCCGGGCTGGACCTTGGATTGGGTGAATTCACTGAGGTGGGTAACCTGGTAGAAGAGTACGCCTCAGAGAATGCCACGATCGTGATTGGCACAGTCATTGAGCCTGAACTTACCGATACCATCAAAGTTACAGTCGTGGCAACGGGTCTGGATAAAGCTGATGCGCCGGCAAAGCCGGTACCAGTGGCCGGTTCTGGCACTAAAAAAGCCGATGGATCACTGGATATGGCTCAAATTGAACTGCCAACTATATTGCGCCGCAAAAAAAATGAGGCGCTGGATGGACCGGCAAGAACTGAAGCGTCAACAATGCAACAAACAGGCACGGAAGGTGATAGTTATTTGGATATTCCAACTTTTCTGCGTCGACAGGCTGACTGATGGGGCAGTTTGCTTGTTACGTAGGTAATATATTTGTTATCATCTGTCGCTAATATAGCCCTATTTTATCTGGCACAGGCATGATCAAACAGAGAACGTTAAAAAACAGCATCAAAGCCACTGGTATCGGTTTGCATACCGGTCAGAAGGTATATCTGACGCTGAAACCAGCACCAGTGAATACCGGAATCGTTTTCCGTCGTACTGATCTGGATCCGGCAGTCGAAATTTGTGCGCTTGCACACAATGTGTCAGACACTACCCTGTCCACCAATCTGGCTCAGGGTGATGTGCGGGTTGCTACGGTAGAACACTTGCTTTCCGCTATGGCCGGTTTGGGCATCGATAATGCTTATATCGAATTGAGTGCCGAAGAAGTGCCGATCATGGACGGCAGTGCAGCACCCTTTGTCTTCCTGATTCAGTCCGCGGGTCTGGAAGAGCAGAATGCGCCCAAGCAGTTCATTCGCATCAAGAAAGAAGTTCAGGTCGAAATGGATGGCAAAACTGCCAGCTTTAAACCTTTTGATGGTTTTAAAGTTGGCTTTCGTATCGACTTTGATCACCCTGCATTCGACGGTCGGAAAATGGAAGCTAGCCTGGATTTTTCCAGCACCTCTTTTGTGAAAGAAGTGAGCCGGGCGCGTACCTTCGGTTTTATGAGCGATTATGAATATCTACGCTCTCAGAATTTGGCGCTGGGTGGCAGTTTTGACAACGCAATTGTTGTGGATGATTACCGGATTCTGAATGAAGATGGTCTGCGTTATGACGATGAATTTGTTAAGCATAAGGTACTGGATGCTGTGGGCGACTTGTACCTGCTCGGCAAAAGTTTGATTGGTGAGTTCTACGGTAATAAATCCGGCCATCATTTGAACAACCGTTTGCTGCGTACTTTACTGGCGCAGGAAGATGCCTGGGAAATCGTGACATTTGAAGATGGTGCAGAAAATGCGCCGATCTCTTATCAGCAGCCGGTTGCTGCTGTCTGAGAAAAATAAATATCTTAAAAGCCGAGCCCTGAGGGTTCGGCTTTTTTGTTTCTACTGCTGGGGCGAAAGCTGAATGTTTTTGTTTCTGGACAAAGATCATCCCTTTGGATTCAAATTTTTGTCCCAATAAAGGTAGAATGCTGACTTTGTTTTGCTGCCGGGTGAGGGAGTTTTTTCCACCGAGCGAACAAGCAACCCGATAAGAATTCATACAAGGTGCCGGCGAAAAATGCTGACAGGATTGTTTAAGAAAGTATTTGGTAGCAAGAATGATCGTGAGCTGAAGCGAATGGGGCGCACCGTTGCCACCATTAATGCGCTAGAAGCGGATTATGAAGCGTTAAGTCCAGAACAAATCAAGGAAAAAACCGCCGAGTTTAGACAGCGTCTGGCTGAGGGTGAAAAGCTCGACAGGCTGTTGCCTGAAGCTTTTGCATTGGCGCGTGAAGCATCCAAGCGCGTTATGGGTATGCGTCACTTCGATGTACAGATGATCGGTGGTATGGCGCTGAATGATGGCAAGGTTGCAGAGATGCGTACTGGTGAAGGTAAAACGCTCGTCGCTACCCTGGCCGCATACCTGAATGCACTGCCTGGTGAAGGTGTGCATGTTGTCACCGTCAACGACTACCTTGCCAGCCGAGATGCCGAGTGGATGCGTCCGCTGTACGAAGCGTTGGGCTTAACCGTTGGCGTCGTGCTCTCCGGGCAGCAAGCGGAGCAGAAACGTGCTGCTTATGCTGCAGACATTACTTACGGGACCAACAACGAGTTCGGTTTTGATTATCTGCGAGACAATATGGCGTTCAGCCTGAATGAAAAAGTTCAGCGCGATTTTAATTTTGCCATTGTCGATGAGGTGGATTCTATTCTGATCGACGAAGCGCGTACCCCGCTGATTATCTCGGGTCCTGCGGGTGACAGCTCAGAGCTGTATCGCACCGTCAATCAACTCATTCCGCAGCTGATACAGTTTGAAGGTGAAATTGATCCACAAGATGACAGTCAGGAAATTGCTGAACACTTCGCTGTTGATGAGAAAAACCGTACGGTAGAACTCACCGAGGCAGGCCACCAACTGGTGGAGGATTTGCTGATCAATGCGGGTCTGCTGACAGAGGGTGAGAGCTTGTATGCACCTCAGAATCTGAACCTGCTGCATCATATTCTGTCTGGCCTGCGAGCACACCACCTGTTCCAGCGCGATGTAGATTATATTGTCCAGAACAATGAGGTGGTGATTGTTGATGAGCACACTGGCCGAATCATGCCAGGCAGGCGCTGGTCTGAAGGTCTGCATCAGGCAGTAGAAGCTAAAGAAGGGGTGCATATTCAGAATGAAAGCCAGACTTTTGCGTCGACCACCTTCCAGAACTACTTCCGTTTGTATGAAAAGTTATCGGGTATGACGGGTACCGCGGATACAGAAGCATTCGAACTGCGTCAGATTTACGGTTTGGATGTGCTTGTTATTCCAACCAACAAACAGGTTACGCGAAAAGATTCGAATGACCTTATCTACATGACCATGGAAGAAAAGTACGAAGCGATTATCGAAGATATTCGTGACTGCCAGGCGCGTAAACAGCCTGTATTGGTGGGTACTGCGTCGGTAGAGTCATCTGAGTTAATCTCATCTGCGCTGACTAAGCAGAAGATTACCCATAATGTACTGAATGCCAAAAACCACGCGGGTGAAGCAACCATTATCGCGGATGCGGGTCGTCCCGGTGCGGTGACGATTGCTACCAATATGGCAGGTCGTGGTACCGATATTGTGTTAGGCGGTAAGCTCGAAGCTGAACTGGCGGCATTGGACAATCCATCTGAAGCACAAATTGCTGAAATTAAGGCTGACTGGGTGCAACGTAACCAGTTGGTATTGGATAGCGGTGGTTTGCATATTATTGGTACTGAGCGCCATGAGTCCCGGCGTATCGATAACCAGCTGCGTGGTCGTGCAGGCCGTCAGGGTGATCCAGGGTCTTCGCGTTTTTATCTGTCGCTGGAAGATGATTTGATGCGGATTTTTGCTTCCGATCGTGTCCGTCAGTTGATGCAGGCGCTGGGGATGGAGCGTGGTGAAGCGATCGAGCATAAAATGGTCAGCAATGCGATTGAAAAAGCCCAGCGTAAAGTTGAGGGGCGTAACTTCGATATTCGTAAATCGTTGCTGGAATATGATGATGTCGCCAATGATCAACGTAGCGTGATTTATGGGCAGCGCAATGAACTCATGGCGACTGAAGATATTTCCGATACTGTTATTGCCGTTCGCGAAGAAGTAGTCGATAACAAAATTTGTGAATTTATCCCGCCACAGAGCCTTGAAGAACAGTGGGATGTGGCAGGATTGGAAAAAGCTCTGGAAACCGATTTTGCGGTGGCTTTGCCGTTACAGGCGTGGCTCGATAATGATGACTCTCTGCATGAGGAAACGCTGAAACAGAAGATTCAGGACTCCATAGCAGATGTTTATCAGCAGAAAGAGGCGCAGGTCGGGGTTGATACTCTGCGCAACTTCGAGAAGCAGGTAATGCTGCAGGTTCTCGATACTCTTTGGAAAGAGCACCTGCAAACCATGGATCATCTGCGTCAGGGGATTCATCTACGCGGATATGGTCAGAAAAATCCGAAACAGGAATACAAGCGTGAAGCCTTTATATTGTTCCAGGAGCTGCTGGAAAATATTAAACGTGATGTGATTCGTATTCTGAGTCACGTTCAGGTTCAGCAACCTGAGCAGGTTGAAGCGTTGGAGCAGCAGCGTCGAGAGCAGGCTGCACAACAGAAAATGGATTTCACGCATGCCCAGAGCAGTGGTATGTCTGAAGATGGCGTTGCTGATGAACAGCAAGCGGCGTCAGCGGACACTCCGTTTGTGCGTGAAGATCGGAAAGTCGGCCGTAATGAACCATGCCCTTGTGGCTCGGGTAAAAAATACAAACAGTGTCATGGCCAGTTAAGTTAAATTAGCGGTCAGTTTTATGTCTGAAAGCAGCCCTGGGCTGCTTTCTTGCTTTGATGAGGTAATGTTTATGGCAGTAGGCCCCGATACGCTTCCCATGCTTTATCCAGTAGCCGGTTTTCGTTTGGGTATCGCCTCGGCGGGCATCAAAAAGCCGGGACGTAAAGATGTTGTGGTGATGGAGCTTGCAGAGGGCGCCACTGTGGCGGGGGTGTTTACCACCAATGCGTTTTGTGCCGCCCCCGTCACACTGTGTAAAAAACATATGTCCCAGGTAGCGAGTCGCTATTTGCTGGTGAATACCGGCAATGCTAATGCCGGTACAGGGCAGCAGGGAATGCTGGATGCGCAAGCTTCCTGTCAGGCATTAGCGCAGTTGACAGGGCAGCCGGTTGCGTCTGTGTTGCCTTTTTCTACCGGTGTGATTGGTGAAAAGTTACCGGTCGATAAAATTATTGCGGCTCTGCCTGCGGCGCTGGAAGGATTGTCTGAGACTAACTGGGAGCAAGCTGCGACAGGTATCATGACCACAGATACGCGGCCTAAAGCGGCTTCTATTCAGTTTGAATGGCAGGGCAAGACGATTACCCTTACGGGTATCAGCAAAGGGGCCGGCATGATTAAGCCGAATATGGCGACAATGCTAGGTTATGCTGCCACTGATGCAGCAGTGAGCCAGGAGTTGCTGCAATGCTTGTTGCGTGAGTCAGCAGAAAAAAGCTTTAACCGAATTACGATTGACAGTGATACGTCCACTAATGACGCGTGTATGCTCGTGGCAACGGGTGCTGTGGGGGTTGAAGTCAGTGAAGCCAATCCAGCATTACTGGCGTTATTCCGGAAGCATTTACAGGCCCTGATGTTACAACTTGCCCATGCGATTGTGCGCGATGGCGAAGGTGCGACTAAGTTTGTCACAGTTCAGATTGACGCTGCTGCGACTACCCAGGAAGCGCTGGATACTGCCTATGCCATTGCGCATTCGCCCTTGGTGAAAACCGCGTTGTTTGCATCAGATCCGAACTGGGGGCGAATCCTGGCCGTGGTAGGTCGAGCAGGCTTGCAGGATCTGGATGTCGATCAGCTTGAAATCTATCTGGGCGATGTATGCATTGTACGTGATGGTGGTCGTGCTGCTGAATACACTGAGTCCGCCGGTCAGGCCGTAATGAATGGCGAAGAGATTACTATTCGAGTTGTACTGAACCGCGGCACTATTACAGAAACGGTTTGGACTACAGACTTGTCCCATGATTATGTCAGTATCAATGCTGACTATCGTAGTTAACAGCTGGCAGTAAGCGTGTAATGAAACAGATCCACGTCGCGGCGGGTGTCGTCAAAAATGCTCAGGGGGCAATTCTTCTGGCTCGCCGTCCTGTAGATAAACATCAGGGCGGTTTGTGGGAGTTTCCCGGTGGCAAAGTCGAGCCTGGTGAATCTGCTCAAGCAGCGCTGGCAAGGGAGTTGGCTGAAGAGGTGGGTATTGACATAACTGCCAGTCGCCCACTGATACAGGTTGCACATCGTTATCCAGATAAATCAGTGTTACTGGATGTGTTTTTAGTGACCGGTTTTTCTGGTGAGGCGAGGGGTTGTGAAGGCCAGGCGATTTGCTGGACTGAGCCTGAAAATTTACACCAATTTGAATTTCCGGCTGCCAATACACCGATTGTGGCGGCCTGTCAGTTACCAAACAGGTTACTTATTACGGGTGATGTAGCTTCACCGCAACGCTGTCTGAGGCAAGTCGAAAGTGCGTTTTCCCGGGGGGTTGGAGCGGTTATGCTGCGCACCGCTCACCCGGATAGAATCGAAATTGCCGCGGAATTGCAGTTGCTGTGTCGGCAACAGCATAAGTTATTTATCCTGAATGGTTCTGTGGCAGAAGCTGAAATGCTTGGTGTTACTGCATTGCATTTGAATAGCCAGCGATTAGGCGAAATTTCTGGTCGAGATGCCTTTGCCGGGCAGTGGTTGAGTGCGTCTTGTCATAGCCCTGAAGAATTGCGGCTGGCCGCAGAAAAGGGGATGGATTTTGCGCTGTTATCGCCGGTCATGCAGACTGCATCACATCCCGAGGTTGCCCCGGTGGGGTGGCAGCAATTTTCAGACTGGACCCAATCCTGTGCCATGCCGGTCTTCGCGCTCGGTGGCCTGCATGAAGCAGACCTTGATGTCGCATACCACCATGGTGCTCAGGGTATTGCCGCTATCAGTGCTTGGTGGGATTAAGCGGCACCTGTTGCTCAAAATCTTCTGCTTCAGAACTGCTTTGGTCACTGTTGCCAACCGTCGGAATTTGGTATTCCTCATTGGCCCAAGCACCCAAATCAATGAGCTTGCAGCGCTCACAGCAGAAAGGGCGAAAAGGGTTATCTGTGGTCCAAAGTGATTTCTTGCCACAGCTGGGGCAATTGACATGTGGCTTACTGCTCATAGCTTAACTGCTGTCCTTGAGTTGTTGGTTTAATACTGACATCAGGCGCTGAATTTCGTTGGCAAGATCTGTTTTATCACCCGAATTATCAAGGATAAAGTCTGCTTTGTCGCAACGTGCATGCCGTGGCATCTGAGCCGCAATAATAGCACGTACTTGGGCTTCTGAATTTTCGTCCCGTTGCATTGTACGCTGGAGTTGCAGGTTTTCCGGCAGATCAACGACCACAATGTAATCGGTCAAAGTATGCTGATCCGTCTCTAATAATAACGGTGAGCTGAGTACATTAAAGCTGTCTGTGGGGTTTGCCAGTAACTGGACGATTCGCTGGCGAATTAATGGATGCAGTAGCTTTTCAAGCCAAGTGCGCTCAGCAGGGTCAGCAAAAATAATCTGTCGCAGGGCGGGGCGGTTTAGTTCGCCTGTTTTGTCGAGTATGGATGGGCCAAAGTGCCGGGTTATTTGCTGCAGGCCAAAGCTGCCCGGAATCACAACTTCCCGCGCTACGACATCGGCATCAACAATTGATATGCCCAGTGCCTGCAAATGATCCGATACTGCAGTTTTCCCGCTGCCTATACCGCCGGTCAGGCCAACTACAAATGGACTTTTCATACTCAGAATCCGGCAAATTGCAGATAACTGCCGGTGATCTTGTCACCCCATAACAAAGCAACCCAGCCGGCAATTGCCAGGTAAGGTCCAAAGGGTAGTGGTTGCTGGTGCTCATGACGTTTGCAGACAACCAACGCGATGCCTAAAACGGCGCCAACTAATGAGCTGAGTAGAATAATCAGGGGGAGTTGGGCGATACCTGCCCATGCGCCCAGCGCGGCAAGCAGTTTGAAGTCGCCATAACCCATGCCTTCTTTGCCGGTGAGTAATTTAAACCCCCAAAATACGGCCCAGAGGGACAGATAACCAGCCGCCGCACCCCAGATTGCACTTTCCAACGCGGTAAATAAGCCGGTGGTATTAATTAGCAGTCCCAGCCATAAAAGGGGTAGAGTCAGATTGTCAGGTAATAGTTGATGATCAATATCAATAAAGATCAGACACAGTAAAACCCAGCTAAAAACGATCAAAGCAAGAGTTTGAAACGTGAGTCCGTACAGATAAAACAGGCCGCAGCCGAGTGCGGCGGTAAATAGCTCTATCAATGGATAGCGAACCGAAATACCCGTTTTACAATTGCTGCACTTACCGCCGAGAAAGAGGTAGCTAATGATGGGAATATTTTCGTACCAGCGGATCTGATGGTTACAGGTTGGGCAGCGAGATGCGGGAATGGCCAAATTCAGGCAGTCGGTTGGTTCTACTCCGGTACGTGCTGCTTCCCATTCCCGCTCCAGCATCAAGGGGACGCGATGAATGACGACATTTAGGAAGCTGCCTACCGCCAGCGAAAAAATACCGACAGCAGACAGTAATAGCCAAAAAGAGGTTGAATCTGACAGCATTAATTAGCCAACCACGTTACCCAACTGGAAGATCGGCAGGTACATGGCAATGACTAGACCGCCCACCAGAACACCGAGTACTGAAATGATCAGCGGCTCGATTAGGGCGGACATGTTGTCCACAGCGTCATCTACCAGGCCTTCATAGTAATCGGCTACTTTGGACAGCATCTGTTCAAGAGAACCGGCTTCTTCACCAATGGCGATCATTTGGCTGGCCATGTTCGGAAACAGGCCGGTCACAATAATGGCATCTTTCAGTGATTGACCGGTGGAAACGCTGTTTCGGATTTGCAAAATCGCTTCACGGTATATCACGTTGCCTGAGGCGTTGGCAGAAGATTCGAGGGCTTCCACTAATGGCACGCCTGCGGCAAAGGTGGTTTCCAGGGTGCGGGTAAACCGGGCAATAGCAGCGTTGTGCAGTATGCCGCCGATGATAGGGATTTTCAGGCTGGCACGGTCCATAAAATCGCGAAATTTCTGTGACGTTCTACGCGCGCGATTAAAAGCCACAATTCCGGCAACAGCTAAGCCAGCAGCGACAAACCACCATTTCTGGGCATATTCAGATAGATTGATAACAAAACGGGTAAATGCAGGCAGGTCAGCACCAAAAGCTGAAAAAGTGACTTCAAACTCTGGTACCACTTTTATTAATAGGACGGCAGCAACCACCATGCCTACAACAATTACGGCTGCTGGGTAGGTCATTGCCTTACGAATTTTGGCTTTGAGGGCCTCTACTTTTTCTTTATAGGTGGCGATCCGATCCAGCATCTCTTCTAATGAACCTGATTGTTCACCGGCGTGTACCAGAGTGCAATAAAGTTGATCAAAATGCAGTGGGTGTTTGGCAAGGGCAGCGGATAGATCCAGGCCGCCATTTATATCCTGGCGAATGGCCATAATCAGCTCTTTCATTGGATCTTTTTCTACCCCATTGGCGGTAATTTCCAGTGCTTGCACCAAGGGTACGCCGGATTTCATCATAGTCGCCATCTGGCGCGAGAAAAAGGCGATATCAACCGCTTTAACCGGGCGTGATTTCTTGTCAAAGAGGGGGATCGTTAACTCCCGGTTGACTTTTTTCGGAACAATGCCTTGTTTACGCAGCAGGGTCTTTACCTCAGCAACACTAGCGGCCTTGATTTTCCCTTTGCTGGTATTGCCGTTTTTGTCCTTTCCCTGCCAGGCAAAAGATGCGGATTTTTTTTGTGCTTGTGCCATAGTCGCTTACCTGCGTTTAGGTTTTGATAACGCGATTGAGTTCTTCCAGACTGGTAAGGCCAGCCATCACTTTTTTCAGTCCGGCTTGTCGTAATGCTTCAAACCCCTGGGATTCAGCGACTCTGCGAATATCAATTGAGTTGCCGTTCTCCATAATAACTTCCGCTACTTCACCGGACATTTTCAGCATTTCATAGATACCTACCCGGCCTTTGTAGCCTTTGTGGCACTTACTGCAGCCATCAGAATTAGGCTCATATAACTGAATGTTTTTTAGACTGTCCTTCGGAAAACCTTCTTCGAGCAGAGTGGCTTCAGGCAGTGAAAGGGGTTGGCGACAAGTCTGACAAAGTCGACGGGCCAGGCGCTGGGCGATAATCAAGCTTACTGAAGTGGCAATATTAAAGGCGGGAACGCCCATATTACGTAACCGGGTCAGGGTTTCAGGTGCGCTATTGGTGTGCAGGGTAGAAAGCACCATATGACCGGTTTGTGCTGCTTTAATCGCAATCTCGGCGGTTTCCAAGTCGCGAATCTCACCTACCATGACCACATCGGGGTCCTGCCGCAGGAAAGCACGCAAGGCTTCAGCAAAGGTCAGGCCGATTTTGGGATTGACATGGACTTGGTTGATGCCTTCCAAGTTAATCTCTACCGGATCTTCTGCGGTGGAGATGTTGCGCTCTTCGGTATTCAGGATGTTCAAACCGGTATACAGGCTAACCGTTTTACCACTACCAGTAGGGCCTGTTACCAGAATCATGCCTTGGGGTTGTTCCAGTGTTTTCAGATACAGGTCTTTCTGGTTTGGTTCAAAGCCCAGGGCTTCAACCCCCATTTTTGCACTGCCGGGGTCCAGAATACGCAGTACGATCTTTTCGCCCCAAAGGGTAGGCAAAGTATTAACACGGAAATCGATCGCCTTATTTTTGGAGATCTTCATCTTGATGCGCCCATCCTGGGGTACCCGACGTTCAGAGATGTCCATTTTTGACATCACCTTGATGCGGGCTGACAGGCGGGAGGCTAAATTGGAGGGTGGTTTCGCCACTTCCTGCAATATGCCGTCAATTCGACTGCGAATACGGTAGCTGCGTTCGTAAGGTTCAAAGTGAATATCCGATGCGCCGTTTTTAATGGAATCCAGCAAGACTTTATTCACAAACCTTACGATAGGTGCATCATCAGCGCCGTTGCCAGCGTCATCATCTTCATCGGTGGACGCTTCAGTATCTTCCAGCTCCAAATTATCCAGATCACTGTCTTCAAGACCGTCTAGGGTTTGATCCTGGGTATCCAGAAAGGCGTCAATAGTGCGCAGTAATTTATCCTGTTCGACGATGACTGCTTCGGTGGAGAGCCCGCACTGGAACTTAAATTCATCCAGCGCCTGAATATTGGTCGGGTCTGAAATAGCGACATAGAGTTTATTATCGCGGCGTTTCAGTGGTAGGGCGCTGTGTTTGCTGATCAGGGATTCCTTGATCAGTCCCTGGGGCAAGGCTGTCAGGTCATAGGCATCCATATCCAGCAACGGCATGCCGAACTCTTCGGCAGCGGCAGCGGCGGCCCGGTAGCCGCTGACCAGACCCTGCTGAGTGATATAAGCAATAAAAGACTGGTTGTTGTCGCGTGCGGTTTTGACAGCATCGGTTGCGACCTCGGCGGAAAATACACCATCATTGACCAAGCGCTTGGCAAGACCCGTTAGTGGCTGGTTGGGTTGCACAGGGTAAACCTCTCTCTCCATGAACTGCTTTAAAATACCATTGCCGCAGCTGATTTGAAATTAAATCGGCCGATTCAATGAATAGTGTAGTGAGCTGGGCGGGTTTAATGCCCAGAACGGTCGTTTAAAACTATTTTGGATCAAAGTGCCGTGCTGAGTCATACTGCTATTTAAGTCTTTTCATTAAAGGCCGTTATATTCTAAACTGTGGAGAGTGCGGTTTCCCCGGGGGGTATGCTGTGCGTCTCGTAACGGGAATACGTTATAAATCAAACGGAAGTTAATACACATTGTGTACTTCTTTTTCGCTGGAGAACGGAAACATGAAGAAACAGATGAAAAAACAACAGGGTTTTACCCTGATCGAATTGATGATCGTTGTAGCGATCATTGGTATTCTGGCTGCAATTGCACTACCTGCTTATCGTGACTATACGATCAAAGCAACTGTAGGACAGTTGTCAGGTGGTTTGGGTGGTGAGAAAGTTAAGGTTGCTGAAAACTTTTCAAATGGCTCATCTACCAGTGATAACACTATCTGTCTGTCACCGTCATCAGTGGCTAATTGTGCTGGAGCAACGGGAACTCTGAGTGATTTTGGCGAAGCAGGTACAACAGGCGTTTCAGTGGCTTTGATTCCTGATTTTTCTTCAGCAGCTGCTGGCCAAGGCCGTATAACTTGGACATGTGATGTAACTGTTGAAGGCAGAGGTCAGGCCTCAAGTGCTGAAGGTTGTGCAAGAGCATTTGAAGCTCTGTAATAAATACCTATAGCTTGGAATGTTTGAGAGAGGCCTATAGGCCTCTCTTTTTGTGTATATAGATATGAAAAAAAACCTGATAATCCTCTTAATTGCTGCCAGTGTTGGCCTCACCTGGTATATCACCCAAACCACCCCTCGTTTGACGCCTGAAGCCAAAAGTCAGATTGAAAATATTCTACTGCAACGACCAGAATTTCCCGCCCGCCCGGTGTGGTGGAGTGATGATTCTATTCTGGCGATAGGTGTGTTGCCGGACACGGATGTTGAGCAGGCTGCAATGCTGGCGTGTCGGATGTTGCGTGAGCAGGGTGTGACCACAACTGCTGTAGAAATCTACGACGTGCTGAAAATCCAGCAGAACAAGGAGTGGCAGAAACTGGCAGGTAATACGTGCCGTTAACAGCAATTCTTGCTGCTTGTCCCGAAAGGTTTGTTTATCGCAAAGCTACACAACGCTTATGTGTTAGCTGTGGCTGAATGGCGTTTGCTAGGGTGCGCTATATTTGGCTGGGTACCTTGTTGTGTTTTCTGTTTAGCGTAAAAAATTAGACCGATTTGGTCAGCAGGCGCATGGATAGATCGACCGCTTCACAGTGTTTGGTCAGGGCACCGATAGAGATATAGTCCACCCCGGTTTCGGCAATGGGCAGCAGCGAGTCATCGGTAATGCCGCCAGACGCTTCCAGTTTGGCGCGTCCATTGGTCAGGCGAACAGCCTGACGCATATCTGCCAGAGTAAAGTTATCCAGCATGACAATATCTGCGCCTGCTTCGAGGGCTTGATTCAGCTCATCTAAGGACTCTACTTCCACTTCGACCGGTTTCCCCGGCTCATTCTGTCTGGCAGTGAGTACGGCATTGTTGATGCCACCGCAGGCCATAATGTGATTTTCCTTAATCAGAAAAGCATCGTACAGGCCGATACGGTGGTTGTAACAGCCACCGCAGGTCACTGCGTACTTTTGCGCCAGTCGCAGGCCGGGTAGGGTTTTACGGGTATCCAGCAATTTGACTTGAGTGGTTTTTACCTTATCAGCATAGCGCTGGCTGGTGGTGGCCGTGCCAGACAGTGTCTGCAATATATTCAGTGCCGCACGCTCGGCGGTTAACAGGTTACGGGCTGAACCATGCGCTAGAAACAGCACTTGGTCCCGTTCAACCTGATCAGCATCAGCCACCTGCCACTCCAGAACCATGCTGGGGTCGACCTGCCGGAACACTTCATTCACCCAGTCAACGCCACATATTGTGGCGCTTTGGCGGCTGATAACTCTTGCTGTGGCTTGCTCATTGGCCGGAATTAATTGCGCTGTAATATCACCATTGCCTATGTCTTCCTGCAGGAAAAGGGCAACGGCGTTGGGGATATAATCAAGCAGGTCGGCGCGGGTCAGCATGAGGGTTCCTGTAGTAACGGTATGCAAGGGGGGCTATGTTACTATATTCAGCCGATCTGTCTAAATGTGCGGAATGAAAAAAGATGACAGTTATCTGTGCTGAGGGCTGGCTACAGGATGCAGAGCGGGTGCCCTCACCTAATTATGGTCCCCGACCGGAAGAAAGCGATATCTCTTTGCTGGTTGTTCACAATATCAGTTTGCCACCAGGTCAGTATGGTGGCGGATATATTCAGCAGTTCTTTCAGAACCGGTTATCAACAGATGTGCATCCCTATTTTGCGGAAATTAAGGGCTTGCAGGTATCTTCGCACCTGTTGATCGAACGGAGTGGCCATCTGGTGCAGTTTGTGCCCTTTTCGCAAAGGGCTTGGCATGCCGGTGTTTCTGTTTTTGGTGGACGGGATAACTGCAATGATTTCTCCATTGGCATTGAACTGGAAGGTACTGATGATAGTCCCTATACAGCGCAGCAGTATGATATTTTGGCCAAGACCGCTGTGAGTTTGATGCAATATTATCCGGGTATTACCCCCGAGCGAATTGTTGGGCATTGTGATATTGCACCGGGCCGTAAAACTGACCCCGGTGCTGCATTTGATTGGGCTTTGTTTCGACGCTTGCTTGAGCAGGTTTAGACCGGAAACAGCCGTGATAGCAGGGCGGGAACCGCTGTTTCCACCCGTAAAATACGCTTACCAATATGTATTGATCGCATGCCAGCCTGTTGCAGTTTCTCAATTTCGTAAGGAATAAAGCCGCCCTCCGGGCCAATAGCCAGGGTGGTGGGGCTATTCTCAGCTATCGGGCAAGCATCAGCATGATAGGGGTGTGCTACCAGGGCTCGGGTGCCAGCTGTAATAGCCGGTAGTTCATCTTCAACAAAGGGCTTGAACCTTTTCCGTAGCTCGATCCGGGGCATAACAGTATCTCCTGCCTGTTCCAGCCCTAAGAGCAGGTGTTCTTCTGCTGCATCCAGTACTGGGCTGCTCCAGTAGCTTTTATCAACCCTCAACGCATTGATCAGGTAGAGTTTTTTGACTCCCATAGTGGCAGATGTTTGCAGAATGCGTTTAAGCATTTTCGGACGGGGCAAAGCCAGGATGAGTGTCATCGGCAGAGCTGGTGGTGGTGAAGAGTCCAGCGATACCTGCAATATAATGGAATTGTCAGTGCATGCAATGACTGTTGCTGAGCCTAGGTCGCCGTTGAGTAAACCGACTTTTAGCTGATCGCCAAGCGAAGGTTGTTGTACCTGCTTGATATGCAGAAAGCGGCGATCAGTCAATGTTACGTGGCTGTTGGGCTGGTAGCCCTGGGGGCCAAAATCGTCGGTAAAAAGTAGGATAAGATTCATGAGCGTTCAGGCTATAAACAAAGAGCATGGATTTTAGCATTGGTACAGGGTGGCGGGAATGATATGCAATCTTGATCTATATCTAAATGATAATGTTTATCAGTAGCATTATCTATTTGGCGATGCTATATTTGCCAAAACCTACCGGCCCAGCCGGTGTATTTCTGTTTAGTAAACATTAAGGGGTCTAATGTGAACCTGTCAGCACTCTCTGCAGCAGTCCTTTTGAGTATCGCGTCCAACCAGGTCGGTGCAGCCGATAATTATGCGGATTTCCCAATCACCCTAAAGGGATATTCGGGAGATGCAACAGATTCTGTTGCTTATCAGGGGCAGGTTGCACGACAGGTATTGCATACCTCATTGAAAAAGCTTGCACGTAGTAGTGATGGTGACAATGCCAAGCCGTTGTCTCAGTTAATGCAGAATTATTATGCCGGTGGTAAAGCGGGCCTGGATATTATTGATCCGACCAGCCGTGAAGGCTTTCCGTTACATGAGCAAACAGTCGATGACTTGTCGAAAAACAAAAATTTGTCTGACAAAGCTTATAAAGGGCTGGTGACAGGCTGGCCAGGTAACCTGACCGGTGATGAGGTCCTGCAGCAGTTGCTGAAAAATGCGGCCCAGACTCCCGAGGGTTATGACCGCTTGAATGGTTATGATTATTCTCAACTGGTGTCTAAATTCACCATGGGGGCGGTTTTTTACCATCAGGCTGTAGCGAATTATCTGGATAAAAAATTGGCCGCTGATGTGAAGCCGAACGATAAAGCTTACAAAAAGGGTGTGGCCTATACCGGGAAAGAGCATATTTGGGATGAAGCCTTTGGCTATTTTGGTGCTCCCGCGCATACGCTTAACCTGACTGCAGAGCAGGTGTATGCCATTGGTAAACAAAAGCCAGCAGCATTTGCAGTAGCCGATGCTAATGGTGACGGTAAGGTCTCTCTTTATAATGAAATGGCATTCGGGCATGCCGTTTATGCGGCAGGTTCTGATCGTTCCGGTAAGTCTCAGTATTTACATACGATTACTCAGGCGTTTGTCGATGGTCGTAAATTGATCACTGCAGCAAATGGCCAGGCATTAACTGCGGAACAACGTAACCAGTTACAGGGCTATGCCCGTGTTATCGCCAGTAACTGGGAAAAGGTGATTGCCGAAGCGGTGTTTAAATACGCCGGTGAAGTGTATGAAGATTTAGAGAAATTGGATCTGGTGATTGAAACCAACGGTGATGCCGGTAAGTTATTCCGCAACTATGTGAAACACTGGGGTGAACTGAAAGGTTTTGCCCTGGCGTTGCAGACAAGTGGCAAGGACCTGGGTGCCACATCGGTGCAGTTGAACCGTCTGATTGGTTATGGACCCGTACTGCTGGGCAATACCCAAGTGACTGGTGTGAATGCCAACGGTGACTTTATTCAGTCAGAATCCGTGACTCTGAAAGAATATATGCACAGCATGCTGAAAGTGCAGAAATTGCTGTTGGATGAGTTCGCCTTAACTGCGCGTCAGGGTGATGTGTTATCCGACATGTCAGAGCTTGCCGATAAGCTGGGTTCGGGGAAAAGCGCGGAAAACGACTGAGGCTAAGTGCGGCGTAGCTTAGAGTGGATATTACACTATTAGACCAGTTTGCTGATGAACTGGTGAGTGCTTTCATCAACCCCCAGAAACGTGTGTTCTGGGGGTATTTGTTTATGGCGTTTGCTATAGGCATAGGCTGGTTATGTTGGCAGCATCGGTGTTCATTCTTCGGAGCGCTTGGGCAGATGCTGAATCCTGCCGTCTGGTGGTCGCATTCAGCGCGGGCTGATTACAAAATTTTTGTTATTAATCGTCTGTTGATGCTGCTGTTTGGCCCCTGGCTGGTCACTCGGATGGTCTTTGCTGGCTGGTTATTTTATAGCTTGCATGATCTGTTTGGTGGTCGGGTTTTGATAGGGGCATCCCTGCCGCAATGGGCGGTGATGTTCAGTTTCACACTGATATATTTTCTGCTGGATGATGCCAGTCGTTACCTGCTTCACCGATGGTTGCATCAAGTGCCTTGGCTGTGGGCGTTCCATAAGGTGCACCACAGTGCGACCAGGCTGACGCCAGTGACGGTATTTCGGGCCCATCCTGTTGAGGCCCTCTTGTTCACTGTGCGCAGTGCTCTGGTGCAGGGTGTTTGCATTGCGGCCTTCGTATACTTTTTTGGTGACCGGGCTGACCTAATCACAATCTTCGGTAGCAGTTTTATTCTGTTTATATTTAATGTTGCAGGAGCCAATTTGCGGCATAGTCACATCGCCATTGGTTATGGCAAGCACGCAGAAAAATGGTTGATTTCCCCGGCTCAACATCAATTGCATCACTCCACAAATCCCAGTCACTTTGACTGTAATTTTGGTGTCGTACTGGCGATCTGGGATCGGCTGGGCGGTAGTTTAATTGTCAGTAAGCCGGGGCAGCGATTGCGTTTTGGGCTTAATCGGCAACAGCAAAAAGCGCAGCTGCATACACTGCATGATCTCTACCTGTGGCCTTTTTATGAGGCTGGATCGTCCCTCTGGTCTGCTTTATTGACCGTGGTCAAAAAAACGAGGGGAAAATTTGGATTGCTCTACCGATGAGAACAATTATCATTTATACTGAGATTCTTAGTTGTTTTAAAGGCCTGCTTTATGTTGCTTTACAGGCCGAGTCTGACTTTGGAGTGTGTATATGACGCATAGATTGCCTGTGAAAAACCGATCCGTTCTGGGTGTGCTAGCACTGAGTGCTTTTGGTTTGATCTTCAGTGGTGTTGTCTCCGCTGCAGAAGTGAATGTCTACTCTGCGCGTAAAGAGGCGCTGATTAAGCCGTTACTTGATCGTTTTACAGAAGAAACCGGTATAGACGTTAATCTGATCACCGGCAAAGCCGATGCATTGCTAAAACGGCTGGAAGTAGAAGGTGATGCGACCCCGGCTGATCTGTTTGTCACTGTTGATGCTGGCCGTTTGCACCGTGCGAAAATGGCGGCTGTGCTGCAACCGGTCTCCAGTGAAGTTCTGACTCAGCGAGTACCTCAGCACCTTAAGGATGCTGAGCATTATTGGTATGGCTTGTCACAACGTGCCCGCACTATTTTTTATAACAAAGATAAGGTGACTCCAGCTGACCTGAGCACCTACGAAGCACTGTCAGATCCGCGCTGGAAAGGCAAGATCTGCATGCGCTCATCAAGCAATATCTATAATCAGTCATTGGTGGCTTCACTGATTGATGCGACCGGTGAACAGTCTACTGAGCAGTGGGTTAAAGGCTTGGTTGCTAATTTTGCTAAGCCTCCGGCGGGAGGTGATACCGATCAGTTACTGGCGGTTGCTGCAGGTGTTTGTGAGCTGACTCTGGCTAATACGTATTATTTTGGTCGCATGCTTGGCTCTTCTGATGCTAAATACCAGGCTGCCACCAAAAAAATTGGTGTTTTTTGGCCTAACCAGGCAGAAGGTCAACGGGGCGTACATGTTAACGTCAGCGGTGCCGGTCTTACCAAATATGCCCGCCATGTGGCTGAGGCTACTCTGCTGATGGAATACATGGTGTCTGATGAAGCGCAGGTCTGGTATGCGGAAACCAATAATGAATATCCAGTGGTTGACGGGGTTGAGCGCTCGGATGTATTGAGTAAACTGGGCAGTTTCCGGGCAGATCCGATTGCTTTGAATCGGTTGGGCGAAAATAATCGTGCCGCGGTGGAATTGATGGATCGTGCCGGCTGGAAGTAATTCCTGTGTAATTTAGCATGGCCCGTGCAAGATGCCCGCATCCAGGATGCGGGCTTTTCTGTTTTTTGTAGTGGCACCTTTATCATCGGTGTCTGAGGATGAAAATGAGTCAGGCGGTAAACCCCATGCCCTGGTGGCATCGGCTGAACTTACTCGGTTTTTGCGCGGTGTTTACCGCGCTGTTGCTGGCGTTACCTATTTTGGTGATCGCTGGTAACGTCCTGTCTGGCTCAGGTGAAGTGTTTCAGCATCTGTGGGACACAGTGCTGGCGGATTATATTACCAACTCGCTGCTGTTGATGTGGGGCGTGGGCATAGGGGTATTGGTGATCGGCGTGCCTACTGCCTGGCTGACCAGTGTCTGTGATTTTCCTGGCCGACGCCTTCTAAGCTGGGCATTGCTGCTACCTCTGGCTGTGCCAGCATATATTATCGCGTATACCTATACTGGCCTGCTGGATTTTGCCGGTCCAGTTCAAAGTATGTTGCGTGAAGCGACAGGTTGGGGCTATGGAGATTACTGGTTTTTTGAGGTGCGCAGCCTGACCGGTGCCATGTTGATGTTGACGCTGGTGCTGTACCCCTATGTGTATCTGCTCAGCCGTGCAGCGTTTCTGGAACAGTCCTCCAATACGCTTGAGGTGAGCCGCACCTTGGGACTGAGTAATTTTCAGGCGTTTTGCCGTGTCGCATTACCGTTAGCCCGCCCCGCCATCATTGCTGGCCTTTCTCTCGCCTTGATGGAAACACTGGCAGACTACGGAACGGTGCAGTATTTCGGTGTGACGACTTTTACCACCGGTATTTTTCGTACTTTTTATGGCTTTGGCGATGCGGCGGCGGCTGCACAACTGGCCGGTTTTTTATTGTTGTTTGTGGCCTTGCTGGTAGTGCTGGAGAAATACTCCCGGCGCAAAGTGCGTTATCACTCATCGGCTGAGTATAAAGCGAAGGCTAAACGCCTAACATTGTTTGGCTGGCGCGGTTGGCTGGCCACGAGCTACTGTTTTGGTCCGGTGCTGTTTGGCTTTTTATTGCCCGCTTTTCAGCTCGCCTGGTGGTCCTTTACGCAAGCGGAAGTGGAGATGACAGAGTTTCTTCAGCTGGCTTGGAACTCGTTCTACTTGGCGCTTCTGGCCGCGGTGATTGCCGTCAGCTTTGCTTTGTTATTGGCGTATGCAAAACGTTTGTCGGGCCACCCAACGGTGACCGGTGCCGTTGCTGTGGCGGGAATGGGGTATGCCTTGCCCGGTACTATCATTGCTGTGGGTGTGATCATTCCCTTTGCCTGGCTTGATCATCGACTGATCGCGCTGGCCCGGGAGTGGCTTGGCATGGATCCGGGCTTGATACTCTCGGGTACGCTGATTGCACTGCTATTCGCATATACGGTGAGGTTCCTGGCAGTATCCTTAGGTGCTGTGCAAAGCGGTTTGGAAAAAATTAAACCCAGCCTGGATGGTGCAGCACGAACGTTGGGCTGCTCGCCCATGCAGGTATTGCGTACAATACATATACCGCTACTGCGTAGTTCGGTACTGACCGCTGTATTGATTGTGTTTGTTGATGTTTTGAAAGAGCTTCCGGCGACGCTGATTTTGCGCCCCTTCAATTTCAATACATTGGCAGTAAGAGCATTTGAATTGGCTTCCGATGAACGCTTAGTGGATGCGGCTCCGGCATCACTGTTGATTGTGCTGGTGGGGCTGGTCCCCGTGATTTTATTAAGCCGTACCATCAGCCGTGGACGTGCCGGTAGCTAACAGGATTGAAGATGAACACCAAAGTGAATCCCGTGTTACAGCCTCAGCTTGAAATTGACAATGTCACCATCAGCTATGGTGATATGGCTGTAGTGAAAAATGCTTCCCTGACGTTAAAGGCGGGTGAGATCGGCTGTCTTCTGGGGCCTAGCGGCTGTGGCAAAACCACGTTGCTGCGTGCTATTGCCGGCTTTGAGCCCTTGTATAAAGGCCGTATACGGATGCGTGGTCGGGTATTGTCTACGGATACGGCTCGGGTGCCGGTAGAGCAGCGTAATATTGGCATGGTATTTCAGGATGTTGCCTTGTTCCCGCATTTGACGATTGCCGATAATATCGCGTTTGGTATTCGTCACTGGTCTAAACAGAAACAGCAGCAACGGATAACTGAATTACTGGAATTGGTCGGTCTGCCTGACATTGGTCAGCGTTACCCGCATGCGCTTTCAGGTGGCCAGCAGCAACGCGTGGCACTGGCACGGGCCATGGCACCTAAACCGCAACTGTTGCTGATGGATGAGCCCTTTTCGGGCCTTGATGCCAACCTGCGCGAAACGCTGGTGCCAGAAGTGCGAGAAATCCTATTGCGTGAAAAGATGTCAGCGTTGCTGGTGACGCATGATCAGATGGAAGCTTTTGCCATCGCTGATCAAATTGCAGTAATGCAAAATCACTGTATTCAACAGTCAGGCACGCCCTTCAGTATCTACCATGAGCCCGATAACCGGTTTGTCGCTGATTTTGTCGGCATGGGTGAATTCCTGCATGGTTGGGTAGAAGATGCATACTCTGTCAAAACGGCACTGGGGGTGTTGCAGGGGCGTACACCGCATGGTTTTGCTCAGGGGGCTCAGGTCGAAGTGTTGATCCGGCCCGATGATATTCAGCATGCTGATGATGCTGAATATACCGCTATCATTACTCGCAAGTGGTTTCGTGGTTCTCATTATCTCTACTATGTAACATTGGGTTCTGGTGAAACGTTGCCATGTATCACCTCCTGCCATCATGATCATGATGTGGGTGAGCCGATTGGCTTACGTATCACGTTGGATCATCTGGTGGTGCTGCCTTACTGTGATCCGGAGCAGGAAGTTTGTGAGCTGCAACCTACCGAAGTCACCCAGGCTATCTTGCCTAACCACTGATTTTCTTGTCTTATGAGCCTTAGGTGGATCTACTTTCCACCTTAGTCATATGTTGCTTCACGGCTGCCCGGATTATGATCAGGGTGACGATTAGAGCAAATAAGGCTGCGGTCATGCTGCGGCCACTAAAATATATAATATAGGGGATGCATAATGAGCCAGAAGGTTGCACTGGTGACCGGTGGTACCGGTGGTTTGGGTACTTCTATCTGTCATGCTTTGGCGGACAGTGGATTTACAGTTGTGGCGGGTTATAACAGTGGTGGTAACCATGAAAAAGCCAAAGCCTGGCAGGCAGAGCAGAAGCAAGCCGGGTACGATATTCATGTGGCGTATGGTGATGTGACAGATGCAGATTCCTGTGCGTCTTGTATCAAAACCGTTGCAGAGCTGACCGGTGGTACAGTCGATGTGTTGGTGAATAATGCCGGTATCACGCGTGACGGTCAGTTCAAGAAAATGAGTTGGGAGCAGTGGGACGAAGTCCTGAGTGCTAACCTGGACTCTATGTTCCACATGACTCGTCTGGTCATCAATCCTATGATTGAGAAGGGCTGGGGTCGCGTTGTTAATATTTCATCTGTAAATGCGCAGAAAGGTCAGTTTGGTCAGTGTAACTATTCTGCTGCTAAAGCAGGGATCCATGGTTTCACTAAGGCTCTGGCTCAGGAAGTGGCGCGCAAGGGTGTAACGGTTAACACTGTGTCACCGGGTTATATTAAAACCGCTATGGTAGCCAAGATTGCACAGGAAGTTCAGGATCAGATCTGTTCCGGTATTCCTGTGGGGCGTTTTGGTACGCCAGAAGAGATTGGTCGTACCTGTGCTTTCCTAGTAGATGACCAATCCGGGTATATAACCGGTGCTGATCTTTCAGTGAATGGTGGTTTGCACATGTCCTGATGCCCAAGAGGTATCATTAAAAAGCCCGCATTTTGCGGGCTTTTTTGTGGTTAGAATTGGGCTGATACTACAGCGTGCTGATCAGACTGTGGCAGCTCAAGCAGTGGATCGAGTAGCGCAAAAAAACGATCCTGCAGGTATTCGAAATGATTACAGAATGGCTCACAGAGCCATTCATATTCTAATGACAGTATCGCTGCCAGCGTATAGGGCTGGTGCGACTCAAGGCTGTGCTGCAGGCGTTGCAATTGATACTCCATGCGGCGAGGCTGGTCTTCGGCAGGTGTCGTTTGCTGGCAGGCAATTTCCAAGCGTATGCATAGTTCCCGCAAGCGGTCATCCTGCCGGGCCAGTGTGGTTTCGAGCGTTTCCGGTTGCTCAGTCAGCTGGAGCAGAGTACTACGGCGTTGTTCCATGCCTTGTTGTAAAGCTTCGGGTAGCGCAGCCATGGATTGCCAGCCCTGTAACAGGTCTGCTGACTGCTCTGCATCACCTTCCAGTAACAAGTCTTCTAGCTGCTCGCACAGTTGGGCGTTGTGGCGCAGGCTGGAATAGTCTGTACGGTTGAATTCCTGAACGGCATCATGCTGTTGTTGGATGAAAGCGACTGCCGTATCGATCTGTTGGTGCCGTGTTTTAGCGTCAGGTTGCTGTTGCGCTTGCTGTGCTTGTGCCAGCCAGTGTTGCATGGAAGCGAGTGACTGCGGTTGTTGCTGCAGCGCTTCCAGCTCAGTGATTAAACTGTCCAGACGATCATGCTCTGTTGTGTCCTGTTGCAGTTGCTGAAAAATGCGATTGCAGTTTTCGCGGAAAGATTGCCATAGGGGCTGTTCCTGCCGGCGAGGTGCGGCGCCCAAGGCTTTCCATTCTTGCTGCAGTTGTTTAGCGGCGGTGGCTGCACAGTGCAAATCCGCTTGCGTTAACAGTTGTGCGCTTTGCTCTACCAGCTGTTGTTTGGCTTGCAGAATGTGTTGGTTTGCTTGTCCGGCACGTTCCTGCAATTGTTCCAGTAGCTGGTTGAACCTTTGCTGGATCTGCTTGCCAGGGGCGCGATCCACCGGGCTCGCCTTGCGCCAACGTTGTTTAGCATTATTAATTAACTGTTTAAATGAGTCAGGCAGGGCGCTACTGCCATCGACCACTGCATCGAGTTCGTCACAGATCTGCTGACGAAGCTGTAGATTTTGGTTGCGTATTTCACGTTGTTCGGCAAAGTAGGCGCTGCACGGGGCATAGGCACGATCGGCAGCACGCTTGAAGCGTTTCCAGATCTGTTGATCATGTAGCGGGTCATCTGCGTCCAGTATTTTCCAGCGTTGTTGCAGGTCGCGGATCTTGCGGGCCCGGCTCTCCGGGTCTAACTCAGCTGCATCAATCAGTGATTCCATTTCATCACACAGTGCCAGCTTCTTAGGTGTGACTGCAAACGCTTGCCAGTCCTGCTGTTCTGATAGGGTATCAGAGAGCTGTTTGAAGCGAAGTTCAAGATTTCCGGGCACTCGGGGCAGGCTGTTGAGAAGCCGTTCTGTTTTATGCAGTAACTTTGCCGCCTCCTTGACCTGGCCAGTGGCGAAGCTGTCGTCTACCTGCTTTAGATTATTTTCAAGCCGCTTTATCTGGTCTTGCTGCTCTTGTCGCAGAGTGCCCAGTTGGCTTTCCGCCACCTGAATGGCGCCACTCAGTTCATCTAATAAGGGGGCTGTTGATAGCTCATTTGGCCAGCTAAGTTGCTGCATTAACTTATGACATTTTTTGACGGCATCAGGCAGTTTTTCAAGCTCGGTGTCAGGCAGATTATCAATCTGTTGCTGCAGCTCAGGCTGGCTATCCAGATAGTGCTGCCAACGGTCCAGCAGGCGTTGAATATGAGACTGCTTAGTTGCCAGATCCTGCGACAGGTCGGTCGGAGAGGCGTGTTTGAGTAGGTCAAACTCAGCCGCCAGAAACTCAAGGTTGCTGGGTCGGATCTCAGCACTGCATAGGCGCTGCAGGAAATCTTCTAATTGTTCATTCAGCTGCATCAGTGCACGTTTCTGCTGGGTCTCAGCCTGCTGTTGTGCAGCTTTTTGTGCGGCGGCATGCGCCACTTTATCAACCCGTGACTGGCACTGCTGTTGCAAACGCAGGAACAACACTTTTTCTTCGCTATTGGCGTAGCACTGCAACGCTGGCCAATCCTGCTGCAGTACTTTCAGCTTGGCGCAATAAAGCTCGCAAAAGGTAGCACTGGTGAGCTGTTTCAGTTGGGTCAGTAGATCAGTAATCTTTTGTTGGGCGTCCTGTTGTTGCTTAGCGGCTTCCCGGAATTGTTGCAACTTGTCCCGGGTAATCTGAAAGACTCGTTTGTCTTTGCTGCGGGCGTCTTTGTTGAGTTGCTCAAGTAGTTCCGGGGAGGTCAGCTGTTCTGCTGCCTGAATACGCAGTGATGCCCTGCCAGACTGGCACGCTATGGTGTATAAGTGTTGATCTGAACGCAGGTGTTTAAGTGTGTGCCGTGCAACCGTTTGCTCAGTGCTGTTTAAGGTAATATGACATAGCAAATCATTATCCTGAATCTGCTGGATAATGTTGATGCGCTCTTCTGCAGACTGATCTGCATCGGGTTTGAGTAAGAGCTGGCTGATACGGTGCAGCGCTTGTTGCCGGACACTGTCGATACTTTCCCGGCGGCTGATTTTTAGCAGTACGGGCAGAGTATGGAGTTTTTCCGTGGCGGCTAATCGTACTCGCTCATCGCGATCCTGTAATGCCAGCTGGCATAGGGTATCTGAGCCATCTGGAGTATTGGCATTGAGTTTAGCAACGGCTTTTAACCGGATGCCCGGTTTAGAGTGTTGCCATTTGGGTTTAAAAAATCGTGCCAGCATAACGTCCTTAGCTTTGGCCCGATGTGGTTATCTTTTGTCTGGCCAAAATCCCCTTGAGGGGTGGCCTATTCTAACCCAGAATCAAAATTGGAACAGGGTTGACTTTCTTCAGTAAGAGAAAAGTCGCTAGACAATTATGCTGCGAAAGCAGCGTGGGTGGTTGGTAATTTAATCCGTCAGCATTACTTCAACATCACCGTCGACATAAAACCACTGGCCACCATCCTGGCGGAAGCGAGAGGTTTCGTGTAACACCCCCGTCTCATCACCTGCGGTAAAGCTGGCTTTGAATTCAACAGTGCCATTGGTGTCATCGTTTTCGCCGGCTTGTTTTGCAACAACCCTCAGGCTGCTCCAGATCGTGGCTTTGGTTTGTTCGTTCAATACGGCCGCATCGTCTGGCCTGCGCATCTCTGGGGCTGTGGTGTCAATTAGATAGTCAATGGCCCCCAAACTGAAAGCGGTATAGCGGGAGCGCATCAGTGCTTCTGCCGTCGCGGCGTTTTTTTTACCGCCAATGAGTGGTTCACAGCACAGGTTGAAAGGTTGGGTTGAGCCGCAAGGGCAGGCTTTGCAAACGGCTTCTTGGTCATGCAACATGGTCAAGTCCTCTGGGTCATTAATTCCAACGGGTAACAGGCTGCAAATCTAGACCAAAGTATAGTCAAGATTACCCTTCATTGTGTAAGGATATAACATGGCGTCGCCGCCTTTAACCTTCTTTTGGCATGATTACGAAACTTTTGGCGTTGATCCCAAACGCGATTGGCCTGTCCAGTTTGCTGGCGTGCGCACCGATGCCGAACTTAACATTATCGAAGAGCCGGTAATGTTTTATTGTCGCCCCGCAGATGATCAGTTACCACACCCTGAAGCATGCTTGATTACTGGCATAACCCCGCAGCATGCTTTACGTGAAGGGCTGACAGAAGCTGAGTTTGTGGCGCGTATTCATGCTGAGTTGGCACGCCCCGGAACCTGTGGTGTTGGTTATAACAGTCTGCGTTTTGATGATGAGGTTACGCGAAACGCCCTGTACCGTAATTTTTATGACCCCTATGCTCGGGAATGGCAAAATGGCTGCTCTCGCTGGGATATCATCGATATGCTGCGCCTGACCCGGGCTTTGCGGCCTGAGGGGATTAATTGGCCGCGGCATGAGGATGGTACGCCTAGCCTGAAGTTGGAAGATCTCACGGTGGCCAATGGCATCGATCATGGGAATGCCCATGATGCGTTATCGGATGTGTACGCCACCATTGAAATGGCGCGTCTGGTGGCAGCCGCACAGCCTAAACTGTATCAGTTTGTGCTGAATAATCGCAGCAAACAGGCGGTACAGGCGCAGCTGGATATCTTGCGACATAAACCTGTATTGCATGTGTCTTCTAGGTATCCGGTGGAGCAGGGTAATGCTGCCATAGTGGCACCGTTGGGTAATCATCCGGTGAATAAGAATGCGGTGCCGGTATGGGACCTTCGTTATGATCCAACCCCATTGATGACCCTGCCGGTGGCGGAACTGAAACAGTTGCTTTATACCCGTCGTGATGCGCTGCCCGAGGGTGCTCCCCGTATCGCACTCAAGTTGGTGCATGTGAATAAATGTCCGATTATTGCGCCGGCGGGCATGTTAAATAAAGCAGAGGCAGCGCAACTGGATATTGACGGTGATACTTGCCGTGCACATTTGCAGATTATTCGCAGTTTCAGTGGGCTGCAGCAACGTCTGACAGAGCTGTATACGGACTCGACTTTGGCCGCTGAGGTTGACCCTGATCTTATGTTATACGGTGGAGGATTCTTCAGCCCCGCCGATAAAAAGCTTATGGATCAGGTGCGCCAGGCAACGCCGGATGAATTGGTAGATATGGAATTACCCTTTCAGGACCCGCGTTTACCGGAGATGTTGTTACGTTATAAAGCCCGTAATTTCCCTGCGATGCTTAATGATGAGGAGCGTTGTTGTTGGGAGGAGTTTCGCCGGGAGAAGTTATTGTTGGGTAAAGATGGGCACCTGAGTATGGCGACGTTTTCCGAACGTCTGAATGCGTTATATCAAGCGCCAGATATAAATACAGACGGGCGGACTATATTGGAAGAGTTAGCGCTTTACGCTGAGTCGATATACCCCTACGAAGAGAACCACAGTGAATGAACAGATTGGGTGTCGGTGGATGTTGGTTGTTAGTATGTGGCCAATTGCTGGCCGCAGATAATACAGCGGTTGATGCTCCCATTCCCTATGAGGTGATGCGCTCCGGTACTGCCAGCCAAACCTGGGAGTCTGGTGAGTCGGTATACGACGCACTGGGGCGGGAAGGGTTTGACCGTGAACCGATGGTCGAAATTCCGCCACGTGACAACCCGAGCAACCTGCCACAACCTAGCGTCATTTTGTACAGCGAAACGGAAACAGTCTTGGTCGATTTTGACGCTGCAATGACTAATTCCGGGCAAACGAAAGCCAGTACCAAACCACCACGGGCGGAAGATAGGGTTTACAATCAGATTCAGGAAGCAGACCGTCGTGGGCGCTGCTTCCTGCTGGGCAAGGGTTGTGAGTTCCTGGCTCAGCCACCGCAACCTGATGCAGCGGACTAAGGCTGTAGCGTCAGAAATTTACTCTCTTGTCTATGCTGTTGCATGACTTTACTCGCCGATTGCCCGGTACCTTCAGATTGACCTTCCTGTATGCCAAAACTCCGTACCAGCAATGTGCGTTGCCGTAAGGTAGTCAGCATTTGCTGCAGCTGCTGTACATCCAATTGTAAAATTGCCTGCTGCAATGTCTGACGTCTATCAAATCCCGTTGCTCCCAGATCCAGTTCTCGCCAGTAACGCTGGCTGCGTTCGGTCAGACTGTTTTCCTGCTGCATTACCCGGCTGATGACGCTATTTTTGAAGTTTGTAAGGGTTTCTGGTGGCAGTGATGCGAGCTGCTTTTGCCATTGATCCAAGAAGGCATCCATGGCGCTTTCGATTGTGACAGCCCCGCTGTTGGGTGACTGTACGATCAATCCGATACCACTGCTGTCACGCAGCTGAATCGGTGTCGCAAAGACGATATATCCCAGTTGCTGTTCGGTGCGCAGTTCAGAGTAAAACGGCGCAGCCAGTATTTCATGTAATACAGCAACAGCAGCGCGGGAGTGAGTACTCAGATCCGGTGCCTGCAGATAGAGTGAAACAGCGGCATCGTTATGGTCAATGTTTAGGGTTTCAACCAACCGCTGGTTTTCCGGTAACTTGACGATCTGCGCTGACTGAATTTTAGGGTCGGTCTGAGGGATGGCCAGTTCGCGAGTCAGGATGTCGGCATAAGCCTTGGCATCGCTTGCTGACAGGTTGCCATGCGCCAGCACCCGGACTTGTGGTTGCGCCAATAACTTGGGTACAAAGCCGCTCAGATCATTAATTTTCAGGTCGGCCAGAGCGTCAAGCTGGGCTTCGCGACTCCATTGTGGCAGTAACATTTCCACCAGTTTGTTGTTGGTTTGATTGAAGGGTTTGTTTTTTTTCTGATTTTCCAATTGCTGCTGTTTTTTTAGCTTTAGTCGCTCAAATCGGTTGCGATCAAATTGGCTGTCCGACAGGGTATGAGCGACCTGCTGTAACAACAGTTCTAATTTATCGTTATAACCGGACAGGCGTACTGTAAATCCGGTCAGGTGTGGATAAATATCTGTGTTAAGACCGGCCAGCAGAGCGTCATACAGGGTTTCATTTAACCGGTCAGTCAGCATCTGGGTGTACAGGCTGGTTAGCAGCCAGTTTTTTGCTGAATGGTTAGCGAGCTGACTTTTAACCGTGAAGTACAGATTAGCGCGGGGTACGCGGAAGTCTTTATCTAGCTGATACCAGAGATCAAAGGCGGGTTCATTTCTGAGGGCATAGGGTATAGAGGTCGCCTGATCTGCGGGTTGAAGACTTAGATCTGTGGCAACAAATGGATTGGTAGGCCGGATGCTTAGTCCGTCAGCAACCCCGGGCTCGGCATATTGGGCGAGTTGCGCTTCAGGGATCGCGTTAAGTTGATAGGGCGTTTGGTAGTGTGTTTCTACCTGATCCGTCGCTATTTCGGGAGCACTTAGCGTTAGCAGCATGTTCTCCGGGCTGATCTGTTGCAGAAAGGTCTGTATCTGTTGCCCATCAAACTGTTCATAAATGTAGTTGGCGGCGATCACCTGCTCGGCGGGGTAGCGTTGCAGTTGCTGGGATAACCGGCTGACTTCATGTATCGGTTCACCATTCTCCCGGAAGCGAAAGGCGATTTGGCTCAGCTGTCGCATTTCATCGTATAGCGCTTGTTTGATGCCCTGTTGCTGCATCAACTCAATATAATCAAAAAATAGAGCAACAACTTCCTGGTAGCGTTCAAAGCCCGCTGGTGTTAACTGAATGATCGCCATAAATGAGGCTTGTTGCGGCAGGTCATGCCCAGGGGAGGCTGCTAGCCCGGTAGCCCAGCCGCGCTGTTTAAGCAGCGATAACAAGCTGCCCGCGCCTTCGTAGCCAATCAGGTCGCTGATATAACTCAACGGTTTTTGACGCCAGAGACTGCGGGTTTCCGGCATCGGAAAGGTAAGGCTGAGGTTGCGGTTATCTTTCAGTGTCTGCACATTGAGCTGGCGGGGTAACTGCTCTGGCAAAAACAGGGGCTCGGTTTCTATAAATGGCGCTAATTGCCGGTTTTTTACGGTGCTGAATTTTTTGCGCACCATCTTTTCCAGGTCATCGAGTGACTCGCGACCCAGTACCACCAATGCCATTTGGTTAGCTGAGTAATACTGGTTATAGAAGGCGATCAAGTCATCTCTTACAGCAGAACCGGGTCGGTCGGCCAGGGTTTCAAGGCTGCCTACGTTGAAGCGGCTATAGCTGTGCTGTGGGTTAAGTGCCTGTTTCCCCGCGGCGTAGGTCCGTCGCCCATCATCGCGGATTTTTGCCTGGTATTCGGAATCCACAGCATGACGCTCACGGTCAACGTATTCGGCACTGAACAGTGGAGCGATGAAAAACTGGGCAAACCGATCTAGCGTGGGTTCCAGGGCTTCGGCTTTAACATCAAAGAAATAGTTGGTGTTTTCCTGGGCGGTAAATGCGTTGTGACTGCCGCCATTGGCTTGAATGAATTGCTGGTATTCGCCAGCTGTAGGGTATTTTTCTGTGCCTAAAAACAGCATGTGTTCCAAGAAGTGCGCCAGACCAGCACGTGCTTCCGGGTTAGCGGATGAACCAATCGCAACATTCATCGAGGCGGCTGCCTTATCGCTGCTGGGGTCAGATATCAGCAGCACCTGTAATGCGTTGTTAAGGGTGAGGGCGCGGTAATTTCTTGGATCATTAGGGCTTTTGTTGACGTCTGCCAGAGCCTGCCCGGTCAGCAGTAATAGCATGGTCAGCCAGACAAACCGTTTCGCTCTCATCAACAGCATGGATATCCTTCCTTCTTGCCTGCATCAACTGAATGGAGTGTTTCAGACCGGAGAATAGCTTTGCAGTTCCCGCCTGCCTAGGGTCTAACTATCAGATTTTACAGCATTCAAACCGTGATTCATTGTCAGGGGGTGCTACAATCGCTGATATAGTCTTGCAGTTTGGGGAACGACAGGATGAACAGAGAGAAGGTCATTTTTGCATTTTTTATCGTGCTGGCCATGACACTTAACTTTGGTTTTTGGATGGGGGAGATCGATAACCCCGCACATCACAATGTCTATGAGTTCTTTTTTGCCATTGTGGTGAGCATGATCTGCACCGTGCTTAAGTTCGGCGACAGGACGCATTTAGGTGCATTGATGCTGGCGACCTCTCTGGTGGCTGACCTGCAATTGGTGATCGCTGCCTGTATCTGGGGCTATGCCGAGCAAGTGACGGGTGTCGGCATGAATGCTTCCAATATGTCGAGCGTGGTATCACTCAGTAGCGGTGCCCTACTGGCTAATTTGGTATCAGTGGTTCTACTGGTGCTGGAAACCGCTATGCTGCGGCGTTGATACGGATAGATGAAAAACGTGCTCTATCTGCTGCTTAGAAGACTCAGGGTGCCCTTGATCACCCTGATTGTCGTCTATGCCATTTCGGTACTGGGTTTTGTGTTGATTCCGGGGCGCGACCCCACCGGTCAGCCGTACCAGATGGATTTCTTTCACGCCTTTTATTTTGTCTCTTTTATGGGCTCGACCATCGGTTTTGGCGAGATCCCCTATGCGTTTACCCCGGCACAGCGGCTCTGGACGTTGGTGTCTATCTATTCCACGGTGATTGCCTGGTTATATGGCATCGGTTCCTCGCTGGCCTTGCTGCAGGAACCGATGTTTGGCCGCTTGTTGCGTCGCCGTAGCTTTGCTCGTGCCGTTAGCCAGCTGAATGAACCCTTTTATCTGATTTGTGGCTATGGGGTCACCGGCAGTGTGCTGGTGAAACAGTTGATCCGGCGTGATATCCAAGTTGTGGTATTGGATATTAACAGTGAGCGAATCGATACTCTGGAGATGGACGACCTGTCGGTCACCGTGCCGGCTCTCAGTGCAGATGCTTCTCTGCCGGATGTTCTGGATGATGCCGGGTTACAGCACCCATCCTGTATTGGGGTAATGGCATTAACCAACCAGGATCAGGTCAACCTTTCTATCGCTATAGCCAGTAAGTTGCTTTGCCCTGAGCGGATGGTGATCAGCCGCACTGAGTCCGATGCGACGCGGGATAACCTGCAATCCTTTGGCACGGATCTGGTGGTTGATCCTTACCGCACCTACGCGGAGTACCTGTCTTTGGCGGCGCATGCGCCCTACATGCACCTGGTGTACGACTGGATTCATAATCCGTTTCATCGCCCTATCTCCAGTGTTTATCAGCGCACCCGTGGCCGCTGGATTATTTGTGGCTATGGACGCTTTGGTGGTGCCCTCTACCGGGCATTTGATGAAAGCGATGTTGAGCTGACGGTGGTGGATGTGGATGCCCACCAACTGCAAGACATTCCCCATGCGGTAGAAGGGGTTGGCACCCAGGCTGATACGTTGCTGGAAGCCGGTGTTAACGATGCGGTGGGCATTGTGGCCGCCACGGGCAATGATGCTGATAATCTGTCAATTATCATGACTGCCCGTGAATTGAACCCTAAATTATTGACGGTTGTGCGCCAGAATATTCAGGCGAATAACCTGGTGTTTCGCAACTCTGGAACCGATTTTATTATGGAACCGGGGCGTATTATTGCTAACCGGATTCTGGCCCATGTGAAGTCCCCACTGCTGCCAGCCTTTATTGAGCGCATGCTTAACCAATATGATGATGAGTGGGCGCGACAGCTGATTCAGCGTATGAGCGCAGTGATAGATGAAGAAATGCTGGAATGCTGGTCAGTGACAGTGACTCAGGCGTCGTCTCCGGCGCTGTATCAGGTGTTACAGGAAAATGCTGAGGTGGCGCTGGAGTGTTTGTTACATAACCCTTATGACCGTGGTCTACGGCTGGATGCCTTTGCAATTTTGTTGAACCGGCAGGGTGAATATCACCTGCTGCCGGACAAAACAATGCTGTTACAGCCGGGCGATGAAATTCTCTTTTGTGGGTTAAACAAAGCCTACCTACAAATGCAGTGGAGCCTGAATAATATCAATGTTATTCATTACCTGCTGACCGGGGATGAACCAAGTCAAACGTTGCTTTCCGGGTTATTACAGCGTTTTTCTTCAGGCCGAAGTTAAAACGCTACACTATCCTATGAATAGCACTGGCAGCCATTGCAGGGACACTTTACACTTGCGCCACTAATCCACTTGGAGCCACCGATGCGTCATCGTTTTATTCTGTTAGCCAGCTTGTTACTGTTGTTGCCGTTCGCGGAGTCGGCTGAAGCCAAACGCTTTGGTGGCGGCGGCTTTTTGGGCAAGTCTTATTCTGTGCCGAAAAAATCACAACCCGCACCCACGCAGCAAAAGACAGCGCCAAAGGAACAATCCGCGCAACCGGCGGTGCCTTCGCGAAGTCGAGGGGCGGGTGGTCTGATGGCTGGCCTGTTAGCGGGAGGCCTGTTTGGCGTACTGCTATTTGGTGGCGCGTTTGAAGGTTTTCAGCTGTTAGATCTCTTGTTGCTGGCGGGAGTTATCTATCTGGCTTATCGCCTGTTCTTTGCCGGACGCCGACCCGTTGCCGCAGATGCAAGTACTGGAGCGCAACACCGGATGCCGGTAGAAGAGGCTTCTGCAGGCAGGACAGCGTCACAACAGCCCTCTACGTTTATTCAGACTTCTGAGTGGGGAGTGGCCGCAACTGAAGTGAAACTGCCGCAGTGGTTGGATAAAAATGCATTTCTTGAGGGTGCTCAACGACACTTTATCCATCTGCAGCAGGCTTGGGATCGCTGTGACTGGACGGAAATACAGAGTTATTGTTCTGCGGAATTGTTTGCGCAGTTGCAAAGTGAACGTGGCAAATTGCCGGATAATCAGGTGACCGAAGTCGTATCAGTAATGGCCGACATCGTGAACTGTGCGGACAAAACCGATCAAGTAATTATCAGTGTGCATTTTTATGGCTGGCTGCGTGAAGATGCCCAGCAGACAGTAGAATTCAGTGAAGTCTGGCACCTGCGCCGTGATATGGCACCAGCGGCTAGCGATTGGTTCATCGTTGGTATTGAACAACACTAAGGTCTTGAATAGATCGATAACAAGAGGTGTCCCAGGGACACCTCAATATTTATTCGGCATGGTCGCGGATAAATACCCATTCATCACCTGAGCTTTGCTCCGGTGAATAATAATAGCCCTCAAGATCAAACTGTTTGATCTGCTCAGGTTCTTCAATCCGGTTCTGCAGGATGTATCGGCTCATCAGACCCCGGGCCTTCTTGGCATAGAAACTGATCATCTTGTACTGCCCGTTTTTCCAATCCTTGAATTGCGGCGTGATAATGCGTGCCTGTATGTTTTTACTTTTTACTGCTTTGAAATACTCATTTGACGCCAGGTTAATCAGTACCGCTTCAGCGGCGTTGGCCAGCTCGTCATTTAAACGCTGACACAGGGTTTGATCCCAGAATTGGTATAGGTTGCTACCGCGTTGATTGGCCAGCTTAGTACCCATTTCCAGGCGATAGGGTTGAATCAAGTCGAGTGGTTTGAGTACCCCATACAAGCCGGAAAGGATGCGCAGATGATCCTGCGCATAGCGCAGATCGTTTTCAGTCAGGGTTTCGGCATCCAACCCGGTATAGACATCACCCTTAAATGCCAATACCGCCTGTTTGGCATTATCCGGCGCAAACGGGGTTTGCCAGGAACCATATCGCGCGACATTCAGGCTGGCCAGTTTATCGCTCAGTTTCATCAGGCTGGCAATATCCTGAACTGAAAGCTGCTGCAGAGTTTCGATCAGCTCTGCCGACTGCTCGAGATAAGCGGGCTGAGTATAGTCAGCGGTCACAGGCGGTGTTTCGAAGTCCAGTGTTTTGGCGGGAGAGATCACGATCAGCATATGGGGTCATCTGTCTGCTTGTTATTCAGACAAAGCATCATACCTGCTGTGTTGCTGACAAAAAAGCCATCGGAAGATGGCTTGTTGTCTGAAATCAGTTTCTTAACTGGGCATCCAGTTCATCGACCACTTCAGCCCAATCACTGTCATCACTAATGGCCTCACGCAGAAAAGCAGATTGGGAATCACTCCAGAATGGTGCATCAGCCAGGGTTGTATGAGGATCCAGAGAACGATGAGCTTGGATGAAACTGGTAATTTCCCCATGTTGGCTGGGCAGGCCTAACTGCTGAAACAGTGCGGAAAAAGTATGCTCTGATGTGTACATGCTGACCTCCTTGAATGCCAGTCGCAGAATATCTGCGTCGGCTGCTTAATCGTTCTAAGCATGGTTAAGTGTTGGCCAGCAAGTCAAGGCTGTCAAAAACGTGGTTATTCTGGCAATGACTTGTTAGTGCTGACGTTGCGTTTCTGGAGCAGAGTATGCGCCAGAACGCACAGGGCGGTGCCCGTACAAACTAACAGTGCCGGAATCAGTGGATTGGCAAAACCGCCACTCAATTTGATGCTGGCGGCACTGAATATAAACCCGCCAAACATGCACAGCATCGCATGTATTAATGCGGTAATGACCAATTGAATACGCCAGGTCGTGATGTTGGTCAGGTACCAGACAAAGGCACCAAGTAATGCAGCGAGGGTAATCAGAGAGGGCAGCAAATCAATCATCTTTCATCATCCAACTCGGGTAGGGTTGTTGTTATTGTCCCTGGTGGGATTGTGTTTGATTTCTACCATGACCGGCTTTAGCTGGGAAGCCCTGCACAGCAATAAAAGATTTAAGGTATCATAGCCGCGATTATTTCGGCGTGTTGCACAGTGACAGATAGAGAAGATTGATTAAATGGATAAAAAATCGGTACTGACCGGTATAACCACCACCGGCACCCCTCACATTGGTAACTACCTGGGGGCAATCAAACCGGCAATTGAGATGAGCCGTGACCCGGCACTCAATAATTTCTATTTTTTGGCGGATTACCATGCCTTGATCAAATGCCATGATCCTGAGCGTGTCGCGACTTCTACCCGTGAAATAGCGGCTACCTGGCTGGCGTTGGGGCTGGACACTGATAAGGCAACTTTTTACCGGCAGACGGATGTTCCGGAAATTACCGAGTTGACCTGGATCCTGACCTGCATGACCTCCAAGGGGCTAATGAACCGCGCCCACGCTTATAAGGCGGCCGTGGATGAAAATCGGGATGCGGGTAAAGAGGACCTGGACGATGGCGTGACCATGGGTCTGTTCAGTTACCCGATCCTGATGGCGGCGGATATTTTAATGTTCAATGCTGATCTGATTCCGGTAGGTAAAGACCAGATTCAGCACATTGAGATGGCGCGTGACGTTGCCGGTCGCTTCAATCATACCTATAAGCCTTTGTTTACCTTGCCTGAGGCAGTGGTTGATGAGCAGACCCAGCTGATTCCCGGTCTGGATGGTCGCAAGATGTCAAAAAGCTATGACAATACCATCCCGCTATTCTGTCCGGCTGATGAGTTGCTCAGCTTGATTAACAAGATTAAAACCGACTCACGTCAGCCGGGTGAAGCCAAAGACCCTGACAGCAGCACCCTGTTCCAGTTATACAACTGCTTTGCGGATGCGAGCGAAGTGGCAGCGATGCGCCAGGCTTATGCTAATGGCATCGCCTGGGGTGAGGCCAAACGGGAACTGTTTGAGTTTCTGGATGCTAAGCTGGCGGCTCCCCGGGCTGAATATAATGCCCTGATGCAAGACCTGTCTGCCGTCGATGCTATTCTGCACAAAGGAGCTGAGAAGGCTCGTGCGGTAGCTGCGCCTTTACTGGAGCAGGTACGCATTGCAGCAGGTATACGCCCACTGACGTATGTGGCACCAAAAACTGAAGCTGCAACCGATAAGAAAAAAGAAAAATCGGCAGAAGAAATTGCCCGCGCAGAAGAGGGTCGTCGTCGTGCCATTCTGATGCCGCTGCGTCCTTTGCTGCAGCAGGTTGAGGCGGCCGATGATAAGTCGGCAATGGCTCAGGCACTACTGGCAGAAAAACAGGCTCAGATTGAGGGTCTGAAGAAAAAAGCCAAGCAAAAGGCTGAAAACGAGTTGGCTTTGCTGAAGGAAGAGTGGGCCGCTTTCCTTTAATCTTGTCACGGAGGCGTATATGTTTCATACGCTGCTGGACGCTGAAACCCTGTTTCAGACACTAAAGCAAGATACGGCAGACGTGCTGCTGCTTGACTGTCGTTTTGACCTTGCAGACCCCCAGGCGGGCTTGTTCGCTTACAGCGAAGGTCACCTGCCCGGGGCGTTTTTCCTTGACCTTGAACGTCACCTCTCGGCACCGGTCACTGAATCCACCGGAAGACATCCGCTACCTGACCCCAATGCGCTTCTGGCGACACTGAATAGCTTTGGTCTAACAGCTGGTCATCAGGTTGTCGTTTATGATGACTGTGGCGGTGCCATGGCTGCCAGAGCCTGGTGGTTAATTCGCTGGCTGGGGCATGAGGCGGTGGCGCTGCTGGATGGTGGGATTCAGGCATGGCAGGCCGTAGCCGGTGAACTGTCTCGAGTAATGCCCGTGGCTGAGGCCGGGCAGGATTATCAGCCCCGACCACAACCGCAACTGGCGTTGGCGTTGGACGCATTGCTGCCGACCCTCAAAATGGCTAAAGCGGTGCTGGTGGATGCCAGGGCTGCAGCTCGGTTTCGTGGTGAAATGGAACCCATTGATCCAGTGGCAGGCCATGTGCCGGGGGCGCTTAACCGGCCACTGACTGACAACCTGGTTCAGGGGCGCTTTAAACCGGCTGAACAGCTGGCACGGGAATGGGTGGCGCTGCTTCAAGGGCTGCCCGCTGCATCCGTGGTTCATATGTGCGGTTCTGGCGTTACTGCATGTCATAATCTGCTGGCGATGGAACATGCCGGGTTATCGGGGTCACGGTTGTATCCAGGTTCCTGGAGCGAGTGGATTCTTGATCCGCAGCGGCCAGTAGCCCAAGACTGAAATTATTTTCTATACTGACCTGAAAATTTGGGTTGCGGGGTGCTGTTACCCTGAAAGAGGAAACGCAATATGAGTAGTTTTCAGACGGGTGTAATTGCTGAACCTAGCCCTGCTGCCTTGTTCATGACGTTTAATCAGAGTCATGATGCTAAGGCCATAGAAACCATTAAAGAGGTGTTGGCGGGGGTGCCTGAGCTACTGGCAGAGTTTAGAGAACGCTTCCCCGGTGCAGAGCTGCATTTGGTTGCTGCGGTTGGCAGTTGTTATTGGGACACGCTGTTTTCCCGACGCCCGGTTAGCCTGGAGCCTTTTCCTGCTTTGGAAAATGGAGCCTTGCTGGCACCCTCGACCCCGGTCGACCTCTTGTTTCATATTCGCTCACGTCAGCCCGATCTCAATTTCATGCTGGCTCATACTCTGCGCACCAGCCTGGGTAGCGCAGTTCAGCGAATTGAAGAGGTTAACTGCTTTCGTTTTATGGATGAACGTGATCTGACCGGCTTTGTTGACGGTACCGAAAATCCGCAGGGTGAAGATCGCATTGATGTGGCGCTGGTGGGCGAGGAAGATCCGGAATTTTCCGGTGGCAGTTATATCCACCTGCAGCGTTATGTACACAATTTGGCGCTGTGGCAACAGCAAGGCCTGAAAACCCAGGAAGATACCTTTGGTCGGACCCGGGATGACAATATTGAGTACGAGTCGGCGGATAAGCCATTAACGGCGCATACCAAGCGTACGTCATTGAAAGATAGTCAGGGGAGGTCTATTGAAATACTGCGCCATAGCCTGCCCTACGGTGACAGTGAACAGGGCGGATTAATGTTTGCCAGTTACTGCCGCTCGCCTGAACCGTTCACTCTGATGTTACAAAGCATGGTTGAGGGTGATGGTGAAGGGCATACAGACCATCTTCTGCGATACACCCGCGCCATGACCGGGCAGGCATTTTTTGCCCCGGCAATCTCACTGCTGAGTTCACTGGCTAATCGGAGCTAGTCGCAACCTTGGCTCTAACAGTGAGTCAGTAAACAGCATCAGGAAGTGGAACAATACGCAGGCCAGGATGGCTTCGCCGATGGGTACATTCAGATCCAATGCCGCCAGCACACTGATCGCCACCGGCAGGGTTTTCTGGGATACGGTAAACAGCATGGCAATGCGAGCCCGTGGGTCCAGTCCCAGCAGTCGACTGGCAATAAATGCCAGTAACATCAGACTGAAATGGATCAACCAGGTTGCGACGGCAATCTGCCATAACACCTTCAGTTCCAGTGCCTGAAATATTTCATGGGAACTGGACAGTGCCATCCAGACGGTGACAATAATGCAGGTTGAAGGCAGATAGCGCAGTATGGCGTGACCTGGATTGAAAGACAGTAAACGGCGCAGTGCCAGGCCTGCAAGAAAAGGCAGCAATACCAGCAGCACCAGCGATTGCAACAGCGGCAGCGGATCGATCTCCAGGCTGCCCTGGCTATCCAGTGTCAGGCCCAGCATAAATGGCAGGGTAAAGACGCCTACCAGATTTAATACCACAGTAATGATTAATGCCCAGAGCGGGTAACCATGACTTAACTGGGTCATGACAATACAGGTTGAAAGGGTGGGAGGTACCGCCGCTTTTACCAGAATGCCCAGCGCCAATCCCGCCGGTAGCGCCAGCAGTTGCGTCACACCCAAGCCGATCAGCGGTGCGATGAACAACGCAATGATGCCGGCTGCGCCGAGGGCATAAAGAAACTGTCGGTCTTTGGGCAGTTCCTTGAGGTTGGTTTGATAGCCATTGACCAAAAAGATGGTGACCACCATCCACGGGATCAGTCCCAAGTCTTTTAGCTGTCCGCCCGGTTCTGGCAGCCACCAGGCCACAATAAAACTCAAGACAAGGCCGACAGGTAAATACAGCGATTGCACAGTGGTATTCCGCAATAGGGTAAGTTTCAGAGGTGGTCATGACCACATTGCTGTAGCCATGACCGAAGGGGTGGCTTACTGGGTCAGCTCGTTTTCGGTAAAGATACCATCAAACAGCGCTGAAGACAGATAACGTTCGCCGGAATCCGGAAGTATCACGACGATATGCTTGCCTTTGTTTTCCGGTTGCTGGGCAACGCGCAATGCCGCGCAGGTGGCGGCACCGCAGGAGATGCCGGCGAGAATGCCTTCTTTCTGCATCAATAGCCGGGCAGTGGCGATAGCATCTTCATTGCTGACCTGTTCCACCTGGTCAACTATTGCCATGTCCAGGTTTTTGGGCACAAAACCGGCACCGATACCCTGAATTTTATGTGGTGCCGGGGTGGGGTCTTCGCCGCGCATTGTCTGGCCGATCACCGGCGAATCAATGGGTTCAACCGCCACTGATGTAATGGCTTTGCCCTTTTCCTGTTTAATGTAACGAGATACCCCGGTAATGGTGCCGCCAGTGCCAACACCAGCGACCAGAATATCAATGGTGCCATCCGTATCATTCCAGATTTCCGGCCCGGTGGTTTTGCTATGTATATCCGGGTTGGCCGGGTTTTCGAACTGCTGCAACATCAGATACTTGTTCGGGTCGCTATCGACAATTTCCTGTGCTTTGGCAATGGCGCCTTTCATGCCTTTGGCCGGTTCAGTCAGTACAATCTGCGCCCCCAAAGCCTTCATGAGTTTGCGGCGCTCCAGACTCATGGATGATGGCATGGTGAAAATAATCTCATAACCGCGGGACGCTGCGACAAAGGCCAGTGCAATACCGGTGTTGCCACTGGTTGGCTCAACCAATGTGATGCCCGGTTTGAGTAAACCTTTTTGTTCGGCCGACCAGATCATGCTGGCGCCGATTCGGCATTTTACTGAACCGGCGGGGTTGCGGGATTCGAGCTTGGCGTAGATGTTTGCATCCGGTGCCAGACGTTTCAGATGAACCAGGGGGGTGTTGCCTATGGTGAGGGAGTTATCGGCGTAGATCTTCATGATCGCTGTCTCTGTCTGATGTTTTCTTATGCTAATGCAGAATTAAAACCGCTTCGGGTATAACAGTATAGACAGGTAAAGCTAAAATCTCGTCCCTTGATGCGGTTTTTCCCTACCCTTTACTGTGCCCATGTTGGGTTTTTGCTAGAGTGGTTGCGAGACTCGCTGCTCTTCGGAGGAATAAATGAAATCTATGCTTAATCGCCTGCTGGCACCGCTAGTATTCTGGATTGGGCGGTCTTTGTTCCACAGTGGTTTGGGGCGGGGCTCAGAGAAGAAGCACCACCGGGTGATGAAGCTGCTGCGCTTTGCTGCCGACAGTGGCTATGGTCCAGCCCTGTCGTTGTATGGGCACTTGCTGCATTTTCGTGGTGATGGTATTCAAAACCGGGTGCAGGGTGGTATTTATCTGCAGCAGGCTGCAGAGCAGGGTGACCAAAAAGCCCAGTATCAAATGGGGCGTATCTTCGAAGCCGGTTATGAACATTATTTTCAACCGGACCCTTCTCAGGCGCTACGTTACTACCGTAAGGCGGCAGAACAGCATCATCAATTAGCGGTTAACCGCTTGATTCAGGTATTTGAGCAAGGAGAGCTGGGCGAAGCAGCAAACGCTTCTGCTGCCGAATACTGGCGCCAGCAGAAGCCTGCATTGGAGCATAGTGCGGGTTAGCGTTTTTCCATCTCGACAGAAAAATTCAGCACTGTATCGCCTTTGGCCGGTACCTCAATAATCCAGCGGGCACTGCCTCCCATCACTTTTTCATAGGCCAGATTACTTTGCAGCATCTCCCAGCTTAGGGGGAAATTGGCGGTCAATTCCAGCTTGGCAGGAGTTGCACGACTGTTGCTGATACGCAGTTCCTGAGTTACCTGAAAGCCATTAAACGTTTTACTGAACTGGGTCTGGCGGCGATGAATATTCACATCAAAGGCTTTGCCTAACACCAGCTCTACGGTTTCCTCTTTCCCTGTGTGGTTGATATTGCCGCCGCCAATAAACTGCAGTTGACCTGCACTGTCTGGGCTGAAAGTACGCAAATTACCACTTGGCAGGGGTATGCCAAGATGGCTGTTTTCATCATTGGTGAAGCGCAACCCCAAATCCGGTTTTACTCTGTGCTCATTGCGCTCCAGCGTAGGGTAAACCAGAAACTGATACTGGTAGCTGCGTTCCACCGGGACATCTTCGGCCTTTACCAGTGCGACCTGCTTTAGTTGACCATTCAGCAGATCAACTTGGCGGGGCAGTGTGTAGAGGTGGAAATCCTGTAATGTTTCCGGGGCTACCTGGCTATCAGCAGCAGCTGATAGGGCGCGCATCGCTTCGATGCCCTGACGTTTATATTGTGGATTATTGGGTTGGTTGACGGTGCCTGCGAGCAAGCTGATCTGGGCTGCTGGGAAATCAACACCGGTATTGTTCTGCAGGGTTGCCATACCATCTATGCTGATTCGGGTGCCATCCTGATTCAGCGTCAGTAGGTAGTCCATGGTCCAGTTCATGCCGCCGGTCAGGTAACTGATCTCAGCGGACTGACGCTTGTTGGTACCTTCAGTGCTGAAGCTCAGGCTGGGTTTCGTCAGCAGTTGTTCTGGCAGGGATGGGAAAATAAATCGCCACTGTTGCTGATTCAGTGGAATGGTTTCAAATCGGTTACCTTGTTTGATCAGCGCCCGGTTGCCTTCGTAACTCAGCAGGGTGACCTGGCTGATCTCTTCGTGGCCGGTAGCAAGGTTCAAACGTGCCAGTTGCAGGTCTTTACCGATGTAATGCTGTAGCAGACTGTTCTGGTTTAACAGGTTGGTGTTCAGGTTTTGCTCATAGATACGGCCAGCATTGGCAATACGCAGGCTTTCCGGCTGCAGCCGTTGACTGACATCCTCGAGAATTACCTGTTGCCCGGATGTAAGCTTGGGCAGGCTGCGGCTGTCTCGGACCAGGCCCAGGTTCTGGTTGTAAAGAGTCAGGCTTAGTTGGGTGCGGGTATCGGCAGCGACCTGAAGGTTGGTCGCAGCCGAACTGTGGGTGTTGGCCAGCAGTACGCTACCGGCGAGTACTGCTAGCAGTAGAGAGCGATTATTCATTAACACTGTCCTTTGTCGGCTGAGTCAGATCCAGAGCTATTCGGAAACCCCAGCTATTTCTTCGGCTATTGGCCGGATGCCGATACCGGCTTGACGGGCGGATCAGACGACTGATCTCAAACCAGGAGCCACCGCGCATCACCCGTTGCTGACAACCGCTGCTGAGAAAGGCCCGACCATCGGCAAGACGGGTGTCATAATGCTCCTGATAGCAGTCAGCAACCCATTCATCCACATTGCCTGTCATATCGTGCAGTCCCCAGGGATTAGCCGGGAAACTGCCGACAGGAGCCGGTTGCTTGCCATCCCACTGGCTGCCACATTCATCACAGACAGCCATGTTGTCGCGGAGTTCATTACCCCACCAGAACGTGGTCGTGGTACCGGCTCTGGCGGCGTACTCCCATTCAGCTTCACTCGGCAAACGGTAGGGCTGTCCGGTGGTGTTACTCAGCCAGCGGGTATAGGCCACGGCATCCTGCCAACTGACATTGGTGACCGGCATGTTCTCCCGGCCCCAGCCGCTGTCCTCAGGCCGTGTGCGGCCAGTGCTGGCGGCAAACAAATCGTATTCTGCAAAACTTACTTCAAAGCGTGACAGTGCAAACGGCTTAGCGATGTTAACGGTATGCAGCGGTGTTTCGTTATCATCGCCTTCGCCACTGATATCCCCCATCTGAAAGCTGCCTGCTGGCAGGATTACCATTTCAGGCCCGTAGCGTTTGCCGTTGATCTGATCGCGAAACACCTGAATAGCCGGATCTTCTGCCTGCGCTGCACGTTGTTGTGACAGGGAAGCCAGCTCTGCCTGCAGAGCAGTCAGTTGTTGCGTCTGTGTTGATAACAGGGCCTGGTTGGTGGCGGATTGCGAGGCGTACTCTTGGTTATCCTGTTGCAGTGTACGCAACTGCTCGGTCAGCACATTGATTTGTGTGAGTTGCTGCTGGTTTGACTGTTCGTTAAACCAGCCTGAACTGAACCAGCCAACCCACACCCCCAGCAAAAACAGACTGCTGGCAATGGCAATCTGTTTAACCGGTAAGTTGACCAGCTGGGTGAGTAATCCTGCAGATGGTTGAGGCTCTGGCTGAGGTGCTGCCTTGGCCGATGCGGGGGTGGCAGTTTCGCTGCGGGTGTCAGGTTCGACAAACAAACCGCGTGCCAGTGCCGAGCAACTTGGCGGCCGCTTGGCCGGATCTGCTGCTAACGCCTGTTTTAATAATTTAAATTGCTCGTCTGTAATGCCCTTCGCCTGGCGTAGGTTATCCCCATTGCGTTGCTGTAACGGGGTATCAGCTGCAAATGCGGTTTGGCCACCAAGCAGCTGATATACCAGGCAGGCATAACTGAATACATCAGCCTGCCGTGTTAGAGGGTGATGGCGTTCTGCTTCCGGTGGCTGATACGGGTCAGCATGCTGCAGATTTTGTTCTGCGGGTAGGTGGCTTAGTGATTCACTCAGTTCAAACCCCAGTAGTTTGATGCCCTGGCTGGGTTGGATAAAAATCAACTCCGGGGTCAGCAAACCATGCGGTAAGTGGAGAATCTGAAAACCACTGTCCAGCGCATGTGCTAGCTGTTTCAGTAAAATGATGAGTTGCGGTTGTGCGGGTAACTGTTTTTTGTCCAGTAGCTGTTGCAGCGTTAGTCCCTGTATTGGGGCGTAAGCCAGAAACAGGTCTTTCCCGGCTGACTGGAATGAGCCATAACCTTCCAGCAGAAATTTGCTCTGCAGTTGTTTACTCAGGGTGGCATGGCGTTTCAGTGCTTCGGTCAGTAAGGGTTTTTCTGGGCGACTGCAATGGGGAAACAGCAGTGTGGCTTTGGGCGTGTCTTTTACCAGGCAGTCTTCAGCCAGCCAAAGGGATGCAAAGGGCAGGTTTCCCAGCGGCTGCAGTAGTTTGAAACGACGATGCTCAGGGCCAATTAGCTGGCCCGGTTGCAGGTCAATGGCAGTGGAGTCCGATCCGTTTGTCACACACAATATCCTGAGGTTGCAGTTCCGGCAGCAATCTAACTATCGGCTTAGTTTGCGCATGCTGGAGTCTCTGTGCAACCACAGGTGAGTGAAAGCTGTGACAGTGTTTAAGCTGAGGTGTCCAGAGGTGGGAAGGATTTCACCAGCTCGTCGACTGCTTTCATTTGTGCCAGATAAGGTTCTAGTTTGGCCAGCGGCAGTGCGCAGGGACCATCACACTTCGCTTGTTCTGGCATTGGGTGGGCTTCCAGGAACAGGCCTGCGATGCCTTGGGATAAACCCGCGCGGGATAGTTGTGCGACCAGTGCTCTGCGGCCATCGGCTGAATCGGCACGACCGCCGGGCATCTGCAGTGCATGGGTGGCATCAAACATAACCGGGAAACCGAACTCTTTCATAACGGAAAAGCCCAGCATGTCTACCACCAGGTTGTTATAGCCGAAGCTGGAGCCGCGTTCGCACAGAATCAGTTGATCATTTCCTGCTTCCTGGCATTTGTGCAGGATATGTTGCATTTCATGGGGTGCCAGGAACTGAGCTTTTTTGATGTTGATTACGGCGCCAGTCGCTGCCATGGCGGCGACCAAATCGGTTTGCCGAGATAAAAATGCGGGCAACTGGATAATGTCGCACACTTCAGCGGTGGGGGCTGCTTGATAGGGTTCATGAACGTCGGTGATCAGTGGCACCTGAAAGGTCTGCTTGATCTCTTGCAGAATCTTGAGGCCTTCGTCCAGACCCGGACCACGGAAGGAGTTAAGCGAAGAGCGATTGGCTTTATCAAACGATGCTTTGAATACGTATGGAATATCCAGACGCTGGGTTACTTCAACATAATGCTCAGCAATTTTCATGGCTAGATCGCGTGATTCCAGCACATTCATGCCGCCAAACAGCACCATGGGTTTATCGTTGGCAATCTCAATGCCTGCGACAGTAACGGTTTTTTGTTGCATCGGAAGCGGACTCTCTGTTGTCAGTTCAGAAGGCCGATATTATACGTTATCGACAGGGAAAAGGGCGGCATATTTGGCGACCCATTCCAGTGCGGCTTCCTGCTCGCTCAGATCACGTCCTTCCTGCAGCAGCACCGCTTTACGATACCGATGGATATAGCACAGCTGCTCCAGCATTCGTATGCGCATGACGTTATCCGGCTGCTGAAAGGCAACGGTCACCTGATAGCCCTCTTCGCCTGGTTGGCAGGCGGCAATCTGGCCCTGTACCTCAAAGTCAGATTCGATCTGAGGAATGCTGATCCCGACAGAACTGCCGATGGAGAGTTCGGATGCGCTGTGACAAAGCAGTTTGAGTTGTTGGTGACTGATTTCAGGGGTAAGAAGGGAAGGCATCGGATGTAATTCGATGGGGATTTCGTCCGGGTGAAGGATATAGACCTGTAAACTGCCCATGACGGATGTCCTGTGTCTGACTGACTTAACAATGTTAGCGGCTGACGCTTCATTGTCTTTACACTGTCAACTTAACTGTAGCTGATAAAATTACTCTCTGTAGTGTTATACGCTATTAGACTGTGGTTGTATCACTTAGCAATCAGGTGTGACCGGGCGCAATATGAGGAGCATGAAAACTCATGGCAGATGATGCTGAATCATTGATGCAGCTTGCTGAAGCTTGCAATAGCCTGCAACAGGCCAGTCGTACCTTGTTGATCTCTACGCTGGGTGAACAGCAGCAGCCAGAAATCAGTTACGCGCCTTTCTGGCGGGATGAAACGGGTCAGTTCTGGATCTTCATCAGTGAGCTGGCCGGGCATTGCCGTAATCTGCTGCGCCATCCTGCAGCGTCGGTGATGTTTATTCGTGATGAAGCGGATTCGAGCAATCTGTTTGCCCGTGAGCGGTTGACCTACCCGTGCCGCGTTACCGAATATGGTCGGGATTCAGATCAGTTTGCTGCGGTGCTGCCGCAGATGGAACAGTGCTTGGGAAAAATGATCAGCATGTTACAAGGCTTGTCAGATTTCAGGCTGTTTTGTTTACAGCCGATGCAGGGGACTTATGTGGTGGGTTTTGGTCGGGCTTATGAAGTAGACCCAAAGACCGGGTTGCTAAGTCATATTGATGAGGCGAGACTTAAGCAGCGGGGGCAATAGAATGACGGCTAAATGCCACCACCGCCGACCATTTCAACGACAACGGTTTTGATCAGGAAAGCGACGAGACCAAGGCCCAGAGCAAAGAACAGAATGAAGGTACCAAAACGGCCTGCATTGGATTTTTTTGCCAAGTCGTAAATGATGAAAAAAATGAAAGTGGCAAAAATTAATAAGCCAACATTCAGAGCAATTGCTTCCATCTCGGCCAAACGCATTGGCTTTTCTCCACGCTAAAAAAGTGGCGCAAATTTTACCTGATCTTTGTAGTCAGAGACAGACCCATGAAGCACGCTTAATCCTGTGCTTTTGTCACGGAAAAAATTTTTTTTCTGATGCTTTGCGATAGTGAATTACTGAAATCGCTGAAACCCGCATGAACTCTGAGATAGCACCAATTTGTATAGTTTGCTGTCGTAAAACGGTGCAAAAATCAAGAGTTGCAATCAGGGGCCGTATAACTATATTTTGTGTCCTAAAGGGGTGCGGATACTACATGTTGTGTATTCGTGGCCTGGAGTAGAGCTGCTGTACTCACGTTTTTGCTTGTTCTTTAGGCAAGGGCGGGGCAGCACTGAATAATAAAATCTTGGGCTGGGAAGACTGATGCAACAAGAACTGATGGTTACCAAGCGTGACGGACGGCAGGAAAAGCTGGACCTGGAAAAGATTCACAAAGTCGTTATCTGGGCAGCCGAAGGACTCGATGCGGTATCACCATCAGAAGTAGAGTTAAAAGCCCATCTGCAGTTTTTTGAAGGTATGCGTACCTTCGACATTCATGAAACCCTGATCAAATCCTCTGCGGATCTGATTTCGGAGCAGGCGCCTGATTACCAATACCTCTCTGCCCGACTGGCTATCTTCCATCTGCGCAAACGTGCTTTTGGCCGGTTTGAACCGCCGCACCTGTTTGAGCATGTCTCCACCCAAGTCGAAGCAGGGCGTTATGACCGTCACTTGCTGGAAGATTACAGTGAGTCTGACTGGGACACCCTGAACGGTTACCTTGATCACAAACGTGACATGAACTTTTCCTACGCTGCGGTAAAGCAGCTGGAAGGTAAGTATCTGGTACAGAACCGTGTCACCGGAGATGTGTTCGAAAGCCCCCAGATTCTATATATGCTGGTTGCAGCCTGTCTGTTTGCTGACTACCCGCAGGAAACGCGTCTGGATTATGTGAAACGTTTCTATGATGCGACCTCGCTGTTCAAACTGTCACTGCCTACGCCTATTATGGCCGGTGTACGTACTCCGACGCGTCAGTTCAGCTCATGTGTGTTGATTGAGTGTGGCGATAGTCTGGACTCAATCAATGCCACTGCGGCGTCTATCGTCAAATATGTGTCCCAGCGTGCAGGTATTGGCATTAACGCTGGCCGTATTCGTGCATTGGGTAGCCCGATCCGTCACGGTGAGGCCTTCCACACAGGTTGTATTCCGTTTTATAAACACTTCCAGACAGCCGTGAAATCTTGCTCCCAGGGTGGGGTACGGGGTGGTGCCGCAACGCTGTTCTATCCAATCTGGCATCTGGAAGTTGAATCTCTGCTGGTGCTGAAGAATAACCGTGGGGTGGAAGAAAACCGTGTTCGCCACCTGGATTACGGTGTGCAGATCAACAAGCTGATGTATACCCGCCTTATTAAGGGTGAAAACATCACGCTGTTTAGCCCGCATGAAGTCCCAGGGTTGTATGAAGCCTTCTTCGCCGATCAGGATGAGTTTGAACGCCTGTATGTTAAATACGAGCAGGACCCATCCATTCGTAAGCAGTCCATCAAGGCGGTGGAGCTGTTCGGTATCCTGGCGGCTGAGCGTGCTCAGACCGGTCGTATTTACATCCAGAACGTCGATCACTGTAATACCCATAGCCCGTTCAACCCAGAATATGCGCCGGTTAAGCAGTCCAACCTGTGTCTGGAAATTGCACTGCCGACTAAACCGCTTAAAGATGTTAATGATCCGGATGGCGAGATCGCACTCTGCACCCTCAGTGCGTTTAACCTGGGGGCAATTGCAGATCTGGACGAGCTGGATAATTTGTCTGACCTGATTGTGCGTGCTTTGGATAGCCTGTTGGATTATCAGGATTACCCGATTCCGGCGGCGCAAACGTCCACCATGAACCGTCGTCCATTGGGTGTGGGTGTGACCAACTTCGCCTACTACTTGGCGAAAAATGGCGTTAAGTACAGCGATGGCTCTGCGAATGGTCTGGTGCACCGTACCTTTGAAGCGATTCAGTATTACTTGCTGAAAGCCTCCAATGAGCTGGCGAAAGAGCGCGGTTCTTGTCCTAAGTTCAATGAAACCACCTACGCCAAAGGCTTGTTGCCGATCGATACCTATAAGCGTGAAGTGGATGATTTCTGTGAAGAACCACTGCACTACTTCTGGGAAACCTTGCGTGAAGACATTCGTGAGTTTGGTCTGCGAAACAGTACCCTGACCGCGCTGATGCCTTGTGAAACCTCGTCTCAAATCACCAATTCCACGAACGGTATTGAGCCGCCACGCGGATTTGTCTCGGTCAAAGCGAGTAAAGATGGTGTGATGAAGCAGGTGGTGCCGGAATACTCTGAACTGAAAAATCAGTATGAGTTGCTCTGGAGCATCCCTAACAATGTTGGCTATCTGCAGCTGGTGGGTATCATGCAGAAATTTGTCGACCAGTCGATCTCAGCCAACACCAACTACGATCCGGCCAAGTTCCCGAATGACAAAGTGCCTATGAAGCAACTGTTGCAGGACTTGCTAACCGCCTACAAGTACGGTGTCAAAACTCTGTATTACCACAACACTCGTGATGGAGCCTCTGATCAGGCCGAAGATGAAGGTTGTGAAGGCGGCGCCTGCAAACTGTAAGGCGCAACAGCGATGACTCTGCCGCAGGTAGGGTCAGTTTTCCGGTTTTTAGTCAGTTTTTCAGGATAAGTAGCCCGCATGAGTTACAGCACGTTTAGTCACAGTGACCACGATGCCACTAAAGAGCCTATGTTTTTTGGCCGCAGTGTTAACGTCGCCCGTTATGACCGGCAGAAGTACCCGATTTTTGAAAAGTTGATTGAGAAGCAGCTGTCTTTTTTCTGGCGGCCGGAAGAGGTTGATCTGTCGACTGACCGCAAAGACTTTCTCAAAATGCCAGAGCATGAGAAGCATATCTTTCTCAGCAACCTGAAGTATCAGACGCTACTGGATTCGGTTCAGGGTCGCTCGCCGAATATTGCATTTCTGCCGGTGGTTTCACTGCCAGAGTTAGAGACCTGGTTTGAAACCTGGGCGTTTAGCGAGACGATTCATAGCCGCTCTTACACCCATATTATCCGTAATATCATCACTGAACCGTCAGAAGTCTTTGACCAGATCGTTACCAATCCAGAGATTATCCGGCGTGCGGATTCGGTGACCCGTTTGTATGACGAGTTTATCGAATTATCCAGTATCTACCAGATCCATGGTGAGGGGCTGCATACGATTCATGGGAAACCCCATGACACCAGCCTGCGTAATCTGAAACGTAAGCTTTATCTGACACTCGTTTCCATCAACGTGCTCGAAGCGATCCGTTTCTATGTCAGTTTTGCTTGCTCGTTTGCGTTTGCTGAGCGGGCAATCATGGAGGGCAATGCCAAGATCATCAAGCTGATCGCTCGGGATGAAGCGTTACACCTGACGGGCACCCAGCACATGCTGAATATCATGGCGTCCGGTAATGATGATCCAGAATTTAAAGAGATCGCTAAAGAGTGCCAGGAAGAGGTGTACCGCATCTTCAGCGAAGCGGCAGAGCAGGAAAAAGATTGGGCGCAGTACTTGTTTCGTGACGGCTCAATGATCGGTCTTAACGCCCAGATTTTGTCGGATTATGTTGAGTACATCACCAATGTGCGTATCAAAGCGTTGGGCTTGCAGGAAGTATTCCCTGCCCGTCAAAACCCACTACCGTGGATGAACGCATGGCTGATCAGCGATAACGTACAAGTCGCGCCACAGGAAGCGGAAATCAGCTCCTATCTCGTGGGCCAGATTGACAATGAAGTAGCAGACAGTGACTTCGACGGTTTCGATCTTTAAGGAGTTAACAAGGATGTCCGGTGTACCGCGCATCAAGGTGAATCATCACCTTACCTTCTTCTATCAATATGAATCCACTTTGTTGGATGCGCTGGAGTCTCAGGATATTCCAGCGCCATACAATTGCCGCGGGGGGTACTGTGGCTGTTGCAAGGTGCGTTTGCTGGAGGGAGAGGTGGAGTATGTGCAGGACAGTTTATTGGACTTGCAGGGTGACGAGATTCTCACCTGTTGTTGTATTCCCAAAAGTCATATTGAATTGGAGCTGCCGGAGGATTAGGCCGCTCGCTTCAATCATTCCTAGTTATCTTATCCACAGCCTGTAACCGACCTATTTGCGGCGTTGTTTGCTGGTGTTTAACAGTATTTTTCATGGATACTTTTCGCTTATCGCATTGTTTTTTATATTTTTTTGTCTTTGTTTTAGCGAAAGCGTTGTTGGGTAAGCAAGAAATTTATTTTGCAGTGCAAAAATCTTGTGCACTGGGTTATCCAGAGGCTGTTGTGTGGTACCTGGGTGTTATGAGGCGGGGCAGCTTTCTGTTTGCGGACGATAAACCACGACCCGGTTGCGGCCCTGATCCTTGGCTTGATAAAGCGCTTTGTCGGCCCGGTTAATCGCTTGCTGCAGGTTGTGCTCTCCCGGTTCCCAGCAGGCAACACCGAAGCTTGCGGTGATCCGGACCGTGCCGGTTTCTGCTTCCAGCTCAAGTGTTTCTAAAGCTTTTCTCAGGCGTTCAGCGAGAACGACAGCTTCCTCTTCACTGGTTTCAGGCAGTAACACTAAAAACTCTTCACCACCGTGGCGGGAATGACTGTCAATGGAGCGTAAACAGGTGTTGATCAGCTCTGCGGTGCAGATCAGTACCTTGTCACCATACAGGTGGCCATAGGTGTCATTGATGCGTTTGAAGTGATCGAGATCCAGCAGGATGACAGCCAGGCTACGTTGATAGCGAAAAGCACGGCTTACTTCTTTTTCCGCCTGGTCGGAAAATGCCCGGCGGTTCAGAATGCCGGTGAGTGGGTCGGTAGTGGCCATCTCAATCAGTTTGCTCTCGGCTTTACGGCGGGCATCGACCTCTTCGCGTAAATCCTGCGTGCGTTCAGCAACGCGTTTTTCCAAGTGTTGCTGGGCTTCTCTAAGCTGCTGTTCACGACTGGAAAGGCGGCGACTCATTTTGTTGATATGGTCAGCGATTAAGCCCAGTTCGTCATGCCGTGTAATGGGAATGGTGTCGGTAAAATCGGCTTCTGCATTATGTTCCAGCGCGACGACAATGCGCTGAATACGATGCATGATCCAGCGGTCAAACAAGTGTGAAATCAGAATGTAGGCCAGGCCGAGCACCGCAAGTATCGCCAGTGTGCTGACGCTGAGCATCTTTTGCATTAGCAGCGTAAGCGGTGATAGGTCAAACTCGGTTCGAATCACCAGATACTCAGCGCTGTGTAAACGGGAACGATTCAGGTCGGCTCGGCTAAGGAAGTAAAGCGTATTGCCAACTTGCTGCCTGATAACCTCGTATTCTGGAATTTCAGGCAGGTCAATCAGGTTGATTGGCTGAGTGTCCTGCAGGAAAGGGAACGCCGAGTAGTTATTGACCAGATAGATATCTACGTGCTCTAGCAGTGGGCTGGTAGAGGTAATTTCAGTGAAGAAGTCACCAAAGATAAAGTTCATATACCGGGTCGAGCGATTACGGCTGAGAAACTTTTTCACATCGTAGGATACTTCAAAGATGTAGTCAGAACCCTCTGGGCTGAAGTAGGCATAGATAGTGATCAGGCCAGTTTGGCTGGATACGTTGATACGATCCACTTCCAATCGGCCGGTGCCAAAGAAGTCCAGCAGATACTGATGAAAGCCTTCATTTATGGTGCCTAGCTCAAAGCCCAAGTCTGGCAGGAAATTGGTCGCTACTACTGAAGTGTTTTTATCAATAACGTAAATGCCATCAACCTGATGTTGTTCGGCCAGGTCTTGCAGTTTGTCCGGTGTCCATTGCATCGCGCTGAAGGGTTGTTGGGTCAGCGTCTCCGTGATAATGGGCAGTACCGAGCGGGCATGGGATTGTATCTGACGCTCGTCGTAGGCAAGCAGTTCGTCAAATACCTTGAAGCGCTCGCCGACATGCTGATGCACCTCTTCGACCTGCTGTTTCAGCTGGTTATCCATCTCACCGCTGCCCATATAATACAGCGCAAGGCTGAGCACTGAGCCAGTGCCCAGGACAGCAAGGGTGATCAGAATACGGATAAGTCTTTTCACGGGCTCAGGGTCGTCATCGAAGTTAACAACCAACTATAACGTAAAATGTTTAAGAAAGCGTTATAGCCATTTTACTTATATGGTTTTTATTGTACGTATCATGTGTGCCTTTTGATGGGGCAAAAAAGGGCTCGTGGCTTCAAAAATGGGCAAGGAAAAATAAGATGCGCACAGTTTTTATTGTAGATAGTCTTTGACTTCAAGAATTTTTCTTATTTTTGTTTTTTCTGTATTGATATTTATAAGTATTTGAAAAATATGGATTTAATTCGAGTGTGTGCAATTTCGACAATTTGTGACGAAGTACCGTTTGATGGGGCTTACAGCCATCTACCCCAATAATATCCACTGTTTTATCCACAGGTATTGGGGACAACTTCGGTCGACCATATCAGGCTGCTGTTTTTGTTGCATTGCGGTGATCTGGTCGACTGAAAAATTATGGTTAGTGGCCTGCTTTTACCGGTGTCAGGTTTTGTGCCAATACCTCTTCACCAAACCAGCTCAGGTTGTCATGCAGGGCAACCACTTCGCCGATGATGATCAGCGCTGGCGCGGGCAGTTGTGCCTCTGCCTGAAGTGCCGGCAGGGTTTCCAGAGTGGCGGTGAGGACTTTCTGATCCAATGCAGTACCGCGGGAAACGATGGCGGCAGGAGTACTACCCGGTTTGCCATGCTTAATCATCTCCTCACAGAGGTGCGGCAAACTGTGCAGTCCCATATAGAACACCAATGTCTGATTAGGGTGTACCAATTCGTTAAAGTTGAGATCGGAGCTGCGGTTTTTCAGCTGACCGGTAATAAATTTAACTGATTGAGCATAGTTACGGTGGGTCAGAGGAATCCCGGCGTAGGTTGAGCAGGCACTGGCTGCGGTGATACCCGGCACGACCTGAAACGGAATGTTGTGTTGCTTGAGGCTTTCCAGTTCCTCGCCGCCGCGACCAAAGATAAAGGGATCGCCGCCTTTCAGTCGTACAACCCGCTTACCCTCCAGCGCATGCTGCACCAGCAGGGCATTAATACCCTCTTGCGGTACGGCATGGTTATCACGCTTTTTGCCGACAAATACCAGGTCGGCATCCCGGCGGCACAGGTCCAATACGGCATCTGACACCAACGCATCGTAGAGCACGATGTCGGCTTGCTGCATCAGTCGCAGAGCTTTAAATGTCAGAAGCTCTGGATCACCCGGACCGCCACCGATCAGGTAGACTTCGCCTATCTGGTGTTCGGGGTTTTCGTGCTTCAGCTTGTCTTCGATCAGCGCAATCGCTTCCTGATCCCGACCGGCAAATACCTTCTCTGCGACCTGTCCCTGTAACACTGATTCCCAGAACATACGGCGCTGATTAAGGCTGCTAAAACGGGCTTTTACCTGATTACGGAATTGCTGCGCGATTTCTGCCAGTCGGCTGTAAGAGCGTGGAATCCAGGTTTCCAGCCGGGCACGAAGTAAACGTGCCAGTACCGGCGCACTGCCGCCGGATGAGATGCCAATAACAATCGGTGAGCGGTCAACAATCGCCGGGAAGACAAAGGTACACAGTCGAGGGTTGTCCACCACATTCACCGGGATGCCATGTTCAACCGCATCATAATGTACCCGTTCATTAAGCTGGTCGTCATCTGTCGCCGCGATCACCAGAATTTTATCTTCCAGCAATCCGCTATGGTATTCCCCGATAATGCTCTGGCCTGCGGATTCGTCCAGTAGGTTTTGCAACTCATCGCACACCTGATGAGAGACCACACTGATCCGGGCACCGGCGCGGCACAGCAGGCGGGCTTTGCGCAGAGCAACTGCACCACCGCCAACCAGTAAAACAGGCTGTTCGGTCAGTTTGAAAAATAGAGGTAAATAATCCACGAGGAAGTACTCCGGGCGCAAAAAAAACGTATGCTGCTAGTTTAACAGCAGGCTGGATGCATACCCAGAAAGTAGGGCGGATTTGTTCGCCAAACTGCCCCTAAAATAGTGAATTGAAAATTTTGCTTTCCGTTTAACAGCCAAGGAGCCAGGTGTGACCGAAACCAGCGCCCAGACCGTCCCTGTACTTTTTAATGAGCTGCCATTACGCCAGGGCGGCATCGCACTTCAGGTGGTGTTAAATGCGCCGCGCACGCTTAACGCGCTCAGTTTAGCGATGATTCAGCGTATTCAGCCGCGCCTGGATGCCGCCAGAAACGATCCGCAGGTCAAAGTGGTGCTGTTGCAGGGGAGTGGGGAAAAGGCGTTTTGTGCCGGTGGGGATGTGGTTGAACTCTGTCATGCGATCCGGCGCGGCGACCAGCAGCTACCGGAAACCTATTTCAGCGCGGAGTACCGCCTGGACTACACCCTGCATACGTTCCCTAAACCTGTCATCTGCTGGGGCAGTGGCATTGTCATGGGTGGCGGCATGGGATTGATGAATGGCAGCAGCCATCGTGTAGTCACCGAACGATCTATGTTAGCCATGCCAGAAGTCACCATAGGCCTATATCCGGATGTGGGTGGTAGCTGGTTTCTCAATCATATGCCGGGGCAGGTAGGCTTGTTTCTGGCATTAACCGGCAGTCGGCTGAATGCCGCTGATGCCCTGTTGCTGGGGCTGGCTGACCATTATATGGACAGTGCCCACCTGGATAACCTGATTCATCATCTGCAACAGGCCGACTGGGATCAGCACAGCAATCATGCGGTCGTCAGCCAGGTGTTGGCCCATGTAGCGCGGATGCCTTATCCGGACCTGCCGTTGACCTCCAATGTATTACAGCATTTTGGCCTGATACAACAACTGATGCACGACTTAGATCCCTGTGTATTGCGAGAAAAACTTGAGGACCTGGCGAGTGACGATGCCTGGCTGCAGCGGGCGTTGCAAACGATACAGCATGGCAGTCCGCTGGCTATGCGGCTGATTCAACAACAGTTGGCACGCTGCCGTCATCTGTCACTAAAATCAGTGTTTCAGGCTGAACTGGCGTTGTCAGTACAGATCTGTCGGCAGGGTGATTTTGCTGAAGGGGTCAGGGCCCTGTTAGTGGATAAGGATAATAAGCCGCAATGGCGGTTTGGCTCATTGACTGAGGTGCCAGTGGCGTTTGTGGAGGCGTTTTTTGCGTCGCCCTGGGAGGTGAATCCCTTGGCTGATCTTTGACCTTGCTGACGTAGCGCAGTTTTGGACTCGCGTTGCCGGATGTTATTCTCACTTTGTTCACGCCTCACGGCGTGTTAAGGGGATTGGCGGCAAGCCCCTTAACAATCCCCAGTCGCCCTGCTGCTGGATTGGCTACGCCAACGTCCCTGCGGGCTTCAGTAACAAGCGCGGGCGAAAAATTCGGCCTGCGGCCTCAAACAGTTCTGTCTTGAATCGCTTGTCACTTCCAGGCCTCGGCTGCGCAGAAGGGGAATAAGGGTGCCAGCTTTGGATTTGGCTGCATATATGCAGCATTTCTATAATTAGATTCGACTCTGCTCAAGTTTAACTTACCTGAGTCCGGTCGAATATGAAGCATGGCAGCGTGACCAGTGAAGGTGTCGGCTTACGGGTAAAACTAAATGGGTTGCTGACAGGTGCCCACATCCTGTGTATAAAATGACACTAAAAACTGTATATATATACAGTATATCTGGATAAGTCCAATTTATGCGCGCATTTCAATGCCTCCCATGGCGCGTTTCTATCCTTGCGTTTTTTATAAATTGATTAGATATTAGGCACTTAGGGATTTGACTGTGCGAGCTTATGCGCACAGTCGCTCATCAAAACGCGCATGCTCGTTTTTAGCGGAAGAAAATGACGGTGTTGTCTAAAAGCTATTTAAATTCAGATTGTTACAGTTGTTTGTGTTTTTTTCGATGGCAGCAAAACGCGCTGGCTCGTTATTAAAATGTTATGAGCTCACCCGGATATACATTCCGCGATCGCTCATTCGTTCCAGTGCTGATGCGCACTCGTCGCCCCATGCAAACATCACGGTACCGGCACCGCTTCTGCTCTTTTTGTGCTGGTTCTCTCGCCCCGGCACGAAGTCGATCCGGCCCTGAACAAACAGCATCGCCGTCGCGGATCTCATGGCTGCCTGGCACCAACTGGCATCTGTCCGGCTGAATACCAGCGCCACCCCATTGCCGTGGGCAATCATGCGGTTCATCCATTGCGGGGTCTCTTTACCATATGGAGGATTGAGCCACACCCGGCCGTACCATGGCTTGCTCAGCCCGTCATCGAATACGGTGTACTTGGTCGCGGCCGGTACCGCCGTAACCATGTCGTGAGGGCTGGACGGGTCCAGATCGAACTGCAGGCCGAGCTCGTCGAACACCCACGCCGGGGTGTACCACTCAACGCTTTTAATCGGCGATCGCTCGATTTCAGTTCCAAATAATCCGCTCATAACAACTCGCTAGTTCTGACCTCAATACGCTGCGCTCCTTTCGGCAGCACAGCTCCAGGGTTATACACCAAAGGAATACCTGCAGAAATGGAATTTTTGAGAACTACTTTCACTTACATACTTTTTTTAGCTATAGCATGTGGTTTTCTGTCAATGGCTGTATGTATGTTTCATATTCTCAAGGGACAAACCATTGTCAGGAATGCCGCCAATAAGAGATTTCATAAAAAGTATGGCGCTTCGCTACCTCTTCTTATTCTGCTAACTAGGCAGGAAATTGACCTTCATCTTGAGAAAGGGAGTCTTGAATATCAGATAGCAACCAAACAGGCTACTTCATATGAATTATTCATTAAGTCTTGGGTGTTTGCTGCTATTTGTATGGTTACATTAATTGCATCAAGCTATGCATTTCAGTGGCTTGATGTATAACAAGAAAAGGCATCCGACGCATTCTGCGCGGCTGCTTTGGGCGTTAGCCATCAGGAAGAATGATGCCAGAATCTAAATATACGCAAGAGCAATACAAAGAAGATTTTCTTTCTGACGAAAAAAAGAGAGAAAAGGCGCTCGAGCGTGCATTAGATACGCGTAAGTTTGAAGTAGAACTCTATTGGAAAAGAGCTGCATATTTTTGGACTTTTATCGGTGCCGTATTGGCTGGTTTTATTGCTGTACAAGCATCTTCAATCACCAATAAGACAGATCTTTCAGTAGTGTTGTCATGTGTTGGCTTTGTCTTTTCCGTAGCATGGTTCTGTGTTAATCGTGGGAGCAAGCATTGGCAAGAAAACTGGGAGAAGCACGTAGATATGTTAGAGAATGAAACCTCTGGGCCACTCTACAAGGTCGTATTAACTAGAGGAAAACCAAGTGGAGTGTGTGAACATGCACGGCACTTACTAACTGGTCCATCGCCCCTGTCAGTATCAAAAATAAACCAATTAATTAGTCTATACATTGCGCTGCTATGGGCGGTGCTGGTGTGGTACTCACTTCCTGACCTGAATAGCAATTCAGGTATGAATCTATTTTACTGTTCGGTAATATTCTTAAGTATTTTCGCTTGCATATCTTTTTTCTGGCTTGGTCGTACATTTCAGGGCGGGTTTTGGCATAGGGCAAGCATAAGGTCAACAGAAATAAACAATGGCTAACAAAGTAATCCACTCCGAACCCAAAAACTACGCATTTTTAGTTTCCATTCCGCTCGCGCTGCTTTATAACCTAAAAATGCTCCGCTTTCGGGTCGGGTGATTACGGCGTTAAGCTAAAGGTGAGCTATGGATAGCAACGATGACTACCTTTATGACCCTCGAGGCGAGGGGGTGATAGAAAACTTCTGCTACTTTATTACCATTACGGTTTCGTCGTGGTTTGCTTCAATGTTTATTGTATATAAACTACTAAGCGGTATTCCTGTGGCCTTGCTTTTACCACTGCCTCTTTTCGCAATTTATTACTCAATTTGCTGGAAAAATAAAAGATATTTGATGCCTAGAATTCCGCTCGGTTATAAAAGCGGAATGCTTAGTGTGGGGAAATTTTTCATTTACATTAGTAGTTCTATCTATTTTTTATCTTTTGCATGGCTGCTATATATAGTGTTATTCGGTACGGCAGGAAGTATATCAGGCGTTCCTTTTGGTATCGGTTTATTTACTGCTTTTTTCCCAAGCTTGGTAGGCATTACCCTAATTGAGAGTGTCAGAAGAAAAGCGAAGAGGGCATTCAGTGAAGAATCAGCTTAACAAGGCCGTCAACGATCAGCCCAGCTGCGCTGGGCTCGGACCTTCGCCGCTACGCGGCTTCGGCCCGTTACGGCGGCGTTATGTCTTATAAATTTTCTGCAAAATTTTGGTTTCAGGCGTTAATAAGGCTGCCACTGCTCATTGCCGTGCTTTACTTCTTTTTCGACTTCCTAGGGGATGCAGATTCTGAGACCAGAATGAGTGTAGTTATTTTATTGGCTGCTGTAATTCTAATAGTTATCTATTTCATAATTGATTGCATACTCTACTTGTATAAAGAAACAAAACGTTTAAATAAGGAATAGGAACATGAAGGGAAAATCATACATAACAAGTAGCTGTAGCGGATCGTCGCTGCGCGCCTTCCACTAAGCTAGGCGTTAGGCAGAATCAGTATCAAACATAGGATGTAATTTTGGAGCAACAAGTAATAGAAGCTGTTCAGGGGCAAGAGATACTGGCAAGGCCGGCCAATCAACTGCTGAATGATTTTGGTGCAGGAAGAGCTTCGCCTGGTTCTGGTAGTGCTGCTGCACTTCTGGGGCTTCTGGCATCAAAAATGATAATTACAGTTTGCGACATAAGCCTTAGGAAAGATGAATGCTCTCAATCTCATCGAGAGTTTTCATTTATCTCAGAGAAAGTTACAAGTGAAATAGAGCCTCGACTTAAAAATCTTTTTGAAAAAGACGCCAAGGATTTTGAAAAGGTAGTAAGCCTCAGGGTATCGAGGGATAAGTCCACAGATACTAATGAAAAATCTAAGTATGCGAGAGAATCTCTAGATCTACTGCAGGTTGCAACTGATTACACATTCGAAGTTGCCGAGACCTCATTAAGCCTCATGGAATATGGTGTAACAATGTTTGAACATGGGTGGCACGCTATACGAGGGGATTCCGGAGTGGCCATTAGTGCTGCAATGTCTGGAGTAATGTCTTCCATCTTTATTATTAACCTAAATTTGAAAACCCTGAAACGAAGAAAGTATTCAAAAGACAATTTAGAGAGAGTTCAGAGATTACATTCGAGACTGGAAGAGTTACAAACAAAAGCATTTTCTTGTGTGACACACATTAGTGCCGAATCACTTGAGTCTATTCAGCTTGAGCTAGGTGAATAGCATGCCTAACAAGGGTAGGCAAAATCGCCCGCAAAAGACGCGGGCTGGACTCGCTAACGCTCGCCTTTGCTACCGGCGTTATGTGTCAACCTTGAAATGAAACCATGATCTACGAATCACACTACTGGAAAGAAGATTTACTGAAACTTGCAGATAGGCTCGAACTTAGACTTGTCCAAACAAGATGGGGCGATAAAAACTTCTACACAATTGAGAAAGAAATTTTCATAGGTTTTTATTCTGTAAGAAAGCTAATTGAATCCAATAAAATTTCAGACTCATTAAAAAACAAGAATTATAGGATCAAAGAATTTCCAAGCATTGGTAATCCTGAGTCAATAATGGCCGACTATAAACCCTCAAATTACAACTTCATTAATGCGCAAGAATCTGACATTACAATTTTTCAGCTATGTAACCAATTTATACATAGTCATCATTTCATTCCATTTCTACCTAATGGAAAAAATCTTATAGGTTTTTTATTTTGCTCTGACTACAAGAAAAACTCTTGTATATATTTAATAAGTTTATTCGATATAGTCGATATATTTAGGCTCATAGGAAATAATTACCCATATAAAATGTTAATTACAAAAAAACCAATGGGAAAACGGTTATAAAAATTGATTAAACACATAACAAAGAGGTCAAGTTCACTCCGGTACTTGTACCTCCGCGGGAACGCCTAAGCTGCGCTTTGTCGTCCCCTTACCTTAAGCGTTAGGCATCACGAGAGTTCGTGCCACCAAGGAGAAAAAATGAAATATGTATATTTAACTTTGAACTGGGTATTTGGGGTGCTTCTTGGTCTTAGTGGCCTCTTATTTCTAATTGAATCTCCCTTGGCAGGCTTTTGTCTTATTGCAATATCTTTACTTTTGTTGCCGCCAGTAAGGAATGCTGTATTTGCAAAAACCAATAAAGAATACCCACTGAAAGCAAGAGCAATTTCAATATTTATTCTCTTTACCGCGTTCGGAATATTTGTAGGCCAATCAGAGCAAAAGAAAGCTGCTGAGCTGGAGGCTCAGAAGGCCGAAGAGCAAGCGCAAAATATAGCTAAAGCCCGCCAAGATAATATTGATTACTTCAACAGTCATAAAGAGGAAATATTGGCTTCGGCTTTATTAGCATTATCTGAAAAGAGCTATCAAGTTGTTGTTAGTCAAACAAGCAAATATTTGCCAGCCAATGACGCTGATCTTAACGAAATACACGGGCAAGCAAAAGCGGCGCTTGACGAAATTAAAAAAGCAGAGAAAGAGGCAAGAGAGAAGGCGCAGCGAGAATCAAAAACAAAAGAACTTGTCGCCAAGCTAAAAACAGTACCCGGCTCAGAATTCGCAGAAAATAAAAATCTGTATCAACGGTTAGTTCAACTGAATCCCGACAATGCAACTTACCAGAAAAAACTAGATTACTACTCACAGAAATTAAGTGAAAAAATTAAAAAAGAGAAGAGAGAGCAAGAAAGACTCAAGAAAGAACGCGAGGCACGCGTTGCGAAATTTGGTGAGGCTCCTACACAAAGTGCATGGGATGGGTCTTATTATGCCGTAGAGCGTTATCTTAAAAGAATCGCAAATGATCCAGATAGTATAGACATAGACGGCTGCACAAAGGTGTATCACATCGAAAGCGGATGGCTCGTTGGCTGTGATTATAGAGGTAGAAACGGCTTTGGTGGAATGATCCGCCAATCAAATTGGTTTACGATCGTTCATGACCAAGTAATACAGATGCATGATGCATCGGCGTATAAGCAATAAATGCCTAACAATAACATGCAGTGGAACCACCTACGCGCCGCCTGTTTTGTGCATGGCCTCCGGCCATTATTGCACAAAACAGGCTCTGCTCCGGCGGTCCACTGATGTAGGCGTTAGACGGCCAGCCAATCACCTCAAGGGGCCGTTTTGTCACATCGAGCCCTCTCAGAAAGTCTAAGGATATGGAGCCCGAGATTTTCGAGTCCCAACCAGACATGAGAGGAAATAAGATTATGAAGAAGTTTGATGTGCAGGGCGTTGATTTGCATACCACCCAGAAAATAGCTTTTTCTTACATTGCAGACCCTATGCACTTACCGCAGTGGACGAATGCATTTGCATCAGTTACAGACGGAAGGGCTGTGATGCGAACGCCGAATGGCGAGATAGAGATTGATCTCCTCGTACGGTCATCAGAAGATCATGGGACTGTGGACTGGTTTATGACCTTTCCCGATGGCAGTGTTGCAACAGCGTTTTCCCGGGTCGTAGAGCTCGACACGGAGAATTGCGTTTACAGCTTCGTATTAACACCACCGCCAGTGCCACTTGAGCAACTTGAAGGCACACTGAAAGAGCAGTCTCGCATCCTTGCAGAAGAACTCCAAAACCTGAAGCGGATACTTGAACGTCATGGATGAGAACACAGATTCTGGTATTTCACACACCCTTGAGCATGAGGTTGCTCATGCCAGGTCTGGAGATCCTGTTGCGCTTGAGTCTGTGGTTCGCACAGTGCAGCAGGATATTTACAATTTGGCGCTCCGTTTTCTGTGGCATCCACAGGACGCGGAGGATGCCAGCCAGGAAATTCTCATTCGAGTTATTACCAGCTTAGACAGTTTCCGGGGCGAAAGCGGCTTCCGAACATGGGTCTATCGTGTTGCGTGCAATGCCTTGCTTACGCTGCGGAAAAAACGCATGGAGCAACAATCGCTGAGCTTCGAACAGTTCGCGGATGACTTGGCCCAAGGATTGTCTGATTCCCCATTGAGCGTTGAAGACGATGTCGAGCAAAATCTTTTGTTGGAGGAAGTGAAGATTGGTTGCACTCTGGCAATGCTGCAATGCCTCGATCGCAAACACCGCCTGGCCTATATCTTGGGTGAGATCATGGAGCTTGACCACATCCAGTCGGCCGAAGCGCTTGAAATAACGCCCGCCACCTTTCGAAAGCGGCTTTCCCGTGCGCGAGCGAATATCCTCTCGTTTATGACGACTCAATGTGGGCTAATCAATTCAGACAATGCTTGCCGATGCAGTCGTCGGGTCAGTACTGCCATCACGCTTGGGCGCGTGGATCCATCAAACCTGATATTCGCCACATCACAACAGCAGGTGAAACGCTTTCCCCAGATATTGATCGAGATAAGACAGCTTGAGGAATATCGTCGTGCAGCAGCGCTGTATCAATCTCACCCGGAGGTAAGTGCGCCGGACTCCTTCTCCCTTTGGCTACAAAAATTGCTGGATGAAATGCCGGACAGGAGCCCCATGAAATAAGCCTTTAACAAAGCCAATGCACTCGGACGGCAAAAAGCGTCACTCATTTCTCGCTCTGCTTTTTGCCGCCGGTGAGTTACGGCATTAGGTTACAAACATCACAGGGAAAATAGATGCTTCACAAATTCCACAAAATCTCCGCTCTTATAATTGGTTCATTTGTTCTTGTTCACCTTATTAACCATTTATGTATTTTAAGCGGCACTCAACAACATATCGATTTCATGGAGGCCTTTCGTGTAATTTATCGTAACCCTGTAGCTGAAATCGTCTTACTTATTTGCGTTTTATTTCAAGTATGCAGTGGCATTTATTTTGTATGGCGGCGCAGAGGGCAACGTTCAGGTTTTCTTGAAAAAGCCCAAGCTATATCAGGTTTATACTTAGCCTACTTTTTTCTAAATCATGTTGGTGCAGTTCTATTCGGTAGGTATATCGCAGAGTTAGATACTAATATTTACTATGGCATTGCTGGGTTTTATACAGCGCCGTTCCATCTATATTTTATTCCTTATTACTTTTTAGCTGTCGTCGCTATATTTATCCATATAGCATCTGCCTTTTATTGGTTAAGTCGAAATTCAATCACTGATCCAATGCGTACAAAACTAACCTATTCAATTATCATTATTGGCGTATTAATATCTGCAACTTTAATGCTCGGTTTTAATGGGGTATTCAACGAGATTATCATTCCTCCTGAATATCTGGAGCTTTATGAATAATAAACCTAACAATTTGCTGCATCGGAAAACCAACTCGCTCGCGCTCGTCGTTTTCCGCTGAGCAAGGCGTTGCTAACCTCTCTGTAGCGATCGTTAATCGATCATTAGGGCTGTTCATCCATCCCGAAAATTGATTTTAATGGTCCTGTACTCTTCTACTTGGAAGAGGGTCATCCTATGCAGGGTGCCAGCCACTTAATTTGGTTATCCGCACATACGTGCCTGATGTATGTCAGAAGGAACGATGTTCGCTGCGGCTCTAAGCGTTGCTCCGAAAAATCTGTATCATTGTGGTTGCTCTGGTTTTTACATATTAAAGGTGCCGAATTTTGCAAATCTGGGTAGACGCTGACGCTTGTCCTGTGGTGATTAAAGAGATCCTGTTCCGGGCGGCGGAGCGCACTGAAACTACGCTGACGCTGGTGGCTAATCAATATATCAAAACACCGCCTTCTAAATTTATCGCTTCCGTGCGGGTGATGCCGGGTTTTGATGTGGCGGATAATGAAATTGTGCAGCGGGTTGGGCAGGATGATCTGGTGATTACCAGTGATATTCCGCTGGCGGATGAGGTGCTGACCAAGGGGGCACAGGCATTAAGCCCCCGTGGGGAGATGTATACCCGAGAGAACATCAAAGCTCGGTTGAATATCCGCGATTTTATGGACACGCTGCGCAGCAGTGGTGTGCAGACCGGTGGCCCACCGGCATTGAGTCAGAGCGACCGCAAGGCGTTTGCCGGTTATCTGGATAAGTGGTTGGCTAAAAAACAACGACATATAACGTAATTGGTTAAAGCGCGATTTAAAAAGGATTTTTGACCCGGTGGAGGCCTATCGTCTCTATTGGGACTTTTGCACACAGGAGGCATACATGAACGGTCTGGAATATGCGGGTTTTTGGATCAGGGTTGGCGCATCTTTGATTGATACTTTGCTGATGTTGATCATTATTTTACCTTTGGTCAGTTTTATATATGGAGAGGCGTACTGGACCAGTGGTCAGATGTTGCTCGGTTTTTGGGATGCTTTGTTAAATTATATATTGCCGGCGGTGGTGGTTATTTTATTCTGGGTTTACAAGGCTGCAACGCCAGGAAAAATGGCACTGCGGTTGAAGATTGTTGATGCTCAAACTGGGCAGGCAGCATCGAAAGGTCAGTTGATCGGGCGTTATTTTGGGTATTTCGTTGCTATTTTGCCTCTGTTTCTGGGCATTATCTGGGTGGGTATTGACCGAAAGAAACAGGGGTGGCACGACAAGCTTTCAGGTACTGTGGTGGTTAAAAATACCGAGAAAGCGCGTGTCGTCTTTCAGACTGAAGCCTGAGGGTAGGGCGTTCAGGGGGTTTATTATTGAGTAGGCGGGTGTAAACGTGAATATAACGCCGGAAAAGCTTCCGGCGTTTTTGTAAGGTGTTTACTTGATATTCAGCGGTGTGGCCGGATGCAGGCCGCACTCTTTGCTTTCCGGATTCTCCCACCACCACCGGCCAGAACGAACATCTTCGCCCAGGGTGACAGAGCGGGTGCAGGGTGCGCAGCCAATGCTGGGGTAATGCTGATCATGCAGGGCATTGTAGGGCACGTTTTCCGCTTTGATATACGCCCAGACCTCTTTTTCTGACCAGTCAGCCAGTGGGTTGAGCTTGTGCATGTTATTGCCTTCATCCCACTCTTCGAACTGGATCTCGTCACGGGTGACGGACTGTTCGCGACGCAGGCCGGTGATCCAGGCTTGCTGGCCGGACAGGGCGCGCTTCAGAGGTTTGATCTTGCGGACAAAACAGCAGCCCTTGCGCAGCTCCTGAGATTCGTAGAAGGCGTTGATGCCGTTTTCGGCGACATAGGCTTCTACATCTGCGGCTTCAGGGTAATACACCTTCACTGTCAGGTTAGGGTAGGTGTCGCGCATGTTGGCCAGCAGGTTGAGGGTTTCTTCCGGTAACCGGCCGGTATCCAGCACAAAGTTTGCAATCTGCGGGCTGTATTTGCTGATCAGGTCGGCAATTACAACGTCTTCCGCGCCCAGGCTGTTGGCAAAAACCAGTTCGCCGTTATAGGTTTTAACCGCCTTCTGCAGCAGTGCGCTGATGGCTTCGACTTTGGCTTGTAGTTCGGGTGTCAGGTTGTCGCTCATCGTCCTGTCTCCACAATTACTGCAGGTAAACCGGTTTAGTTTCGTCAGCGGCACCCTGATAGCGAACGCTTACTTCAGCAAACGCGTTGATGGCGTCAGCAGAAAACTTGTCGTCATTCAGGTCCAGGGCATCAAAACCGCAACGTGCCAGGTGGTCGAGCTGGTCGCGACCAATATCACCGGTGGCACGAAGCTGGCCACGGTAACCCTGGCGTTTAAGCAGGCGAGCGATACTGAAACCACGGCCATCGCGAAACGCCGGGAAATCGATGGCGATCATCGGGAAACGATCAATATCAGACAAAATGCTGTTCAGGTCGTCATCGCCATTCAGTTGTAGCGCTACGCCGGTATCGCGGGCATCAAACTGCTCGCGCTGTTCCACGTAGAGTGCCAGCGGCACAATCACATCACCTGTTTGGTCTGCAGTGTCTGCGTCAATCAGGGTCCAGTTGTCAGTGACAACTTCTTTATTAAGCAGCAGCGGCATAGACATACTCCTTGAATGGTTCGATGCCGATCCGGTGGAAGGTGTCGATAAAACGTTCACCTTCAATGCGTTGATCAACATATACATGCAGAATTTTTTCCAGCGTATCGGCAACGTCTTCAGCCGGAACTGATTTGCCGATGACTTTGCCCAGCGCCGCGTCGGAACCGTCGTCGCCACCCAGGGTGATCTGGTACCAGTCTTCGCCTTTTTTATCGACACCCAGAATGCCGATATGGCCAACGTGGTGGTGCGAGCAGGCGTTGATGCAGCCGGACATGTTGAGTTTGATTTCGCCCAGATCATGCACGTAGTCCATATTTTCGAACTTCATGTTGATCTGATCGGCAATGCCCAGCGTTTTGGCGTTTGCCAGCGCGCAGAAGTCACCACCCGGGCAGACGGTCATGTCGGTTAGGGTGCCAATGTTAGGACGTGCCAGGCCGTTGGCTGCCAGAGTCTGCCATACCGCGTACAGTTCTGATGTTTTGACGTCAGCCAAAACCAGATTCTGGTTATGGGTAGCGCGGACTTCACCAAAACTGTACCGGTCGGCCATTTCTGCCACCAGATCCAGCTGCTCAGCGGTGATGTCGCCAGCGGGTTTCAGGTATGGCTTCAGGCTGATATAGGCAATCCGGTAACCGGCTACCTTGTGTTCAACGGTATTGTGCTGATACCAGACACGGAAATCGCTGTCGTCAGCCAGCTGCTGTTCCAGGCCAGTATCGGCGGCGGCAGTGGCGTCGTAATCAAACGGGGTAAAGAAGGCTTTGACCCGGTCAATTTCGGATTGTGGCAGTTTCAAGTCGCTGTCGCGAATCTGTTCCCACTCGGCATCTACCAGTTCGCGGAAGGTATCAATACCCATGGCTTGAACCAGTATTTTAATACGGGCCTTGTATTTGTTGTCGCGGCGACCATTCAGGTTATAGACGCGGATAATCGCTTCCAGATAGGACAGTAGATCCTGTTTCTGCAGGAATGGACGAATCTGTTTGCCGATTACCGGGGTACGGCCGAGGCCGCCACCCACCAGGACTTCAAAGCCCACTGCGCCAGCGTCATTGCGCACCATATGCAGGCCGATATCGTGGACCTGGGTGGCGGCGCGGTCGGTCGGGCCAGCAGAGACGGCAATCTTGAATTTACGCGGCAGATACGCGAATTCCGGATGCAGCGATGACCACTGACGGATAATTTCGCAGTAAGGCCGTGGATCTTCGATTTCATCGGCAATCACGCCAGCAAACTGGTCCGTGGTGGTATTACGGATACAGTTGCCCGACGTCTGGATAGCGTGCATCTGCACTGATGCCAGCTCGGCCAGGATATCTGGCACCTGTTCCAGTTCCGGCCAGTTAAACTGGATATTGGTCCGGGTGGTAAAGTGGCCATAGCCGCGGTCATAGGTGCGGGCAATGTGCGCCAGTTTACGCAGCTGTTTTGAGTTGTACATGCCGTAAGGCCCGGCTACACGCAGCATCGGAGCATGGCGCTGGATATACAGGCCATTCATCAGACGCAGGGCCAAAAATTCGTCTTCTGGCAGTTCACCTGCCAGGAAACGTCGGGTCTGGTCTCGGAATTGTTCAACACGCTGGTCTACCAGTGATTGATCAACTTCGTTGTACTGATACATAGTTTAGATACCTTCCGCGGAGCTCATTGCGGCTTCGCACCTTACATTGTTTAGGATTAGCCTGCGAGAACGAAGCGCAGGCCGATGGCTAACAAAATAGATCCCATGATTGGCTGCATCACCCGTGGCGATAAGCGTGTGCCCAGATGGCTGCCAAAGAATACGCCTGGCAGCGAACCAATCAGCAGGAACAGCAGCAGGTTCAGATCGACGCCGCCCATATGGTAGTGGCCGGCGCCGGCGACACCGGTGAGCACAACGGCGTGCACCAGGTCAGTGCCCACGATGGCAGGCATGCTCATGCGCGGGTATAGCAAAATCAGCAGGGCGGTGCCTAACGCACCTGCACCTACAGAGGAGAGTGTTACCATTGCACCCAGTGCCAGCCCCATAATTGCAGTGATGTAGGGGCGGCAGATGCGTACTTTGCGGGCCAGTGCCGTGCCTTGCCAGTTCATCGCCATGTTGCGAATACGCGAACGCAGGAAGACTGCCACAGAGGTCAGTACCAGCGATATACCCAACGTCAGGTTCATCAGGTGCTCGATCTGTTCGAGACCGCCCAGACCGTTGAGGTAGCGGAGCGTGATCAGTGAACCGGGTAGGCTGCCTGCCAGTAATAATAGTACCAGCTTCCATTCCACCAATTTTTTCCGGGCATAGGAAAAAGTACCGCCACACTTGGTGATGGCGGCATACAGCAGGTCGGTACTGACGGCAGTGATGGGCGGAATGCCAAACACGACAATCAGGATTGGCGTCATTAATGCGCCGCCGCCGATGCCGGTCAGGCCAACAATAAAGCCAACGACCAGACCAGCAAAACTGTATGCAAATTCCATAGGGATCTGTCCGAAAATAAGTGCCGCTATAATAGCGGTGTTTGTATATAACTCAAAATACTAGTTGGAAATTTTATTATAACTTTTTTGTCGAATAAACATGGTCTGTTTATAGTGGCGCAGTATAATGACTTTTTATTCCATTTAGTAATTAAAAAGTGAATATATATTCTTTTGTGTTTTATCCTGCTAGCTGCCATAATGCGCCGCAAAATCGGGTAGTTCTATCCTGCGCGTGGTTAATGGTGCAGAATGCTGCCGGCAACAATTTAGCAATAGAGTGTTATCCAGATGAGTGATTTACCTGAACATCGCCTCACGCACCTGAAACAGCTGGAAGCTGAGAGTATTCATATTATCCGCGAAGTGGCGGCTGAGTTTGATAACCCGGTGATGCTGTATTCCATCGGTAAAGATTCCGCAGTCATGCTGCACCTTGCGCGTAAAGCATTTGCGCCAGGGACACCGCCGTTTCCGCTGATGCATGTGGACACCACCTGGAAGTTTAAAGAGATGATTGCCTTCCGCGACAAGATGGCTGAAGCAGCCGGCATGGAGCTGATTGTGCACATCAATCAGGAAGGTGTTGATATGGGTATCAGCCCGTTTGTGCATGGTTCTGCCAAGCATACCGATATCATGAAGACTCAGTCGCTGAAGCAGGCATTGGACAAGTACAAGTTTGATGCTGCTTTTGGTGGCGCGCGCCGAGATGAAGAAAAATCACGCGCCAAGGAGCGGGTGTTCTCCTTCCGTGATAAAAACCATCGCTGGGACCCAAAAAACCAGCGCCCGGAACTGTGGAATGTGTTTAATACTCGGGTTGATCCGGGCGAAAGTATTCGGGTTTTCCCGCTGTCTAACTGGACCGAGCTGGATATCTGGCAGTACATCTACCTGGAATCCATCCCAATTGTGCCGCTGTATTACTCTGCCGTGCGCCCGGTCGTTGAGCGTGATGGCGTGCTGATCATGGTTGATGATGAGCGGATGCCAATGCAAGAAGGTGAAAAACCGGCGATGAAGCATGTGCGCTTCCGTACATTGGGTTGTTACCCGCTGACCGGTGCAGTGGAATCCGAGGCAGCGACCCTGCCAGAAATTATTCAGGAAATGTTGCTGACGACTACCTCCGAGCGCCAGGGTCGTGTCATCGATCATGACAGCGCCGGTTCGATGGAAAAGAAAAAGATGGAAGGTTACTTCTAGATTTTCATTTTTCTAAAGAAATGGGTTAGTTGGCGGCCGTTTAGCCGAAATTAAAGAATTTTGCTGCTGTTTTACTGCAGCGGCATAGCGCAAAGAGCACGTGAATTATGAGTCACCAGAGTGATCTGATTGCCACAGATATTGAAGCTTATCTGAAACAGCACGAGAACAAAGAGCTGCTGCGGTTCTTGACCTGCGGGAGTGTGGACGATGGAAAATCCACCCTGATTGGTCGTCTGCTGCACGACTCCAAGATGATCTATGAAGATCAGCTGGCCGCCCTGCAGCGGGATAATGAACGAGTCGGTAATGCTGGTGAAGAGCTGGATCTGGCATTGTTGGTGGATGGCCTGCAGGCAGAGCGCGAGCAGGGTATTACCATTGATGTGGCCTACCGTTACTTCTCTACGTCTAAGCGCAAATTTATCATTGCTGACACCCCGGGGCATGAACAGTACACCCGTAATATGGCAACCGGTGCTTCAACCTGTGATCTGGCGATCATCCTGATTGATGCCCGTCACGGTGTTCAGGTACAAACCAAGCGGCACAGTTTTATTGTCTCACTGCTGGGTATCAAACACACCGTGGTTGCCATCAATAAGATGGACCTGGTGGATTTCAGTGAAGAACGTTATGAGCAGATTAAGGCTGACTATCTGGCGTTTTCCGAGCAGCTCGATCTGCCGGACATCCAGTTCGTCCCTCTGTCTGCCCTGAAAGGCGATAACGTGGTGACTTTGTCCGAGCATACGTCTTGGTACAAAGGCCAGACGTTAATGGACATGCTGGAACATGTCGAAATTGCCAACGACCATAACTTTGACGATCTGCGCTTCCCGGTACAGTACGTTAACCGTCCGAACCTGGATTTCCGTGGTTACTGCGGCACGCTGACCTCCGGTATCGTGCGTCCCGGCGACGACGTGACTGTATTGCCATCCGGCAAGTCGAGCAAAGTGAAGTCGGTGGTTACCTTTGATGGTGAGATTGCGGAAGCTTTCCCGCCGATGGCTGTGACACTGACCTTGGAAGATGAAATCGATATCTCCCGTGGCGATGTCCTGGTGCATAGCAATTCCGTACCAGAAACCACAAAACGCTTTGATGCCATGATCGTATGGATGACTGAAGAGCCGTTCCAGAAAGGCCGTCAGTACGAAGTGAAATTGGCTACCACCCGGGTTGCCGGTGGTATCAGTAATATTCGTCATCGGGTCGATGTGAATACGCTGGAGCAGTCTCCGGCGGACAGTCTTGCGCTGAATGAAATCGGCCGCTGTGAAATTACTTTGGAACGTGCTGTAGTGGCGGATGACTATCGCCATCACCACGGCACTGGCTCGCTGATTATTGTGGATCGCCTGACTAACGCGACTGTGGCGGCGGGCATGATCATCGAAAATGACCCGAGTGACGCGCTGGATGCCGAAATGAGCATTGTCAGCGATAGCCGTATTACGGCCGCTGAGCGGAGTATTCGTCTGGGTCAGTCGTCTGCCAGCATTACGGTTTCCGGTGGCGATGCACAACAGCGTCGTACGCTGCTGTTCAGCTTGGAAGCTGCGTTGTTTGATCAGGGGCGTGCAACGGTTGCTTATGATCTGGCGCAGACTGCTCAATTTGCTGGCCAGTTACCGGCGCTGACCGCTTTGCTGAATCAGGCGGGCCTGCTGACGCTGCTGGAAACTGAGCAGCCGGTACCGGGTCTGGTCAATATCTCTCTGGAAGCTGCCGCTGACCTGCAGTTGCACTCTGAACAGTCTGCAGCCGAGCAGGTTAAAGCCGCATTGGCGCTGCTGAAACAGAAGTCACTGCTGTAAGCCGGACTTGGGTTTGAGGCAGATCAACTGACTGCCATACCGGAACGGCCTGCGACTTGGTAGACTTTAGGGATTGCTAATATGGTGCCGGGCATGCCGCCCGGCTCTGGAAACGCGTAGAGTATGACGGAATATCTTCTGATCATTATCAGCACTGTGCTGGTAAACAACTTCGTACTGGTTCAGTTTCTTGGACTATGCCCCTTTATGGGCGTATCCAATAAACTGGAAACCGCTATGGGGATGTCTGCCGCCACCACGTTTGTGCTGACGCTGTCTTCTGTATGCAGTTACCTGGCCTATACCTACCTGCTGCAGCCGCTGGCTCTGGAGTACCTGAAAACCATCACCTTTATCCTGGTGATTGCGGTGGTGGTGCAGTTCACCGAGATGGTGGTGCGTAAAACCAGCCCGTTGCTGTATCGAGTGCTGGGTATCTTTCTACCTTTGATTACCACCAACTGTGCCGTGTTGGGTGTTGCCCTGCTGAATATCAAAAAGATGAATGGCTTCATTGAGTCCATCTTTTATGGTTTTGGTGCCGCAGTCGGCTTTTCTCTGGCGCTGGTGCTGTTCTCCTCTATCCGTGAACGTATCGCTGTAGCTGACGTGCCGGTACCTTTCCGGGGTGCTGCCATCGGTATGGTGACTGCTGGTTTGATGTCACTGGCCTTTATGGGCTTTACCGGTCTGGTTCAGTTCTAGGGGGCACGGGTGGATATAATTCTTATTGCGGTTCTCGCACTGGCTGGTTTAGCGGTTTGCTTTGGCTTACTGCTGGGTTTTGCTGCGGTAAAGTTCAAGGTTGAAGGCAACCCGCTGGTGGAACAGATCGACGGACTGTTGCCGCAAACTCAGTGCGGTCAGTGTGGTTATCCGGGCTGCCGCCCCTACGCTGAAGCTATTGCCAGTGGTGATGCCATTAATAAATGTCCGCCTGGTGGTCAGGGGACAGTTGAGGCATTGGCGGATCTGCTGGATGTGGAAGTGGTACCTCTGGAAGCCGGTGCTGAGGCTGAACCGGAAAAAATGGTCGCGTATATCCGGGAAGATGAATGTATCGGTTGTACCAAGTGCATTCAGGCTTGCCCGGTGGATGCGATTTTGGGTGCGGCGAAACAGATGCATACCGTTATTGAGGCGGAGTGCACGGGCTGTGATCTCTGTGTTGAGCCCTGTCCTGTGGATTGTATTGATATGCTGCCGGTCGCCAGTGGTTTAAGTGACTGGAAATGGGAATTACCCGCACCCGGAGTGCAATTGATTGTCACCGACCGGCAGGGTGATCTGCAGGGAGGTACGGCCTGATGCGTACCCATTTCGCCTTCCATGGTGGCGTTCATCCACCGGAAAATAAAAAACAGTCAACCGGCCTGACGGTCCAAATTGCGCCGGTGCCAGAGTTTTTGATCATCCCATTATCGCAGCATATTGGTGCCCCGGCTGAACCGGTGGTCAGTGTTGGTGAACGGGTTCTGAAAGGTCAAATGATCGCGGAGGCCATGGGCCGGATCAGTGTTAACGTGCATGCCTCCAGTTCGGGTGTAGTGGAAGCCATAGAACCACGACCGATCCCACACACTTCCGGTATGGAAGCGCCCTGTATTGTTATTCGCACCGATGGTCTGGATGAGTGGGTTGATCATCAGGGGCTGGAGGATTATCGCAAGGTCGGCAAGGCTGCTCTGCTTGAGTACATCCGCGATCAGGGCATTGCGGGCATGGGTGGCGCAGGTTTTCCCACCGATGTGAAATTGCATCTGGGTGATGATCATATCGTCAACACCCTGATCCTGAATGCCATGGAGTGTGAACCATATATTACGGCAGATGACATGCTGCTCCGGGAACGGGCAGCGGAAATTGTCAGCGGTATAGAGGTTATGGCGCACCTGTTGAAGCCTCACCGGATCATCATCGGTACCGAGGACAACAAACCTCAGGCGCTGCGGGCGATCGAAAAGGCAGTACGTGACAGCAAGCTGGATATCGCTATTTATTCAGTGCCTACCGTGTACCCCTCCGGTGGTGAAAAACAGCTGATTAAATTAATGACCGGGATCGAAGTACCTAGCGGTAAGATTCCCGCAGATATTGGTATTGTTTGCCAGAACGTCGGTACAGCGAAAGCGATTCATGATGCTGTTCATCATGGTATCCCGCTGATTTCACGCGTGGTTACCCTGACCGGCGAGGCTCTGGGACACCCACACAATCTGGAAGCCCGGATCGGGACCCCGTTTGCAACCCTGCTGGGTGCCGCAGAACTGAAACAAGATCAATTATATCGGTTGGTGATGGGGGGGCCGATGATGGGCTTTACCGTGCCACATGATCAGATCCCGGTGATCAAAACAACCAACTGTATACTGGCTGCCAGTTACGATGAGATGCCGCCAGCACCTCCGGCCAACCCCTGTATTCGCTGTGGTATGTGTGAACAGGTGTGTCCGGCGGAGCTGTTGCCGCAGCAACTGCACTGGTTTGCCAAGGGTAAAGAGTTCGAAAAAGCCAAGAACCATAACCTGTTTGACTGTATTGAGTGCGGTGCCTGCTCATATGTCTGCCCAAGCAATATTCCTCTGGTGCAGTACTACCGTTTTGCCAAGGCTGAAATCCGCGCTGAGGAAGCCGAGCATCGCAAGGCTGATCATGCCCGACTGCGGTTTGAAGCACGCCAGGAACGTCTGGAACGGGAAAAGGCAGAGAAAGAGGCACGTCGCAAACAGCGGGCAGAAGAAGCTGCCAAAATGCAGGCCGTTAAGCAGGATAAGCTGGAGCGTCAGGCCGAAAGTGCCTCACCAGATACTGCTGCAGCGATTGATATCAAAACGCTCAAAACTGCGGCAGCCGTGGCGCGTACCAAGCTGAAAAAAGCCCAGCAAGCGCTGAAAAATGCGCAAGACAAGGGTCTCGAAGGGGTTGATGCGCTGCGCAGCACCGTGTCTGAGTTAGAGCAGAAATCTGCGGCTGCACAAGCGGCCCTGGATGCAGTCGAACAGGGTGTCGCGGCAACACCAGTGCTGGACAGTAAGCAACTCAAGACAGCTGCCGCAGTGGCCAGAACCAAGCTGAAGCAGGCAGAAAAAGCACTGCTGACGGCGCAGGAAAACGGTGATGCCGATCTGACTGAATTACAGACGCGGGTTGCCGAACTGACGGAGAAAGTTACTCAGACACAGGCGGCTTATGATGCGGCTGAGTCTGGTGCGGCAGCGCCGTCGATTGACCTTGACGCATTACAACAGGCGATGAACAGCGCGGCTGATAAAGTTGCTAAAGCCCGCCAGGCGTTGGCTGATGCAGAAGCCAATAGCAGCCCGGCGGTGGAAAAAATGCGCGCAGGCGTTGACAAGCTGGAGCAGAAATTCCAGACGGCCAAGGCTGAATATGATCAGGCTGCTGTGGCTACATCGGCCAATGGTGCTGATTTGGCCGCCTTGAAATCCGATATGGAGCAGGCTGCGGCTAAGGTGACCAAAGCTGAAACTGCCCTGCAAACAGCACGTGCAGCAGATAGCCCGGCAGTGGCCAAGATGGAAGCGGGTGTTGATAAGCTAAAAGGCAAATATGCGGAAGCGCGTCAGGTATGGCTGGCAGCAGGTGGGGTAGAAGAGGTTCAATCAGAGCCAGACCCCAAGGCGCTGAAACAGCAGGTGTCCATCATGCGCACCAAGCTGAAAAAAGCTCAGGCTGCAGTTGATGCTGCCGAAGCCGGGGAGGGTGATCTTGACCTGGCCAGTACCGAACTGGAGCGACTGACTGCCCTGCACGCCGAGGCCAAGTCGGCTTGGGAAGCTTATGAATCTGTTCAAAACGAGAAAGCGGCGGCGCAGGGAATCGATCTGAAGCAACTAAAAATAGACGCGGCTATGGCCCGTGCGGCTGTGACTAAAGCAGAGCGTGCACTGGATAAGGCGCGTGAAACCTCCACCGAAGATCTGGATAATATTGAGCAGGAGCTAGTGGCGGCACGCCAGAAAGCTGACCAGCTTAGCCAGACTCTGAGCCGCTTCACAGACTAAGGGAAGTTGAACCGATGGCGCTGATACGTACCAGTTCACCCCACCTGCACAAAGCCAGCAGCACTGGCGACGTTATGCGTCTGGTGATTCTGGCCTGTGTGCCGGGGCTGGCAGCCATGACGCTGTTTTTCGGTTGGGGCACACTGATCAATGTCTGCTGGGCCGTGCTGATCGCCGTGCTGATGGAAGCCGGTATCATGTTGTTACGGCGACGCCCGGTCAGCTTTTATCTCAAAGACTACAGCGCGGTGGTAACAGCCCTGTTGCTGGGGCTGTCCATACCGCCGTTTGCCCCTTGGTGGATTACTCTAGTCGGCATCCTGGTCGCTATTGTTATTGCCAAACACCTGTACGGTGGTCTGGGTCAGAATCCCTTTAATCCGGCCATGGTGGCCTATGCGTTATTGCTGGTGTCATTCCCGGTAGACATGACCCGCTGGACGCAGCCATTTGTGATGCTTGGCGATGCCGAAAGCTGGAATATTCTACCGCTGGTGGACACCTTTAAGGTGATTTTTGCCGGTTTTGAGCCGGTTTGGATCGATAACTACACAGGTGCTACACCGCTGGATGCCATGCGCCATCGTGGAGGTTTAACGACTGAAGAAGCCTGGCTCTCCGTGCCGGTGCTGGGGCAGGGTATTGGTGCCTGGCATGCCGTCAGTGCCGCTTATTTTATGGGTGGTATCTTTCTCATCTACCGTAAGGTCATTACCTATCATGTGCCGCTGGCCATGCTCGGCTCACTGGCCCTGATTGCTTCCATTTTTTATGCCGTTGACCCTTACAGCTTTGCTGATCCATTTTTCCATCTGACCGTGGGTGGCACCATGCTGGGAGCATTTTTCATTGCCACCGATCCGGTAACCTGTGCTACCAGTAACCGGGGTAAGATTTGGTTTGGCATCGGCATTGGCGTCTTGATTTATGTTATCCGTGGCTGGGGTGGCTATCCGGATGCTGTTGCGTTTGGTGTGTTACTGATGAACCTGGCTGCTCCGTTTATCGATCAATACAGTCAGCCGCGTACATACGGCCATACGAAACCTAATCGCGGCTTTAAGGGGGGGAACTGATGCAACTTCTGACCTCCCTGCGTAATAGCAGCCTGGCACTGACGCTGTTCGCTGTTGTCACGGCGGCATTGATTGCCGTTACTCAGGTGACGACTGAACAGCGCATTGCTAACAATGAGCGCGAGCAACAAGCGCGGGCTTTGTATGAAATTATTCCTAAACAACGGGTGAGTAATGACCTGTTGTCGAGCGGCTTTGAATTTGTCTCTTACGAACTGACCGGCAGTGCTGAACCGGCCACCGGATACCGGGCATTGCAGGGTGATGATGTCATCGCGGTGATTTTACCGGCGGTGGCTCCAGATGGTTACAATGGTCGTATTAACCTGATTGTCGGTATCAATGCAGATGGTTCAGTAGCAGGTGTCAGGGTTTTGGGGCATCAGGAAACACCGGGACTGGGTGATAAGATTGAGCTGAAAAAATCGGATTGGATTCTATCCTTTAATGGCACCCGTAAAGCCGACAACCCCAATGCCTGGGGGGTCATCAAAGACGGTGGCCAGTTTGATCAGTTTACCGGGGCCACCATCACACCACGCGCCGTCGTGAAAGCAGTAGGGTATGTGCAGGATTATTTTGCGTATAACCGGGCAAGCCTGCTGGAATTAGCGGATACTGAACATCGGGACGCCACCCGACAGGAGCCAAATTGATGGCCGATTACAAAAAAATCACCCTGAACGGTTTATGGGACAACAACCCCGCGTTGGTACAGTTGCTGGGCTTGTGTCCGCTATTGGCTGTGACCGGTACTGTCGTCAATGCGATTGGTCTGGGGCTGGCCAGTACTCTGGTACTGGTGGGCTCTAATTTTACCGTATCGGCATTTCGGCATTTTGTGCCAGATACCGTGCGCTTACCGATCTTTGTCATCATTATTGCCTCATTCGTTACGGCGATTGAGTTGCTAATGAAGGCGTTTACTTACGACCTGTATCTGATTCTGGGGATTTTTATCCCCTTGATTGTGACTAACTGCGCCATCATGGGCCGGGCGGATGCCTTTGCCTGTAAGAACCCGGTTGCTGCCTCAGTGCTGGACGGCCTGATGATGGGCATTGGATTCACTGCTGTGCTGATTGCCTTGGGTGCAATGCGTGAAGTGCTTGGTCTGGGTACGCTGTTCTCGGATATGCAGTTGCTGTTTGGTCCGATGGCGGCCGACTGGAAACTGGTGCTGTTTGATAACTATCCCGGATTTTTGTTCGCCATCCTGCCTCCGGGCGCGTTTGTCTGCATGGGGTTGTTGATTGCTCTGAAAAACATTATCGACAGCCGCCTTGAAGAGAAGCGTAAGGCGGCTGAGCCAGTGGCTAATCAGCCTCGCGAACGGGTACGTGTTACCGGGTAATGATTCCCTGTCGTTCTCTTCTCTATAGATCTTGTCATGGCCACGCTATTATTCAGGTAGTTGTTTGGCCTGACAGGATTGCCTTATGCCCGCCAATACCTGGCTAAATCAGTTTCCCTTACTCAAACAGATCACCGGTTGTACTCAGTGGCAGCAGGCAGTGGAGCAGTGTCAGATTCTGCAGCTGCCCGCTGATACTGCGGTATTCCACCAAGGTGATCTATGCCAGCAGTTTGTCCTGGTGTTGGACGGCGCAATCCGGGTGCAGAAGCTGTCTGCTAGTGGTCGTGAGATTGTTCTATACCGGGTAGAGTCGGGCCAGAGTTGTATTCTCACCACTGCTTGTATGCTGGGCCAGCAGGCTTATCAGGCAGAAGCCTATACCGAAGCGGCAACCCGGGTCGTTGTGTTCCCTGTGGCGCTGTTTCGGGCTGCTTTAGATGACAGTCAGCAGTTGCGTGATTTTGTCTTTGCCGGCTATGTGCAGCGTCTGGCTGAGCTGATGCTGTTGATTGATCAAATTGCATTTGGCCGCATGGACAGTCGGTTGGCGTGCTATCTGCTCCTTAAGGCACCTAGTGTCGGTGGCTTACGTTTGACGCATCAACAACTGGCGCGTGAGCTGGGCAGTGCCAGAGAAGTGATAAGCCGGTTGTTGAAAGAATTTGAACGGCAGGACCTGGTGAGCTTGCAGCGTGGCCTGATTCAGGTGTGCGATACGCCCGGACTGCAAAAAGTTGCTGATATGTGACCATGTCACAGACGGTGATGCCGATCTGGATTTAGACTGATACTGATGATTAATCCAGGAGATAAATCCATGAAACAGAATGTTGGTGGTATTGACCGGGTATTGCGTATTATTGTGGGGTTAGTGCTGATCGCTGCAACACTGGCAGGCATGTTGCCTGTGTGGGGCTGGATAGGTGTTGTGCCATTGGCGACCGGGGTGTTTAGCCTGTGTCCGCTTTACTCAGTGTTGGGCATCTGTACCAAGAAACAAGGCAGTTAAGTGTCAGTACCGGGTACAGGTTAATGCCTGTACCCGTTTGACCCGATCGCTACTTGGCTGCAGGCGCAGGCGCTTTGGCAGGGCTTCTGCGGCGGTTGCGCCGCTTTTTATGTATTGGTGGCCGCTGCCCGTCATGGTGTTCTTGTTTGGGCGTATGCGCTTTCTTGACTGACTTCTTCCGCCGCGGCGGTGTCGAGTTCAATTTTGAATCTGGCAGGCGGTGTAAGGGTTCAAACTCATCCACTAAATCGCGGCGAATCTCTTTTGAAATCAGCTTTTCGATAGCGTTAAGCTGATCAATTTCGTCTGCACTCACCAGTGACAATGCTTGCCCTGACGCGCCAGCACGCCCGGTGCGACCAATGCGGTGGACGTAATCTTCGGCTACATTTGGCAGGTCAAAATTCACCACCATGGGCAACTGATCGATATCCAGGCCACGAGCAGCAATATCTGTTGCTACCAGAATTTTTATTTTCCCCTGCCGGAAAGATTCCAGTGCTTTGGTGCGCGCGCCCTGGCTTTTATTGCCATGGATTGCTGCTGCCCTTAGCGAGGTATCTTCCAACTGACGGGTGAGCTTATTGGCACCATGCTTAGTGCGGGTAAACACCAGAATCTGGCTCCAGCCATGCTGTTGAATCAATTTGATCAGCAACGCTGCTTTTTGTTTTTTATCCACAGGGGTAAGCCATTGCTCAACCCGATCTGCGGTGGCGTTGGCGGCTGCTACCGATACTTCGACCGGGTCATTCACCAGACCACGCGCCAATTTGCGAATGTCCTGCGAGAAGGTGGCAGAAAACATCAGGTTCTGACGTTTGGCCGGCAGCAGGGCCAGAATCTTGCGGATATCGTGAATAAAGCCCATATCCAGCATACGGTCGGCTTCATCCAATACCAGAATTTCCAGCTGGTTGAAGCGTACCGAATTTTGTTTGTACAGATCCAGCAAACGGCCGGGTGTGGCTACCAGTACATCGGAACCTTTACGCAGGGCCATCATTTGTGGATTGATTTTCACACCACCGAATACCACGGTGGAGCGTAACGGCGTATTCTGACCGTACAGGCTTACACTGGCGCCAACCTGAGCGGCCAGTTCGCGGGTCGGGGTTAGAACCAGTGCCCGAACCTGATTGTTCACTGCAGGTTTACCTTCCATCAGGCGGTGCAATACCGGCAGGGTGAAAGCTGCGGTTTTACCGGTGCCGGTCTGGGCGGCGGCCATGACATCATGCCCGCTCATGATCGCGGGTATGGCCTGGGCCTGAATCGGGGATGGCTGGGTGTAGCCTTGGGTTTCAATCGCTTTCAGAAGCGGTTCGGCCAGCTCGAGTGCGGCAAAACTCATAGTTAATCTCGCTTGGTGAGTAGCTGCACCAAGGGATGGGGCAGGGTGCGCAGCATATAGTATTCCGCTTCTCCGCGCCATGTTTTCCCGGCGTATATAGCGGTTAAAAGCCTTTTACAGAACAATTCAGGCGGTACAATAATCCGCTACTCTTTGCCGGACATTATCAGTCAGATGAATAAAGTCAAACGCCATGAAATTTTTTCCCGGTTACGGGACGACAACCCCAACCCAACCACAGAGTTGGCGTATAGCTCCCCATTTGAGTTGCTGATTGCGGTGATTCTCTCAGCTCAGGCCACCGATGTGGGTGTGAATAAAGCGACCCGCAAATTATACCCGGAGGCCAACACGCCTGAAGCGATTTATGCACTTGGGGTGGATGGGCTCAAGGAATATATCAAAACTATCGGGTTGTTTAATGCTAAGGCTGAAAATGTGATCAAAACCTGCAAGGCCCTGATCGAGCAACATGGTTCTGTGGTACCGGACAGCCGTGAGGCATTGGAGGCATTACCAGGGGTGGGACGAAAAACTGCCAATGTGGTGCTGAATACCGCGTTTGGTCAGCCCACGATGGCGGTTGATACACATATTTTCAGGGTGTCTAATCGCACACGTATTGCGCCGGGTAAAAATGTGAATGAGGTCGAGCAGAAACTGCTGCGCTTTATCCCCAAAGAGTTTCTGCAAGACGCTCACCACTGGTTGATTTTGCATGGGCGATATATCTGTACTGCCCGCAAGCCACGATGTGGGGCATGTTTGATTGAAGATCTGTGTGAATTCAAGCAGAAAACTGAGTTATAACCCGTGGCCCTGTATGGGTTTTTGTTGTCCCCACGATCTGTGGATAACTCTATGAATAAGTTTTGGGCACATGGCTGTAAGCCAGCTATCACAGAGATTGTTAAAAACTGGTGAAAATATAAACTTTGATAAAATTTTAATAAAAACAGAGGGTTATTTTGCCGCTTAGGTAGCTTTATTTGCCGTAATAGGGTGTATATAACTTTTTGAGATAAAGACTAAAGATGTGAATCTTTTACTTGGGTTTATCTAATAAAGGCGCATTTTTGGTGCGTATGATGAAAGAAAAAAGCTTATGAATTCAGTGAGTTCTGTCTGGTATGTCTATCTGATGCAGTGCGCAGACCAGAGTTTGTATACCGGTATCACTACCGATCTGGAACGGCGGCTGCGGCAACATAATGGTGAAATCAAAGGCGGCGCACGCTATCCTCTGAGTCGTCGACCCGTGCAGTTGCTGTGGCATGAAATCTGGCCAACCCGGTCGGCTGCGAGTCAACGTGAATACCAAATCAAGCAACTGCCACGCAGTGCAAAACTTCAATTGCTCCAGCCCTAGAAGCTCCCGCAGACCGGCATAAACTGCGCCTCAGTCCTAGGTATTTCCTCTGATAGTCATAGTTAGCGGCAGCCGGTAAACTGGTGTTTTGCATTGCATCAAGGGGAGCTTTGTGGAGCAAGTGATTGACGTGATTCTTGAGTCAGGCCGCAGTGGCCTGGATATGGCGCTGTATATCCTGTTGCCCATCATGGTCATCATGCTCTCCCTGATGAAACTGCTGGATGCTAAAGGCATTCTGAGTTGGGTCTCTAATAAGCTGGCACCGGTTTCCAGAATTTTTGGGGTGCCAGGGTTGGGCATCTTTGCCATGTTGAAACTGCTGTTTGTCAGCTTTGCCGGACCCATTGCTACCCTGACGTTGATGGATCGGAATGGCACATCGAAGCGCTATATTGCGGCGACCATGGCGATGGTGTTAGCCATGTCCCAGGCCAACGCCTCTTTTCCTCTGGCGGCGGTCGGACTCAACCTTGGGGTGGTGTTGTTGACCTCGGTTATTGGTGGTCTGGCGGCGGCGGCGTTCACTTATTACCTGCTGACCCGCAATATGGAAGACGGCATACCACAGGAAACTGAAGTGCACAGTGCTTCGGAAGCCCTGAAAGATAAAACGGTCATGCAGATCCTCACTGAAGGGGGACAGGAAGGCCTGCGCATTGTCGTTGGGATGATTCCCATGCTGATTCTGGCGCTGTTTCTGGTAAATGTACTGAAAGTTACCGGTGCGATTGACTTGTTAAGTGCGTTTCTGGCCCCGGTTCTGGGTCTGATAGGCTTACCCGAAGCCACAGTGCTGCCGTTAGTCACCAAGTTTATCGCCGGTGGTACTGCATTTATGGGGATCACCATTGACCTGATGAATCAGGGTCTGATCTCGGTGCAGGATCTAAACCGCATGGCTGGATTTGCCACAAACCCGCTGGATATTCTGGGTGTGGCGGTGTTTGCGGCGGCGGGCGCTCGGGTATCTGCAGTCATGCGCTATGCCGTTTATGGCGGTATTTTTGGCATGGTATTGCGCGGAGTCATGCATCTGATCATCTTCTGATCCTGCGTACCCGTTAACTGCACAAACCAGGTCAGCCCAGGTGTCGGTTATTTGGTTGTTTTGTCCCGATTAGCGACGTTTTTTAGCGAATCTGGTTGATATGCGAACGGCTTTATGCAAAGTTTACCCGCCTCTCGCTTGGTGATTTTCTGGAGGCCACCGCTGATGATATCCAACCGTAACCTGGGAGCCGCCTTTGGCCTCTGTTGCAGGGCTGTGCATGTCCAGAATTTTACTGGCGTCAGCGTATTTGTTTCTGCCCCGGAGGTGTCCCGATGAGAGTGTTACATGTTGCCTATCAGCAGCTACGCCGTTACGGCAAAACCCGGGTTAGCTGGGCGCATAAACTCACGCTTGGACTGATTCGCAATGATCATTATGTTCAGGTGTTCAGTGACCGCGATGTCGCTGCATTTGAAGCCTTTCTCGGTATCCGTGAGCTGGGGAAAAAGAAAGCGAATCAGCGTTTGCTGGAGACCGTGGATGCGGTTGAACCGGACCTGATCATTGTTGGGCATTGTGATTTGATCACCAATGCAACCCTGGCGCAGATTCGTCAGTCCCGACCCAATGTGGTTATGGCTCACTGCAACAATGATCCGCTGTTTGTGCCGTCCAATGTTGATCGTCTGCGCCATCGGGCAGAGGTGGTGGATGCGGTGTTTGTGTCGACGGGTATGCCTGAGCTACGCCAGTTTGATGATTGTCCGGCACGTTTTTACCATATGCCAAACCCGGTTGATGCCTCCATTGAGGTGCTTGATAACAGTGTGCGCAGTGATCTGCCGGTGGATCTGCTGTTTTGCAGTAATAGTAATGACTTTACCCAGCGCCGCGACATCGTGCAGCAACTCAAGCAGAGCCTGGGCGATGAGCTGAATTTCAACACACCGGGTAGCTTTGGTCAGTCTCCGGTGTGGGGGCGTGACTATGAGCGCGCCCTGGCGGATACCCGGATGGGGCTTAACCTGAATCGACAGGAAGGGGATTACTGGTATTCCTCCGCCCGGATGGCTCAACTGGCGGGCAGTGGTATCTTGCAGTTTACCCACAGTGCGCCGCGTTTTGATGAGCTGCTGCCAGCGGAAACACTGGTCTATTTTAATGATATTGATTCCCTGCGTGACCGTATTCGCGAGTTTCATCATGATGATGCCAAGCGTCAGGCCTGGGCAGGTCGTGCCCGTAGTTTCTTCCATGAACATATGAACTCGAAACTCTATGCGCAGTATATTCTGGAGGCCGCTATGGAACTGCCTCTGTCGCATGAGTATGTCTGGGCTAAAGATTGATGACTGACGCGGTAGCACCGGTTTTACTGGCGGACACTGCACCCTTTGCTCAAGGCGGCAATCGGCTGTGTTATGTCGACCCTGCGGATCGGGAACGCTGCATTAAAGTCAGGCGTCCGGACTTTACGCTGGAGGACCGGCGCCGTAAAAAAGGCTTCCCCAAAAACCTGCTGCCACTGGCGCACTTTGATGACAACCTGGAAGAGCATGGCGTGATGATGGCGTTGCATCGTACCTATGGTGAACCCCTATACCAGCATGTCAGTCGCTGCTTTGGGTTTGTCGAGACAGATATGGGACGGGGTTTGGCTTCTGAGCTGATCCGCGATGCCAGTGGTGCGGTATCGGAAACCCTGAAAAAACTGCTGTGGGATGAGGGAATAACCGACGATAGCCGTGCAGCTATTGAGCGTTTTGTGAATTTCTGGCTAACACTGCGGGTCCCTTCCCGCGATCTGTTGCTACATAATATCGTCGCTCAACGGGATCCGGCCGGACATATTGTCAGATTGGTGGTGATCGATGGCTTGGGTAGCCAGAGTCTGATTCCAACATCATGGATGCCATCTGCGCTGCAGGTCAGAAAGGCCGAGAAAAAGATCGCCAATTTTCATCAGCGGATCGAGCTGTTACTCAGCCAGCGCGGCCAGGGTGAATTTCCCGGCTATCATGGCATTTTGCTGCACCATGATCAGCCTGATAGCAAAAGCTAACGGGTCTTTTGGCGTTTATCTTTTTTAAGTTTTGTTTAATATTTGTCAGGCACACTCGTGATTTCCCGAACTATAAAAAGAAGCGGAAATCTTTTGAATGTGGCATCTCAAGCGTAAGCAGCAACGCCTTAAAGAAAAACGCGAACTCATTACTGCTCAGAAAAGTGCCTGGCTTTCATGCCAATATCAATGGAGTGCTGTGAATAGCAGTGCAGTAGGCGTCGGCAATGATCTTGATGACGATATCATTATTTCTCTTACCACCTTTGATAAACGCATAGATGATGTTTATCTGACGGTTGAAAGCCTGTTGCTGCAATCTTTGAAACCCGACCGGATTATCCTCTGGCTGTCAGAGGAGGAGTTTAGTGGACGGGATATTCCTTACGTGCTGAAACTTCAACAGCAGCGGGGTCTGGAAGTGGCTTTTTGCCCTACTGACCTCGGCCCTTACAAGAAGTTTTTTTACGCTATTCAGCGTTATCCCGACAGTCTGATAATTACTGTGGATGACGACATCTTGTATCCACATGACCTGGTTGATCTGCTGTATCGCAATTATCAAACTTCACCTGAGGTGATTCCCTGTATTCGGGCCCATGGCATGAAGCTGGATAACCGGGGTGAGCTGATACCCTACAAGAAATGGGAAAGGCCCTGCAGTAATGTGCACCCTTCGGTGCTTACGTTTCCGACAGGTATCGGCGGGGTGCTCTATTTTCCAGGTTGTTTTGATGAGCAGATTTTTGATCAGTCGCTGTTCATGTCACTGTGTCCCAATGCGGATGATATCTGGCTCAAAGCGATGAGCCTGAAAAAAGGTATTCAGTGCCAGAAGGTTAACGATAATCGCGACTTTGGTTCTCGGTTTCCGGTGATCCAGGGCAGTCAGTCACACTGTTTGAAACGGATCAATAAGTCATGCCGTGGCGGCAATGATGCGAAGTTAAAAGCGGTATTCGATCACTTTGATCTGTGGGGTCGGTTGCATCTGGAAAAGGCTAATCGGGGCTGACGTACCCAGCGCCAGAATTGCTGAGTACGTCGCTGACCGAAGTTACAGCTCGGCCTTGACGGCGCCGGATGCCCGTTTGGCTTTTGCCAAGGCGGCATCCAGATTCTCGCCCCGCGCTAAGGCAACCCCCATGCGGCGCTGGCCAGATACCTCGGGCTTACCAAACAGGCGCAACTGTGTGTTAGGTTCTGACAGTGCCTGTTGCAGGTTACCAAAGCGGACTTGTGTCGACTCCCCGGCGACCAGAATAACGCTGGATGCGGAGGGGCCATGGAAATGAATATTCGGAATAGGCAGCCCCAAAATGGCACGGGCATGCAGGGCAAACTGGGATAGGTCCTGGGAGATCATTGTCACCATGCCCGTGTCATGGGGACGTGGGGATACCTCACTGAAATAGACCTGATCGCCCTTGATAAACAGTTCAACCCCAAAGATGCCTGAACCACCCAGGGCCGAGGTCACTTTTTCGGCAATGTCACGGGCCCGGTTCAGTGCTTGCTCAGTCATTGCTTGCGGCTGCCATGACTGGCGGTAATCACCCTCTACCTGAACATGCCCGATCGGTTCACAAAAGCTGGTTGCGCCATTATGACGCACTGTCAGCAAAGTGATCTCGTAATCAAAGTCGACAAAGCCTTCCACAATGACTTTACCCTGACCGGCGCGCCCTCCCTCCTGTGCATAGGTCCATGCGGGCACAATCTGCTCTGTGCTGCGCAGTGTGCTCTGGCCTTTTCCGGATGAACTCATGATCGGTTTGACGACACAGGGCAGGCCGATTTTAGCCACCAGTGCTTCATAATCCGCCTGGTTGTCGGCAAAGCCGTAAGGCGACGTTGGCAGGCTGAGTTCCTCAGCGGCCAGACGGCGGATACCCTCGCGGTTCATGGTGAGGCGCGCGGCCCGGGCAGTCGGTACAACGGTAAAACCTTCCTGCTCCAGAGCGACCAGCGTATCAGTCGCGATCGCTTCAATCTCGGGTACGATCAAATCCGGCTTTTCCTGCTCAATGATTTGGCGCAAGGCGGCACCATCCAGCATGGATACCACATGGCTGCGGTGCGCGACCTGCATGGCAGGAGCATTACTGTAGCGATCCAGTACGATGACTTCGGCTCCCAGTCGCTGCAACTCAATGACCACTTCCTTGCCAAGTTCACCGCCACCACAAAACAGAACACGGGTTGCTGATGGAGAAAGCGGGGTGCCCAATTGACCCATGAGATAATCCTCTGCTTGAAAATATTTCACGCATTATACGGCGCAGAGTTGCCCGTCGGCCAGCAGACAGCCTGCGCTTAACTATACTGATAAAGCTGTTTTTGTAGGAGGTGCGTGGTGAGACGACTGGTCTTTCTAGCTCAGCGTTTGCAACAGGCCACAAGTGTGGTGCAAGAAATGCAAACACTGGGTGTCAGTGAAGAGAGCATTCATGTGATTGCTAAAGACGCTTCACTGCTGGAAAAAATTGGTCTGAAACCCGCTTCTGAGACAGAAACAACAGAACTGGAGAATGATATTGACTGGGGCATGGTTGCCGGTGGTAGCTTTGGACTGATCGCCGGGCTTGCTGCGGGTACCGTGTTAGGGCCTGCCACGCTGGTACTTGGTGGCGGCGCTATACTTGCATCCAGTTTGCTAGGGATTGGCGTGGGTGGTTGGCTGGGTCGGCTGGTTGGTGCCGAAACACCGGCTACTTTTTTAGAGAAGTATGAACATGCCCTGCAACAGGGTGGATTTCTGATTGTGGTAGACACACCAACAGAGCAAATGCCTATGGTGCATTTCACCATCCGGAAACATTGTCCACAGGCTCTGATTGAAGTGTTCTACCCTCATTGGGACCATCAGCAGGCAGCTTAATTTCCTTGCCCGTCAGGGCGATTAGTCGGAGCATTAATCCGGCATACGGAGGCGGCTTTAGAGCCGCCTCCTGTTTTTTTGGACACCTCTTTTCTGCAGGCACACGCTATGCTATTCATAGCTGCCGCTGCCCGCACGGGTATTGCGTCGTCGGTATTCGGAATTACTTCGTATTACTTTAAAATAGGCCGGATATCTATAGGGAGTTTGCGTTATGTCTAAGGGTCACGACCGGCATCAGGAGCGGCATCATGGCTTGTCGTTGTATGGCAAGGACCTGGTGCGACGCTGCGGTTCCCATTGTGAGCTGTGTGATGCTCAGGGGGTCAAGTTGGGAATCTATGAAGTGCCGCCCGTAGCGTCTGAGCCTGCTTTCGAACACTGCATCATGATCTGTGAGACCTGCCGTCAGCAGTTGGCAAAACCGAAACTGCGTGATGCGAATCACTGGCGCTGCCTCAACCACTCTATGTGGAGCCAGGTGCCGGCCGTGAAGGTAACGGCGGTCGCTATGTTGCAGATCCTGAGTGCCTCAGAAAGCTGGGCAGCAGAATTGCTGGAGCAGGTATACCTCGAACCTGAAGAGCAAGCCTGGCTGGAACAGGTGGCGTTATAACGGCTTACAGTTCAGGCAGCTTTTCCAGATACGCTGCTGCCTGTTGCTGCACAGCCTGTTGTTGCTCAATATCACGTTTCTGCCAGTTTTTTACCACCAGTGACATACGCGGGTTGTTGGCAAAATGTTGTTGGTGCCGGGCGATAAAATTCCAGTACAGACTATTGAAGGGGCAGGCTTTATCGCCCAGGGTTTGTTTAACCTGATAGTGACAGCTTTGGCAGTAGTCGCTCATTTTATTGATATAGTTCCCGCCACCAATATAAGGCTTACTGGCAACCAGACCACCGTCAGCAAACTGGCTCATGCCCCGGGTATTGGGCATTTCGACCCACTCAATCGCGTCAATATAGACACCCAGATACCAGGCATCGACTGCATCCGGTGACATGCCCGTCAGCAGGCAGAAATTACCGATAACCATCAGCCGCTGAATATGGTGGGCATAGGCATAGTCGAGTGATTGCCCCAGTGCATGGTGCATACAGTTCATCCGGGTGTTACCGTCCCAGAAATATTCAGGCAGTGCGCGTTGTGCCTGTAATGCATTGTGTTCACGGTAGTCGGGCATGTTGGCCCAGTAGATGCCACGGATGAACTCCCGCCAGCCAAGAATCTGGCGCACAAAACCTTCTATTTGCGCCAAAGTGATTCGCTCAGGAGCTGAACGATAGGCCGCTATGGCGGCCTGGATTACCTGCATGGGGTGCAGCATTTTGGCGTTCAGGGCAAATGACAGGCGGCTGTGATACAGGCTCCAACCCGCATTATGTTGGGTCATGGCATCTTGAAACTGGCCAAAATACGGCAACAGTTGGTGGCAAAAAAACGTCAGCAAGGCCTCAGCCTGACGGCGATTGACTGGCCACAGTAAATGGTTGCTGGGGGTGCCAAAGTGGGGCACCTGGTGTCGTTCCAGTCGCTGCATGATTGTGGTCACGTCGTTGCTGAAACCGAGGGATTCTGGTAGCTGGTCAAGGTCGTGAGGTTTCAGGGTCTGCCTATTGTCACTGTCGAAATTCCAGCGCTTTCCCTCCGGTTGAGCGTCCTGCATCAGAATATCGTAGCGCTGGCGCATGCGGCGATAGAAAAACTCCATCCGGTGCGCTTTTCCGGGTTTGAACTGCTGGGGAATCTCAGTAAAGGGCAGTAGAAAGTGCTCGCTGTCATGCTCCTGTACGGGAAAGGGTTGTCCGCTGGCCCAGAGGCGAAGCTGCTCTAACAGGCGGAATTCATCCGGGCGCTGGTACTCCATAGCGGTGATGGCTTCGGCCTGTTTTAGGTGGTCCAGTAACGCGGGCAGAGTGCTGAAGTCAGCGGTGTCATCCAGAGTCAGATGGCAGACACGGTGGCCAACTTGTTTCAGTGCCTGGGCAAACTGCTCCATGGCGCTGAAAAACGCACAGACCTTTTGCACATGATGTTTAACATAGCCAAGTTCTTGCGGTAGCTCAGCAATCAGGTACAGCACCTGGTCATTAGTATTGCGAAACCAGGTGTGACGGGGATTAAGCTGGTCGCCAAGGATTAGCCGAAGGGTGACAGACATGATGGGCTTTGTAACTTAAGGCTGGTAATCATGTGTACGTGTTTCGGGCTAAACTGGATTGCACCGGATTCCCTATGCTCGTTATGATGCCTGCAGGATGCTGAACATGGATCGCGTAATGTCTGATCAGGAAAAGCCACTCTCAACCTCTGCGCTGGCGCGTGCGCTGGACAAAACCACCCGCCAGATGTTTGCCGAACTGGAAGCTCTGGGCTGGATCAAACGGTTCGATGACAACTGGCAATTGACGACCAAGGGCGAGTTTGAAGGCGGCAGCTACCGCGACAGCGATAAGTTTGGTCGCTATATCATCTGGCCGGAGAGTGTGAGGCGTCATGCTGCTTTGCTGGCAGCCGATGCTGGCCTACTCAGGGCAGGGCAATTGGCTCAGAAACTGGATATGCCGGTACGCCAGTTGCGCTTACTGATGCAGGCTCTGGGCTGGCATGAAGCCGCGCGTCGAGGTTGGGTTCTAACCGACAAGGGCGAAGCGCAGGGCGGTTGCCAGCGTGAAAATCTCCAAACCGGTGTGCCGTTTGTGCTGTGGCCGCAGGTGATAGCGGAGTCTGCAATCCTGCAGGCTGCCTGTACCAAGTTGCAGGCGCTGACGGCAGACGCCGACGATCAGTTTGCTTGCCTTGATGGACACCGGGTAATCGATGCCGGGCTGAAGCAGGTTGATGACTGGTTGTTTTTGGCCGGGTTAAGGCATGCTGTTGATTGGCAGCTGCCGGTGGTAGATGAATGCTTGCGGGCAAACTTTTACCTGCCGGACAGAGGGGTTTATCTGGAATATTGGCAGCCGGATGCCGATCCGACGACCCTGAAAGCCATGATGCGGCGGCGTGAAGTCTACCGCCTGCACCAGTTGGATTATATTGAGCTGCAACCTGAAGCACTGGCGCAGTTGGATGACACTCTGCGTCGTGAACTGTTGCGGTTTGGCATTGAAACCCTCTGAAACGGGGTGTTAACTGCGTTTCATGTGCACATCCAGTTGCGGGAAGGCAATTTCGATACCGTGCTCTTTGAACCGGGCGTCAATCGCCTGGTTCAGCTCATGGGTGACCGGCAGCCGGTCTGCCATGCTGCTGACAAATACCCTGAGTTCAAAATCCAGCGTGCTGGCACCAAACGCCATGAAAAAGGCATTTGGTTCCGGTTCCTTCAGTACTAGCGGATGGTTTTGTGCCACTTCCATCAATAAACGTTGCGTCAACTCGGTATCACTGCCGTAGGCGACACCCACAGTCAGCACCAGTCGGGTGACCGGATCGGTGAGAGACCAGTTAATCAGTTGGTCGGTGACAAAGTTTTTATTAGGGATAATCACCTCTTTTTTATCCCAGTCAGCAATGGTGGTGGCGCGAATCTGAATCTTGGTTACGGTGCCGGTATAGTCGCCAATGGTGATGGTGTCGCCCAGCCGGATCGGTTTTTCGAACAAAATAATAATGCCCGAGATGAAGTTGGCGACAATCTCCTGCAGGCCAAAGCCCAGGCCGACACCCAGAGCAGCAATCAGCCACTGCAGTTTCGACCACTCCAGTCCCATCTGCGAAGCACCTGCCACAATCGCGGTGACAATCAGCACATATTTGGTCACGGTGGTGATGGCATAGCCGGTGCCGGGAGATAGGGTCAGGTGCTTGAGTACCAGTAGCTCCAATAGCCCGGGCAGGTTGTGCGCCGCCAGGATGCTGAGAATAATTACCACGGCTGCCGACAGCAGATTTTTTAAGGTGATGCTCTGGCTGATAATGGTACTGCCATCCGGCCCGCTGATAGTGTTGTTCCAGAGTGTTACCTGATCCAGCAAATCCAGATTGGGCAGAGCACTTCTCAGCGTGAGCCAGCAGAGCAGGAAAAACAGAAGCACGGTGGCAGTTTTAAGCAGAATGCGCGCCTGATCCGAAATGGTTTGCAGATCCAGGTAGTTCTCCTCCAGTTGCGGCCCCTCTTCTTTTTTCTCTCTTGCCTCGATGATCTCGTTACGGCGATCCTTGGCGCGTTTAAAGGCCAGTTCACGCTCGGAAATCAGCAGCCAGCGGTTACCTAAGCGGAAGAACAACAGCGTCGCAACCAGAATGCCAACCATGACCAGCAACATCAGCATCAACATAGAGGCGCTGTACACGTAACCCAGCAGTGCCGCTATGATCATCAGTAGATGCAGCCCGACCAGTCCTGGCAGCCAGACTTGCGATTGTTGCCACCATCGGTGACTCCGGGTCAGTTCATTGATTTGTGGTGCAAGTCGGCGTAGAGATGACCAGAACAGGGTGATTAATAGGGTTAGCAGGATAAACGCCAGCCGCCCCAGACCCGATTGAAGGTCGGGTTCAAGTGAGCGGTCAGCCGCGACGATGATCAGCACCAGCGGCATCCCCAGCCAGAACAGATAGTGCAGGCGATTGCTCAGACCACGGCACAGATGCTTGGGGGTAGCGAAATGCGCGCACATCAAGCCATTCGGCACTCGCAGCCAGAGTAACAAAACCTGATAACAGAACAGGCCAAAGGTGAAGATCAGGCACAGCAGCCGAATCAGTCCCTGGTCCCACCAGGCCTCAAGGTTGATCAGTTCCAGGCAGATCAACGCCGTAATCAGAGGCAATGGCAGGCTGATCAGTAACGGTAGGGCCAGCATCGCCACGGTATGGCCAAAGCGGTCACGAATCACATTACCCAGCTGCTGCCGCCATACCGGGGCAGAGCGCCACAGACGTCGCAGGCAAAGCAAACCGATGATGCTGACCAGAATGCAGACCGTCAGTTTACTGCCCCAGTTTGGCTGGGGGTGCCACATGACCTGTTGCGTGCCGGGCTTGAGGATGCTGTAGAGTTTTGGCGTGCCTGATATCAGCTCTTCAAACCAGTCTGTATTGATCGCCGGAACACTGGGTATCCACAGCAGGTGCTGATAGATCAGGTTCTGGCCTTGCTGCACTTGGTTGGTCAGTTGGTCCTGTACTTCGAGTAATTGGGACAGTTCATTGATCGCTTGTCCGGTGGCATCCTGCAGCCGTTTGAGCAGGATTTTTTCGTTGTTTCGTAACTTGTTAAGTTGCTGCTGTTCCGCTGCGCTATTTGCCTGCTCAGGGGCAGGCTGGTTGTTCAGGGTGTACAGGCTGCGGGAGATCTCCAGGTTGGCCAGGCGTAGCTGGTCAAGCTGCTGGTGGGCATTACGTCCCGGCGCGGCATTAGACAAGCGCCGGGTGTAGCGGCGCAGGTCACTGCCCAGCGGTGAACTGCTCAGCGCGAGTTCCTGCTGAATGGCCTGATAACTCTGGGTGATGATGTCCAGCTCGGCTTCCAGTCGGCGGCGCTGGTTCAGTGCATCCTCGGCACTGGCAAGGGTGGTACGTAACTGTTCACTCAGCGTCTGGTTGCGTGACTGTTGTGCTTCTACTGCCGGGCTGAGTCGTTCCAGCTCGGCATCATCCAGTTGTTCCAGTGCCGCTTCGGTTTCAATGCGGCGCTCAGCTGCCACCCGGTCTTGCAGCAGCTGTACCCACTGCTGCTGTTGTGTCAGTTGGCGGTTAATCTGTTCCCGCTGGAGTTGGTTAATTTCGTTCTGGCCGGGCAGTGCCAGTAGCTCCAGTTCAATCGCCTGCACCTTGCTGTTACGCAGGGCAAATTCAATCTGATAACGTTCGGGATCGGCCTGCTGGCTGACGCTGATTTTTTTCTGTTTTAGGGTGGCCAGTTGCTCGCGCAGATTGATCAGGTGTTGTTCATTCTGACTGATCTGATTTCGCAGGTTATCTTGGGTTTGCTGTAGCTCCAGCTGCCGCGCCTTGGCCAGGGTCAGGCGTTGCTCTAGTGCATCCAGGCCGGTGTCGGCACTGAGCTGTGCCGCAGGGTCTGGTAAGGGTTGCTTAAGGGCTTGCTGCAGTTTCAGGGTCTGTTGTGGCAGCTCATTTAATTGCGTTCTAAGCGCCGTGATCTGCTGCTCCGCTGTCACGGTATTCTGTAGCAGACCAATCAGGTTTTGCAGCCGCTCGCGCTGTGGTTTAAGTTCAGGGTTGGCCTCTTCTGTCGGCAGTTGTTCCAGTCGCTGCTGGAACTGTTCCAGTTGTGCCTGGGCATCTGCCTGCAGCAGGGTTGGCATTAAACAACAGTAAAGTGCAATCAGTCTGATCAGTAAGCGCATATGCCGTGGATATCCTGCAACCTTAATCAAAACCAGTCTACTCCTAAGCAGGCATTGTCGCCTGCAGGGTGTCTAAAATAATATTGCCCAGACAGCGGGCCGCCGGGCCTGCATTATCACCGGCACTGTAAATCAAATATAAAGGTACCTTGCGTCGTCCCCCGCTTTCCAGCGGTAATGGCCGCAAAATATCCTGTTGGATCGCTGTTTGGATCTGCAGTTCCGGTAACCAGGCATAACCCAGCCCTTCCTGCACACATCTGATCGAGGTATGAATATGACTGACAGTCAGGCGTTGTTCTGCGCCCAGCCAGCCAGCGTCCAGATTACGTTTGCCTGAGTCCTGCACCACCACCTGGCGATGCAGACGCAGATCCTGATATTGCAGGGTGCGGTTTAGTTGGTGCAAAGGATGACTGGGTGTTGCCACAGCGATAAAGTTAACATCCATGATCGGGTCACCAAAAAAGCCAGGCGCAATGCGGCCACCAATTACCAGATCTGCCCGCTGCTCCAGTAACGCTTCATCGGTGCCGCTGAGTACGGTTTCCTGCAGGGTGATTCGGGTCAGGGGCTGCTGTTGGCTAAACCGGTTGATCGCCTTAAGCATCACTCCTACCGGAAACAGGGTATCCATCGCTAGCGTCAGCGCCGGCTCCCAGCCCTGTGCTAACTGGTCGGCCAGGCTTTCTACCATCCGGGCTTCATCTACCAGCAGTCGGGCGCGGCGGTAGAGGGTTTGCCCGGCCGGGGTTAGCACTGACCGTCGTCCCTCCAGCCGGAAGACGCGAATATTAAGACGGCTTTCCAGTTGCTGGATTGCATAACTGACGCTGGACTGGCTTTTCTGCAGGGTTTCAGCCGCAGCGGCATACCCGCCCTGATCAACCACGGCCAATAAACATTGCCATTGTTCAAGTGTAACCTGCGCCACAGCGACCTCATATCTAATTTTTCGATCAAATCTTGCTAATTTTAGCTGTTTTTAATCGTTTTATCAGGTGAAAGAATAGAGTCACTAACTTCAGGAGGAACGCCACCATGCAAACATTACTTCAGATTCGTAGCAGCATCATTGCCGATAACAGCCAGTCTACCGCGCTGATGACCGCGTATACCGAGGCATGGCAGGTACGTCACCCTGAAGGCCAGGTAGTGATTCGTGACCTTGCTGCCGAGCCGTTGCCAGTACTGGATGGCAATACCCTTGGGGCACTGATGAGTGATCCGGATGCCCGCAGCAGCGAACAGCAGGCGGTTGTTGATCTGTCGGATAAATTGATTGCGGAAGTGAAGTCGGCAGACCAGGTGCTGATCGGTATTCCAATGTATAACTTCGGTATTCCGGTGCAGCTGAAAGCGTGGTTTGACCTGCTGGCGCGCGCCGGGGTGACCTTCCGTTATACCGATACCGGCCCGGTCGGCTTGTTACCCGATACCCCAGTGCTGTTGTTTGCCACCCGTGGTGGTGTTTACCACGAAGTAGGTCAGGACTATCAGATTCCCTTTGTGGAACAGTTTCTGGCATTTATCGGTCTTAAACAGACTGAAACAATTTTTGCTGAGGGTTTGAATATGGCCGATCGTGCAGACAGCGCCAAAGCCGCCGCCCAGCAGCAGATTGCAGCCCGGGTATAAGCGGGAGGAGTGGCGTAATGAACCAGACCAGACAGATCGCACAATTGATTCCGGCCCGGGATACCAGCGATGGTGCCGGGGTCAGGCTGAAACGCAGCTTGGGGCAAAACAGTGCTACCCGTGCCGACCCTTTCCTGATGTTGGATGCGTTCTCATCGGATGATCCAGATGACTATATCGCCGGTTTTCCACCGCATCCGCACCGTGGTTTTGAAACCGTGACCTACATGCTGGATGGCAGGATGCTGCACCGTGACCATCTGGGCAATGAAGGCATGCTGCGTGGTGGTGGTGTGCAGTGGATGACGGCGGGCCGGGGGGTCATCCATGAAGAGCGGCCACAGCAGGTAGAGGGCTTGATGCGCGGTTTTCAGCTTTGGGTCAACCTGCCCGCGGCGGAGAAAATGAAACCGGCGGCCTATCAGAATATTGAACCGGAAGATGTGGTGGTGATTACCTTGCCGGAGCAGGGAGAAATTAAGCTGATTGCCGGTGACCTGGCGTTGCAGGAACTGCACTACATTGGCCCGGTGTCAGGTGTCAGTGCCGACCCGCTGATGGTTGATATCAGCCTGCTGCCGGGGCAGTCGTTGACGTTGCCTGTGCCAGAGCAGCATCGGGTGGTGGTATACCCCTTTGCCGGTTCGCTGCAGGTAAGTGACACGCCGGTATCGACTGATCAGGCAGTGATTCTGTCCGACGGAAATCAGGTTGCGTTGACTGCGGGCAGCGAAGGTGGCCGCGCTTTATTGCTGGCTGCCCGACCCATTGGTGAGCCGGTGGCACAGTACGGTCCCTTTGTGATGAATACCATGACCGAAGTGGAGCAGGCGATTCAGGATTACCGCGATGGTTGCCTGACCGGCTGAGCTGACAGCAGGGTGGCGATGCGTATGCATTTGCTGCCCGTTGTTTTTTTGTCTGCATTACCTCTTTAAAGACAGTGTTAACCCTGTCCCGTTGCCGATTACCAGCCCCCCGCATGTTGCTATGCCTGTCTTTCTTGACCTTCATTTAGCAATAAGTCAGCCAGTAGATACAAATCAGCCAGGCATCAGTTTGTGTTTTGTTGCTGAAAACCGGCTTGGCCTAATGCCTGTTTGTTTGCGTCTGCCGTAAGGCATGATGTCGCCAATCGACGGGTCGTTACATTTGTCTTTTTTTGCTGCCATTCTGTCTTTGTGGACAAATAGAGGAGTTGCTACTCTCAAATCAAGGTGAATATCCATGACAGAAAAGCATGTAACGCAGAAGATCGGTGTCTTAATTTTTCATGAGGCGCAGGTGCTGGATATTACCGGGCCGCATGAGGTGTTCTCATCGGCCCGGATGCTGCAGGAGCAGAACGGGTCAGACCAGTGCTATGAGGTGTTTTTAATCGCCAAAACACGGGCCCCGGTGCGGATGTCGTCGGGTATGGCTATCGTTCCGGACTATGACTTTACGATCTGTCCTCCGGCAATGGATACCCTGATTATTCCAGGAGCGGAGAACATCCAGCACGCGCTGGATGATGCAGAACTGCTTAGCTGGATTGATCAGCAGGCGGCCAGGGTCAGGCGACTGGTTTCTATCTGTACCGGCGCTTTTCTGTTAGCAAAGCTGGGCTTACTGGAGGGTAAAAACATTACTACTCATTGGGCTTATTGCACGGATATGCAGCAACGGTTTCCGCAACTGAAAATTGAGTCAGATGCCATATTTATCAAGCAGGGCAGCATCTACACATCTGCCGGTGTGACTGCCGGAATGGATCTGTCGCTGGCGCTGGTCGAAGAGGATGTGGGCAAAACAATCGCCATGAGTGTGGCCAGAAAACTGGTGGTGTTTTACAAACGGCCGGGTGGACAAAAGCAGTTCAGTGAATTCATTTTGTCGCAATCAAACAGCCATTTCAGCGCCTTGATTGACTGGATACTGGAAAACCTGTCAGCCGATCTGTCTATCGAGATGCTGGCACAACGGGCCAATATGAGTCCGCGACATTTTGTCCGTAAATTCAAACAGGAAGTGGGTGAAACCCCGGCCAAGTTTGTTGAACGCCTGCGCCTGTCTCAGGCCCGGATATTGCTCGAAAACAAATGCAGCATTTTAAAGTCCATTGCCAACAAATGCGGCTTTAAAAGCGAAGAGCAGATGCGCCGTGCATTTCAGCGGGGACTCTGTGTAACGCCAAACGAATACCGCACCCGTTTCTGAGACTGGCAGGCCGTGGTGGTCGCGCTATACCGATTATTTCCGTTCAGGCCCCGCTCGGGTTCTGAATACTGACAACAATAAGATGCACAGGAGAGCGACATGGAATTATCGGAAATAGCTGGCTTAAGACCGGATATGCTGGATAGGGAGCAGGTTGAACCTGCGATACAAAAAACCGTGGGGGTTCTGATTTTCCCCGGATTTGAATTACTGGATGTCTACGGGCCAATGGATCTGTGGTCGAATATCAATCTGGTGCCGGCAGCGCTCTGGAAACACAGGAGCAGCATAGAGGGCGTTAAACTTGTCACTGTTGCCCCTCAAACCGGCGAAATTGCGTCACATGGCGGCATTAAAACCGTGGCCGAGTTTGATTATAACGACTGTCCGCACCTGGACTACCTGATTGTTCCGGGTGGCTGGGGAGCAGTACCGCTGGTGGAAGATCAGGCTACTTTGAACTGGCTGCAGTCCCAGGCCCAGCAGGTCGACTTGTTGATGTCAGTCTGCAATGGTGCTTCGCTGCTGGCTGCCGCATGCATTCTTGATGGCCTGCAGGCGACCACCAACAAACTGCTGTGGAATGAAGCAACCGCGCCGGGACCAAACGTACACTGGGTGAAAAAAGCCCGCTGGGTTGAGCAGGGCAAGATTATTACTGCCTCAGGCATTGCTGCCGGTATTGATATGACCCATGCGGTGATCGCCAAGCTGTACGGCGAAGATGTCGCAACCTGGATTGAGCTATGGACCGAATACGAACCACACCGGGATGCAGCGTGGGACCCCTATGCTGCCATGGCCGGTTTAGTATGATGCCTGGTTAGGCTATTCAGATCACCGGTACTGATCTGTTGTGATCCGGTGATCTGATGAAACAGCCTTATTCCTCTTTGCTGACCACATCTCTGAATTCGAAGGTCAGAGTGCCAAAAAAGGCATACAGCCACAGTCCGAAAATTGACACCAGCCAGATAAACAAGGCAAAGAACAGACTAAACAAAGGCCACATTAATAACGCTGCCGCCAGTCCCATTACGCCGGTGACACTTTCTCCATTCCAGCTGACAGTGTCCGCGCCAAAGATGGAGGCAATCCCACAAAGCGTAAACAGGACGAAAAACCCACAACCAAGCCCTAATGTGAGCAGTCGGAATAGAGAGGCCTTGGAAATTTTTCTTGCTTCGATGTGCATAAACACTCCTTGTTGGTTTAATGCGGCGATAAACCGCAGCGTTGGTGCTGGACAACCTCTGTCTGGGCTGGATAGTGGGTATCGCTAAAGGCCCGCCGCCAATTCACGGGTCAGTTGCGCAGCGGATATCTCTTTGCATCCAGTCGAATTTTGGCCAGACCACAGCGGTGAGAAATCACCAGAGCTGCGGCTTTCAGCTTCGGCACGCAAAGGCGCAATGGCAGATGCCGCCAAAGGAAATTCCGGTGTGTTCGCACTGATGGGTCCCAGTTCCCGTATGACTCGGTTGACAATGCTCCGGGCGGGCCGACCGGAGAATAGATTGGTCACCGCCGTATGTCCGGCGGCTTCGCTTTTGAGTGCCGAGCGGTGTACCGCACTGGTATTAGCCTCGGGGCAGAGTAGATAAGCCGTGCCGACCTGCACCCCGGCGGCACCAAGGGCGAGTGCGGCTGTCACCCCTTTTGCATCGGTGATACCTCCGGCAGCAATCACCGGTAGCTTTACCGCCTGCACAATGCGCGGCACCAGTGAGGACATGCCAACCTGGGTAGTCAGGTCGTCTGACAAGAACATGCCTCGGTGTCCACCTGCTTCGAGCCCTTGGGCAATGATGGCATCAACTCCCTGCGCCTCAAGCCAGCGCGCCTCTGCGACAGTCGTTGCTGAAGACAGTACCTTCGCCCCCCAGCCTTGTACTCGGGCCAGTAATTCAGCCGAGGGCAAACCAAAATGGAAACTGACCACGGCGGGTTTAAATGCCTCTAATACCTCGATCATCGCCAAACTAAAAGGCGCACGCCCCTGTCCGGCAGCTACATTGGCTATATCAATTCCATACTCTTGATAATACGGCGCAAGCGTTGCTTGCCACATGGTCTCTCGTTCGGCACTGGGGCAGGGCGGGGTATGGCAAAAGAAATTCACATTAAAAGGCTTGTCGGTTTGAGCTTGAAGGGTTGTCAATTCGTCACGCATGGCGTCAAGACTGAGCATGGCACAGGGCAAAGAGCCCAGCCCGCCAGCGTTAGACACTGCCACTGTCAGCGCACTGCCTTGCACACCCGCCATCGGTGCTTGAATGATCGGTAGCTCTGTCCCCAGGAGTTGTTGAAGGGTCATGACTTGCACTCCAATTTGATTCCTGCCCACGGCACAATGTTAGCCATGCTTTATTTTACGAAGACTATGGGTATAGCTTGTTGAGTGTTCGCGATCAACATTAAGGACCGTCACGAAGCGACGGTCCAAGTTGGAAGTGCGAGCTTTGATGTTGGTGTTAGAAGCTTTTATAACACCTTTAAGATATTGGTTACCATTAACAAAAAACCGCCAAGCAGTACCATTTTATAGACTGTTTCCAGTAGCAAACGAGCAAGCGCCTGTGGTGGGTGCCAGTGTTGGTAAGTCTGGGAGCGTTGCTATCTCTCTGTTCCCGTATATGTTGCTTCGGCGGATATTTTTACAGCGGATCAGGGGAGGTCAGAGAGATGAGGTACTCTGAGGTGGTGTCTGCTGCTGGATTCAGAAAGTCCTGCGGGGTATCGGTAAATACGCCGTCTACACCCCAGCTATAGAGTCTGGCGGCATCGGCGGGGCTGTTGCAGGTAAAGCAGTACAGGTCGTAGCCCGCCTGTTTGATCTGCCGGGCTTCCTTTTCCATCAGCAACTGCCAATTGCAGTGAATGCTGACAGCGTTGAGATTCTGCGCCTGCAGTTGCCACAGCGGCGGGATATCATCAAACAGCAGCCCCAGCTGGATATGCTTGTCGAGGGCGCGGTAGGCGGCCAGTACTTCTAAGTCAAAACAGCTGATGATCAGGCGGCTTTTATCCTGCCAATAGACGCTGATGGTCTCATGCAGCACCTCGGCGATGGTCTGCGCGGGCCACTGAAAGGGTTTGATTTCCAGATTGAGTCCCAGCCCCAGCGACTGACACTGCAGTAGGGCATCGGCCAGACGGGGCAGGGTTTCCTGCTGCCAGTCGAGGTGGAACCAGCTACCGACATCAATGCTGCCGAGGTCAAGGGAGGATAGACTGCTGAGCTGTCCGTGGCGGTTACTGCAGCGCTCCAGGCTATCATCATGAGACAGTACGGCGGTGTGGTCCCCCAGTAGGGTGGCATCCAGTTCTACCCAAGTGACACCGGTTGCAGCAGCTTTGCGAATTCCGGCCAGGGTGTTTTCCGGTGCCAGGCTGGCGGCCCCGCGATGGCCGATCACAGGCGCAGCTATCATACTGGTCAGGGTACCTGCATACCGTGCTGAACAAACTCAATGTGTCCCATGCGCTGCATCCAGTCGCGTACGTGGGGGAATTCATCCAGCTCAATTGCCTGCCATTCGTAGCGCATGGCCCAAGGGTAGATGGCAAAGTCGGCAATGGTCAGGTCATCGCCGACGATAAAGTCCCGCCCATCAAGCTGACGATTAAGGGTATTCCAGAGCCGCTTTGCGACTTCCTGGTAACGCTGTTTGGCATAGGGTACGTCTTCTTTGGCGAAGCGGTTGAAGTGATGGGCTTGGCCGAGCATGGGGCCGAAGTTGCCCATCTGCCACATAACCCATTGCAAACAGGTCAGGCGTTCTGTTGGATCATCGGGCAGGAATTCGCCGGTTTTCTCCGCCAGATAGATTAGAATCGCCCCACTTTCGGCGAGGCTGATTGGCTCTCCGTTAATGCCCTCTTCATCGATAATGGCGGGGATCTGGTTGTTAGGGCTGATGGTCTGGAATTCGGGACTGAATTGATCACCTTCCATGATGTTGACCGGGTGTACCTGATAGGGAAGGCGCAGCGCTTCGAGCATAATGGAGATCTTGCGCCCGTTCGGCGTTCCCCAAGTGTAGAGATCAATCATCGGAATAGCCCTTATTGGTTAGCAAATTGGCGATAGATACTGACCAGCTCATCTTCGCTGAAGGTGACGATGAGCAATTGCTGTCCCGGCTGGATCAGATTGGGGTTGTCCCCGAGAATCCCTTTCTCGTAGTTATAAATGTAGGTGCTATCGACCTTGGCCTGCAATAGCCGGCCTAAAAAAGAACTGCTGAAATCTTCCAGACGTTCATCGGCATCCTTGGGTATGTCGGCATACACGGTGTCAGCCTGTCCCGGCAGAGAAAGCCCCTGGGTAAAGCTGCGCATCAATGCAGTTTGCATGATGCCCCAGATACCTTCTTTGTCACTGTCGTTTACCGCATGGATGAAGTAGATTTTGCCGGACCCCTCGGGGTTATCCAGTAATTCACGCAAGCGAATCTGGTCGGCCCCCATGGGTGCGGTTTGCTGGCGAACGCGCTGTTCATCGGTGCCTGACTGGGACAGATCCAGCCGCGAGCTGGGCACGGCATAGGTGCCGTCTGAACCGCTGGCAGCGGCATCGGGGGTAATGGATTCAATATTTGCCTGCGCCAGTACCTTGGCTGCAGGTAATTGCAACAGCTGGTCGGCGGTGACAAAGCTGTCCGCCTGCTTGATGTCGATTGGCTGCTCCGCGCCAGATGTCAGGCGTGAAATGTGGGCTTTGGCATCGGCATCCTGCTGCAGGTCAGCGGGTTGCTCCATCTGTTGTGCCACCTCATCAGGTTGTGGCAGGGTATTAAAAAACAGAAATGCTGCGGCCGCGACGATGATAAACAGGGTAATCAGGAGTGTTCTCAACATGCGGGTTCCCTTATTCTTATGTGGTGTGCCTTGAACAGCACCAATGTAGCCTGATGTGACTGATTATTAAAGCCACAAACATCATGGCTATATTGGCAAATTCATCGTGAGACAATATGGCTGAGACTGATGAACAACAGTGATAATTCATTTTCTCAATGGATGCAGGGCGAAGGGGTTAAACCCCTGCAGCAACGTAACCGGGTTGACCTGAGTGCTCAGCGGCCAAAACGCAGTGACCCCAATGCTGCGGCTCGCCGTCGCGCGGCGCTGGCCGGGGCGGAGGGTGAGCTGACTACCTCAGAGATCGAGTGGCGTCATCCGCTGGATCTGCTGGAGTGGAAACGGGATGGCGTACAGGAGGGGGTCTACCGTAACTTGCGGCTGGGGCGCTATCAGGTGGATGCGCGGTTGGAACTGATGCGCAAAACCTCCGGTCAGGCACTGGATGAACTGCTGAGTTTTGTACGGGAATGTATCAAACTGGATATCCGTACGGTGCTGCTGACCCACGGACGCAGCCAACAACGTGGTGATGCGGCTAATCGCACCAAAAGTTACCTTGAGCTGTGGCTGCCACTGTTGCCGGACGTGATGGCCTTTCATTCGGCCCAGCCGCAGCATGGTGGTCACGGTGCCCTCTATGTACTGTTGCGCAAGAGTGAGAAAAAGCGCCAGGAAAACTGGGAAAAACATCAAAAACGCGGCTGATTGCCCAAGGCAGGCAACACGGCATTTACTGTGTAAATATCAGCAGCAGCGGGGGATAATAAACAGCCTCGTGTGCTGTACAGGTTTTTAAAGGAGAGAAAACGTGAGTGTAGGTGCCATTATTTTTACCCTGCTGATTGTCGGCAGCGTGTTTTTTGCAATCACCATCTATAACCGGCTGGTGACGTTAAAAAATCGGCATGAGAATGCCTTTTCCCAGATCGAGGTGCAGCTGAAACGCCGCTACGACCTGATCCCTAATCTGGTGGAAACCGCCAAGGGTTATATGGCCCATGAGCGGGAAACACTGGAAGCGGTGATTGCGGCGCGTAATGAGGCCGCCACCCTGCTGAAAGGTGCGGCTGCGACCCTGAGTGGCGATGCCATGCAACAACTGGCAGGGGCTGAAGGGGTCTTGCAGGGCGCGTTGAGTAAACTCAATGTGGTGATGGAAGCCTACCCCGAGTTAAAGGCCAACGAGAACATGATGCAGCTGAGTGAAGAGCTGACCACCACGGAAAACCGGGTGGCCTTTGCCCGTCAGTCTTTTAACGACGCGGTGACTAATTACAACGCCTATCGGCAGAGCTTTCCGGTGAATATGCTGTGTAACAGCTTCGGCCATCGTCAGGATGCCAGCCTGCTGGAATTTGCTGACAGTGCCGAGATCCAGAAAGCTCCGCAGATCAGCTTCTGATTCTGCGCGGTTATGGATTTTTTCGCGCATCAGGATAAGGCTCGGCGTAATACGTTGTGGCTGGTTGTGCTGTTTCTGTTGGCGGTGATCTGTCTGGTGATAATCACCAATCTGGCGCTGGCGCTGGCACTGTGGATATTGGGACAGCAGCAGACGCTGTATGTGGCAGGTGAGCAGGGCTTTTTGCAGCAACTCTCGCTGAAAACCTTTCTCCTGATCAGCTTGCTGGTGTGTGGTGCGGTGGCCTGCGCCATCCTCTATAAATGGTATCAGCTGGCTTCTGGGGGGCAGGCCGTGGCGGAGTCGCTGGGTGGGCGGCAGATTATGCCCGGCACGACTGACCCGGATGAACGACAGGCACTGAATGTGGTGGAGGAGATGGCGATCGCCTCCGGCATGCCGGTACCGCCGGTTTATCTGTTAGAGCATGAGTTGGGCATCAATGCGTTTGCTGCTGGAAACCGCCCGGAGGATGCCGTCATTGGTCTGACCCGAGGCTGTATTCATGCGTTTAAACGCAATGAGTTGCAAGGCGTGGTGGCCCATGAATTCAGTCATATTCTCAATGGTGATATGCGGCTGAATCTGCGCCTGATTGCACTGTTGCATGGCATTGTTTTTATCGGCTATGTCGGAGAGATGATGGTACGAAGCAGCAGTCGGCGGCGTAAGTCCAACGGCCAGATTGCGATTGTGGGTATAGCGCTGATGGCCATTGGTTGGCTGGGCACCTTGTTTGGCCAGCTGATCAAAGCGGCGGTTAGCCGGCAGCGGGAATACCTGGCAGATGCCAGCGCGGTGCAGTTTACCCGCGACCCCAAGGGCATCGGTAATGCCTTAAAGCTGATTGGCGGCAGCCAGTATGGTGCTGAGCTGCAGAATGATCATCGGCGAGAAGTCAGTCATCTGTTTTTTGGTCAGGTGGTACGCAAGATGGCTGCACCTTTTGCCACCCATCCACCATTGATGGAACGAATTCTGCGGGTTCAGCCTGACTGGGACGGCGATTACCTGTATCGCAGCAATCCATCCCGCAAGCAACAACAGCATAAGGATGAGCAGGCCCGACAGGAAGAGCAGCAGCGTCGCTCCCAGGCCGGCGTGGTGCTGGGTACGGTGCTGGCTGGAGGCATGATGGATGACCTGTCTCCGCTGGAGGCAGTACGCACACAGCTGGATGGTTTGCCCGACATATTGGTAGAGCAGGCACACGATAGCCTGGGTGCAGTGGCGCTATGTTTTGCCTTGTTACTGGATCCACAGCAGGAGATTCAGGCACGCCAGTTGGGCTGGGTGGAGAAAACCGGTTTTGCGGGTATCGGTGCACTGACTAGACAGCTGTATCAATACCGCCTGCAGCTTGATCCAACACAGCGCCTGCCTCTGATCGAACTGCTGCTACCGGCCCTGAAAACCCTGTCGCCTGAACAGTATCAGATATTCAGGCGAGCCTTGATGGCGGTCATCCGGGCGGATCAGCATACCGATATGTTTGAATGGTGCCTGTATCAGCTGGTATTCCAATACCTTGCTCCGACCTTTGAACAGGTCGAGGCACCGCTGCAGAAAGCCATTAAACTGCAGGCTGCCAGTGAGGCGTTACAGTTGGTGCTGAGTCTGCTGGCGCAGTATGGCCATGCCGAGAAAAACGATGCGGATAAAGCGTTCTATCGTGGCGTGAATGCTGCCGGGCTTTATACCCTGACACCGTTGGCGGAATCAGAGGCAGACCTGCAGCAACTGACCGCTGCGGTTCGTACCTTGGGTCAGGTGCGTCCTGGCGAAAAGCCTCGGGTGTTGAGTGCGATCCGTAACTGCATTCAGCAGGATGGGCAGATCAGTGTGCAGGAGCGGGAGATGGTCGGTGCTATTGCCGCGATTATGGGCAGCCCGTTACCTCTGTTTATTGATCCCTGAAACATTATTCAGGTTCTTTTTGCCACTGCAATGTCAGTGATACTGAATCGGCAAACCGCAGTGCGTGAGGTTTGTCGATGGTGACGCTGGCGTATTCGGTCCAGGGGTGGGCTGAGGCAATATCCAGCACATCAGCCACCAGTTTTTCCAGCAGCAAAAAGCGTCCGTCCTCTACATGGCCGATCACCTGCTTGGTGATGGTTTTGTAGTTCAGCGCCTTGTCGACATCGTCCTCTGCATAGGCCTTATCAGCCGGGTAGTGGATCTCTATATTGATCACTACATCCTGCTGCTTCTGCATCTCATCCGGATTAAAACCGATAAAGGTACGCAACCGCAGATTGGCGATGCGAATGATGGCATTACTGATGGACATATCGCCTCCGGAGCGGATCAGTCTTTGAGCAGCTGCAGGAATTCGTTGCGGGTTTTGTCGCTGTCGCGGAAGCTGCCCAACATCACCGAAGTGCGCATGTTGGAGTTTTGCTTCTGAACGCCACGCATCATCATGCACATGTGCTGCGCCTGGATGATAACGCCAACCCCTTTGGCGCCGGTAGCGGTCTGAATCGCTTCCGCAATTTGGCGAGTCAGGTTTTCCTGAATCTGCAGACGGCGGGCATACATATTCACTATGCGGGCAAATTTGGACAGCCCCAGTACTTTGCCGTTGGGGATATAGCCGATATGACAGGTGCCGATAAACGGCAGTACGTGGTGTTCACACAGTGAATACAGTTCGATATCGCGGACCAGTACCATCTCGTCGGTATCTGAAGAAAACACTGCATTGTTGGTGACAGTCTCCAGGTCCTGGGTGTAACCCTCGGTGAGGAATTGCATCGCTTTGGCGGCGCGGCTGGGGGTATCGACCAGGCCTTCACGTTCCGGGTTTTCGCCCAATAACTCAATGATATTGCGGTATGACTGTTGCAGTGGGTTATTCATTCATCTCTTCCAACGTTCGGTAAGGCGCCTATATTAACGTCGAATCGGCACTGATGCAGGTGTTTTCACGGTAATTCGTCAACAGTATTACGCATATCCGCTCGTGTTGGATTGGTTTTTGATCAGCCGTCGTGGCTTGTCAGCATGCTGTGGTATAAAAAAGCAAATGCCTGCAATCTGATAAGCCACTGAGTCAGGCGTGTTTTGCGGCTGCCAGTACCTGGTTTTAAGGTATTACTGGCTAGTTGAGAGCCGCCGGGCGCATGGGTCTGGGCCAGGGAAGACAAATGGAAACTAGGCTGCTAGTTTGATGCCTGTAGTTAAACTGCTGAGATTACTCAGTTCTGGTGGCATACTGTGTTTCAATAACGCATCTTTAAACGGGTTGGAAGAAGGCTATGACCTCAGAGATACAAACAACAAAGCGACAGCCGGGTATTGAGCCTGCATGGCTGTTTGCCCTCTGTGGAGTTCTGTTTGCCTTGATAGCGTTTTTGCTGCTATCAAAACAGGAGCAAGATGCCACCGCTAACGCATTTGCCACTGATATGGCACCGCATGCAGAGCAATTTGGTGTGCGCCTCCAACAAGAGCTGGAATTGGCGGGGCTGCTACGCAGTGTCACCGGAGCGACCGGACATGAGCCTGGGAACCTTGCTGCAGTTGTTCCATTGCTGGTACAGCAGCACCCGGCGGCGATGATGCTGGCCAGTTACACCAGTGCCGATAGCGAACCGGTGATCCGCTGGTTGCAGCCGGATGCGATCTCCCTGCAAACCGTGTTGCTGCCGCAGCTGGATGAGAGTGTTTCGGGCCAGCAACCAGAAACGCACCTTATCGCTTCTGAACAGGGCTTGTTGTTAATCAACAGCGCCAAGCGAAATAATGGTTTTCTGGTCACTGTCAGCCAACTGCAGGTATTGCTGCAGCAAAGTGGTTTGATGGACCTGCCGGAAGGCGTGAGTTTTGATTTAGCCATGGCGGGCAGTGCCCCATTACTGCAAAGTGAAATGCCTGTTGCCGAAGCGGTTGCAGTGGCGCGTTATGGCCTGTCGCTAAGAGATGAATCACTGGAGTTGGTATTTTATGCTGCTGATAGTTATCTAGTAGGCACGCTGAGTTGGATGCCGGCCATGTTGCTGTTAACCGGTTTGTTGCTGGCGTTCTTTTATGCCGCCTATCAGAAACGGCAGTCGGTCATGTTTCGGCAACTGCGTCACCAGCGTGATCAGCTCAGAATGCAGATGGAAGCCAGTGCGGTAACGGATCAGATTACAGGCCTGGCCAATCAGGTGCGTTTCGAACAGGTAGTGTTCAGCGAAATTCGGCGGGCCGTACGTGAATTTAATCCACTGACGGTGATGCTGGTTAAAGTGGATGGCTTCCAGGCCTATCGGGACCATTTTGGCCAGGGCCAACTGGAACAAATGCTGTCGCAACTGGGAGGCGTATTGGCTGAATGTATCTCCCGCCCGGGTGACCTGTTGGCGCATATAGAAGCAGAAACCTTCGCTATGTTGCTGCCTTCTACCAACGAAAATGCCCCAGTGTTGGCAGAACGTTGCTGTGAAGCCGTGGTCGCAGCAGCGATTCCTCAGGCTGATGCGGCGGCAACGGCGCATATCACGGTCAGTATTGGCGTTGTAACACTACAGCCATCTGACCGGCTGTCTTATGATCGGCTAATGGAACTGGCTGAGGAGCAATTAGAAAAAGCGTTACAGCAGGGTGGTGGTCGCTATCAATCCTTTATCGAAGCCACGGATGATTTGGAGCTGGGGTTTGGTGTCTAAACACCTGTTCCAGGTGAGTTTATGACAACGCTCACCCAATTAAAAAGTCGTTTACAGCAATTGGCGTTGCAACAATTTCACCGCCGTTTGCTGCTGCTTAGTGGCTCGGCTGACTGGTGCCGTGGGCATGCGGCAGCACTGGTTGACACAACGACCCTGTGGGTGGGTGACACCCCGCCACCTGATGTTGAAGCGGTGCAGGGACGTGACTGCCATCGCGTACTCGGACACACTTATACCTCAATCGTTTTTGATGCCTGGTCAGGTTTTAACCCCAACAGTTTTGGTCAGGTCAGTGGCACGCTACAGGGTGGCGGCATTCTGACTTTGCTGTGTCCGACGTTGGACCAGTGGCCTGAGTTTGATGATCCGGAGCACGCCTCTCTGGCGGTAGAGCCTTACACTACGGCAGATGTGGGGCGGCGTTTTATCAGCCGGATTAGCCGACTGCTGGAAGATGACCCTTATACGCTGATCGTGCATGAAACCAGACCGCTGCCGGATGACGATGCTGCTTTGGCTGAGCTCATAGAGCCTCAGTCGGTATTAAGTCATCAGGCGGTGCCACCGTTCGCCACAGAAGATCAGCAACAGGCAGTAGAACTGATTATTCGCCAGTTGCAGCGGGGGCGTCGTCCAGCGGTCTTAACGTCGGACCGAGGGCGTGGTAAAAGCACTGCGCTGGGCATTGCCGCGGCGCAGTTAGCCGGATTTGATTACCACGATATTCTTATTACGGCCCCTGACCGTAGCGCAGTGCAAGTTGCGCTTTCAATTGCTGCGGAACTGCTGCCGCAAGCCAGCTTGACTGAGCAAGGCGTAGTGCATGCGACAGGTCATATCCGTTTTATGCTGCCCGAGGAACTATTGCAGCAGCCCGGTGAAGGCCAGGTGCTGCTGGTGGATGAAGCCGCGGCGATTCCGGTGGCGATGCTGGCGCGATTGCTGAAACAGTTCCCGCGTATTGCTTTTGCCTCGACGGTACATGGGTATGAGGGTACCGGTCAGGGCTTTGCGATCCGTTTCCGGCGTGTACTCGATAGCGTTACCCCGCAGTGGAAGGCGTTTCATTTGCATACTCCTGTGCGTTGGGCACCGGAGGATCCGCTGGAACAGTTAGTGTTTAATCTGCTGTTATTGAATGCCGAGCCGGCAGTGTTGTCCGGCTGGCAAGATGCGGGGAGCGCGGTCAGTGTAACCCGCCTGGAACGTGATCAGCTGAATGAAGATTACACCACCTTGCAGCAACTGTTTGGCTTGCTGGTGCTGGCACATTACCGCACCACTCCGGGTGATCTGAGGATTCTGCTGGATAGCCCTAATCTGCATATCTGGATACTACGGGTCAGCGGCCAGGTGGCTGGTGCGGCGCTGGTGGCAACAGAAGGGCCGCTGCCAGAGGATTTGATTGACGCAATTTGGTCCGGTCAGCGGCGCCCACGCGGGCATCTTTTGCCCCAGACTCTGGTGCATCAGGAAGGCTATCGTATGGCCGCTGGACTGGCCTGTGGCCGAGTTATGCGGTTGGTGGTTCATCCGGATTTACAGCGCCAGGGTTTTGGCCGGTTGCTACTGCAGCATGTGTCTGCCGCCGGTGCTGAGATGAGCTGGGACTACCTGGGAACCAGCTTTGCGCTTACCGATGAGTTGTATGGTTTTTGGCGCGCCTGTGGTTATGAAATGGTGCGTCTGGGGAATCAGCGCGATGCTGTGAGTGGGTGTTTTGCCGCGTTGCTGCTTAAGCCCCTTTCGACTGCAGGCCGTGCCTGTATTAGTCGGGCAGAACAGCGGTTTGCCCGTCAATTTACCTACCGTCTGACCGATGACTGGAAAGCACTGGAACCTGCTTTGGTGATGGCGGTCCTGACCCAGGTCGACTGTCCTGAAACGCTGGATGAGGATGACCGGTCTGATCTAGTGGGTTTTGTGCGGTTTAACCGCAGTTATGAAAGCAGTGCCTATGCATTGCAAAAATTATTGCGCTCAGCCTTGCAGCAGTTGTCCTCTGATCAGCTGTCACACCTGCTGCAGAATGAAAACGTAGTGGTATTGCTACAACGCGCGCTGCAACAGCAGGACTGGGCAGACCTCAGCGCCGCAGGGCAGGGACGGCGTGGCCAGGTACGCCAGATGCGCGAGGCAGCAGGGTTGATCTGTGATCTGTTGCAGGCCAACGGCTAATAGCGCAGGGTCAGGGTGTCGCCTTTCTGCACCAGCTCCAGGTGCTGCATAAAACTCATGCCTAACAGCACTGTATCGCCGGCCATATGTGGATTGATATGTGCGCGTATGTTGTCCAGGCTGATGCCGCCCAGTTCAATATGGTCCAGTTCGGTGGTATATACATCGGCGGTGCCACTGGCGGTTCTGACCTGGTAGCGGGTGCCGCGCTTCAGGCCGATTCGTTCGGCAACCTGCTGAGGAATACTGACACTGGTGGCTCCGGTATCCAGCAGAAACCTTACGGCAACGCCGTTGATGGTGCCGGGCGCGATGTAGTGCCCGGCGCGGTTGCGTTGCAGTACCACTTCGCCATGACCGTTGGCATTCAGGTGACGGTTCGGGTTGTGCCGATCTGCCAAGTATTGGTCAAAGTAGACGTAGAGCAGGCCCAGTAGAATGACCCAGGTGAGTATCCACATGCCTCTGCCGATTTTGCGGGGTACCTGCCCTTGCATGACTTAGGCCCGGGACATAAATTTGCCAGTTTCGGTGCTGATTTTGACCTGCTCGCCTTCACGAATATATTCAGGCACCTGCACTTCAAGTCCGTTGCTCAGTGTGGCGGGTTTGGTTCTTCCTGTGGCGCTGGCGGATTGCATGCCAGGCACGCACTCGGTGACCTCAAGCACTACATTGGTGGGCAGTTGAATGGTTAATACTATGCCATCCACCATCAGTGCGGTGATGTTGCTCATACCGTCGCTCAGAAATGGAACCTGAGCATCAATTGAGGAGGAATTGAGGAAGTACTGGTTGTAGTCCTCATTATCCATAAAGATATACATGTCCTCTTCACGGTACAGAAAGCTGCATTTGCGATGTTCAAGGGTGGCTTCTTTTAACAGGTCGTCGCCGGTGAAGGTCTCTTCATATTTGCCGCCTAATGGCAGCTGACCGAAGCGAACCTTGTAAAGCGTATTAGCCCCACGGGATGAGGGGCTGCGCACATCGACGTTTTGTACAGCGTAATATTTGCTGTTGATCTCGATGACCATGCCTTTTTTCAGATCTGACGCTTTTGGCATAACAATCCTGCTTTATACAATTGATAACCGGCGGGCGCAGAGGCCCACAATGCTGATCATTGTAAGGCAGGCTTTGCAGCAGGAGAAGGGGTGGCTGTTAAAGCTGCTGCAGGTGTGTCCGGGTAATTTGAATCTGTTCGTCGATCAGTCGACTCAGCTGGCTGAAATACATGCCGGGATCAATGCTGATCTGATCGGGTTGCAGAATCTGTTCGCTCACCAAACGCTCGGTTTCCATCTGTTTGCCATTAGCTATCGGGTCGCTTTTCATCTGCTGTAACAAGTATTGCAGTTGCACCCGTACCGACGCCTGGCAGCGGCCTTCCCGTGCGGATTTAGCACCCAGGCCGCGCAGTCGTGCCAGGGACTCGGCATGATGCGGTCTGCGGATCAGGTTTTGCCACAGTGCTTCTTGGTCAAACAGGCTGTTCTCTGCAGTCAGGGCACAGTAATCAGCAATCTCAGTGAGCTCGTGCAACAGCTTTTCGATCAACTCGCTGTGGGGCATAAAGCTGTTTTCCGGGTTTTGGCGAATCTGTTGCCAATGTTGGTGCTGGATGCGCACCCGGGACGGTTTGCCGCAATAATCTGCCACTTGCAAGGGCTGCCACAGCCGATCAATCTCTCGGCTCAACTGCTGCTGCTCCATACGGTTATCATCACTTAGCGATGCGCACAGACCGCGATGCCGTTGCAGCTGCTGTATCAGGTCGAGTACAGCCGTAAGCTGGGTAATGCCTATCTGGGTCTGCGCCTGCAGGCGCAAGCGGGATTTATGCCGACTGAAAAGATGCAGGCCTATAAACAGGGAGCATAAGAGCGTGACAATCGCGATCTCAATCATACCTGCGCCTCCTTGATGTTGGCTTTGACGGAAAGGTTTTCCAGGTAATGGGTCAGTTCAGTCAGGGATTTGGCCTGCGCTGAGTGTTGTTCCAACAGGCTGCTGATAACGGTCAGTTTCTCACTTAGTTCACCGCTGGCCATGGCATGTTCATCTATGGCGTTGTGGACCTCGCCTATCAGTTGCAGGCTCTGGTTGCTACCTTCTTCGACCTGTTGCAAAAGGTGATGCATCTGTTCACAACCCTCGGCGCCATTACCCAGCTGGGTTTCACTGAGGGTCATGCTGTCAATCAATTGGCTGACACCATCTTGCATGCCGGTTACCAGTTGTGTGATGTCCTTAGTGGCTTTTTCTGTGCTGGCCGCGAGCAGGCGTACTTCATCTGCAACTACCGCAAATCCGCGACCTGCTTCGCCGGCTCGGGCAGCCTCAATCGCTGCATTGAGGGCCAGCAGGTTGGTCTGAGCTGCCACCGTTTCAATGGTGGTAACAAAGGATTGAATCGACTCAGCCTGGGTATTCAGCCAGTTAATTTTGTTGCTGGTATCGGTGAACTGATAACGCAGGTTTTCCAAGGTGGTCTGCAAGTCAGCGGCTTTCTGTGCGCCCTGCTGCGAATCTTTTTGTGATGTTTCAGCCGACTGGTGGGTGCGTGAAAGGTGGTCACGTATCTGTTGTACAGTCTGGCTCATCTCTTCAGAGGCGCTGGCGATTGTCAAGAGTTGGTTCTGTTGTTCGCCTGCGGCATGTGCTGTGTGGTTGGCTAAAGACTCCAACTCTTTAGTGGAAAACTGCATTTCACTGCATAGCTGCTCTGCCAGCTGGGTTTTCACAGAGTAGTTGCGGGCAAAACTGTAGAGATGCTGGGTGCTTTCTGTCAGTGGCTTGTCGCTACCGTTGTAGTCTGTCCGGAACTTCAGGTTGCCATCATTAAAGGCATTGATAACCTGATTTAGTTTTTGCCAGCGCTGACTGCATAACTGGTTAAAACTTAATTGCAGATATAGCAGTGGCAGTGCCAGCCATAACAGCAGGGTTAATTGGAACCAGGCGGCAACAGCGACCGCGCACCAACCTGCTACCAGTAGCAGTCCGGCGAAAGTCAGAGTTAACCGGTTCAGGATTGTGAAACCGGCAGACCAGATCAGCATAGATATCTCCAAAAAAGGATAAGCTACTGTTAAGAAGGCAAATAATATGCCATATAGAGGAAAACCGGGTCTGCTGGTATCAGTGGATTGTCCGTCTTATTAAAAGTGTATTTTGTGTGCATTAATTGTTCTCGTGTGCACTTTTATGGTGCAGTGGTGTAACTGTCGATCCGGGACTACTCGCTGGTGGGCGTTGCAATTGCGATAGGGTAATAAGTGCAGTGTTTATTTATTTGCTATGCACAAAATTGGCATAGGGTTTTTCCTGGATGCTCGATCTGGTTTCAGTCAGTGCGTCATGTGAAGGGGGATGCGGCTTTGGTTGTAGATTAGGTGATATTGATGAAGAATCTGATTTAAGGTGGGCCGAAAAAAAACACAAATAAATATTAATTTATCGTATTAAATCATAGATATAAGGCGTTCCTGTGCGGCCTTTTACCTGCTGGCATACAGTAGTGGATGATGCAATGTGACGCGAATCAGTTTGGTTTATTCTTTATAAATAAAGACCTTATATAATTAACGGCTTTTTTGTAGACTAAAGTATAATAAAAAAAGTTTTGTGCAGTGCAAAAAAATACTTGACTCATTTCTGATCAGGCTCTATCTTTGGGGCAAGTGATTTGTTGCGCCGCAACATTAAAAGATAAGGGGACTTACCATGTACGATATGAATAAATTTGCTGATATGTTCAAAGCTGAAATTCCTAAAGAATTTGCTGATTTCTTCAAGCCTGTTGAAGGTCTGGTAGAAGTTAACAAGAAAACTGCTGAAGTTTTGACTGCACTGTCTAAAGATTCTTTCGAAACTCTGTCCAGCGCTAGCGTTGAACAGTTCAAAGCTCTGTGCGAGTGCAAAGACCCTAAAGCTGCTATGGATCTGCAGGTTAAGTTTTACAAGCTGGTAGAAACCAAGCTGACTGAAACTACTGAAAAATCTCTGGCTACGCTGACTGAAGCTAAAGATGCTTACATGTCTTCTTTCGAAGAGTCTACTAAGAAAGTCACTGAAATGGCTGAAGAAGTAGCGAAGAAAGTACCTACTCTGCAAGCTGCTTAATGCAGAACAGTCTTCTTAAAAAAAACCCGGCTTAGCCGGGTTTTTTGTTTTATGGCGAACTCATTCACTGCTGTCGGGCAATGTAATCTCAAGATCCGATTGAGGAATGCAACTGCAGGCCAGAATCACGCCGGCGGCTTTTTCCGCATCTGATAGCGGCAGTTCTGACAGCCGCTCCACTTCTCCTGATTCCAATTGCACCTTACAGGTGCCGCAGATACCGGCACGGCAACCATAGGCGATGCCTATGCCGTTAGCTTCAGCCTGTTGCAGTATTGGTTCGCGGTTGTTGCCTGTCACCTGTACTGCATGGTTGAAGCAGATGTTCAGTGCACTCTCGGCCGCGTCTGTTTCCTGCTGCGGTGGCACTATATTAAAACTTTCCTGGAACCATTGCTGCTCCGCCAATCCGATTTGGCGGCAGGCGCCTTTGGCCGTTTGCATAAAGCCATTCGGGCCACAGCAATAAACCGCGCGCTCCAGCAGATCCGGTACTGCTTGTAACAGCGTCTCTCTGCTCAGGTGGCCAGTGACACCACTCCAACCAGCATCGGGTTGCGATAAACAAAAAATCAGTTTCAGTCGCGGATTTTGCCGTGCCAGCCAGAGTAGTTCATCCTGACAGATAAGGTCTTCCTTATGACGTGCCTGATGGAAAAAGACCAGATCCCGCTGGCTTTGGCTGTCGGTTAAATCACGTACCATTGAGAGTAGCGGGGTAATGCCGCTACCGGCTGAGAGCAGTAACAGTGCTGCTTGACCACTGCTGTTGACATGAAACTGGCCGCGGGGTGGGCTGGCCTGCAATATGCCGCCCGGTTGCAGGTGCTGGTGCAGCCAGGCGGAGACGCCCTGCGCATTGACCTGCTTCACGGTAATGGCGATATCGCTGTTTCTGGATGGCGACGAGGATAGGGTATAGCAACGTTCGGTGGTGCCATTTAAAGGCACCGACAGGGTGATAAATTGGCCGGCCTGGTACTCAGTACGGCAGTAGTTTTCCGGCTGGCTAAAACGGAAGGTGATAACGTCTGGCGTTTCCTGAATGCGGGCGGTGCAGGTCAGCTCGACCTGACCATCAGACCAGGCATCAGGTGTATGCTGTTGTACTGCAGATGTCGGCCGTACAAGCGGTGCTGATGCCGGATACACCTCCGGTGTCTGGATCTCCAAAACCTCAACTCTGTCACCTTGCTGTATGCAACCCTGATTGAGTGCCACCAGGTTCTGACCGAAATAAACTTCACCATCTTGGCCGCGCCGAAAGTTAATTAGGGTTTTTAAGGGTTCTGCGTTAGCGACTTTGTCTGCGGTTAATGGATCGTAGGTGGTCATCACGCAGCGGGAGCAGGGTTTAACCACGTCAAATTCCACTTCGCCGATACGTATTTTGCGCCAGTGATCCTCGGCAAAGGGCATGGTATCAGTGACCACTAAATTGGGTCGAAAGTGTGCCATGCTAACCGGCTGCGTGCTGCGCTGATTGAGGTCATCTAATGACGCCTGTGAGATCAGAAGTAAAGGGTAACCATCTGCAAAGGCGACCCCTTGCGCCGGCCGTCGGCTGGTATAGCGTTGTGATTGTTCTCCAAAGTACAGCAACCGGCAGGGGCGTTGCAGCTTGTCAGAAAACCAATTGTCCAGTGTCTCGCCACAGGATTGGGCATTTACTTCATCGCCCCAAATGTTCACCTGATGGTAGGTGTAGATTAATTCGGGGTAGCGCAGGGTGATATGCTCGCCATCCGGGGCAATGATCTCGATACCGTCCTGTAACAGTAACGCTTTAAACAGCAATAGTTTGGGAATTTCCCGGGCGGTCAGCATGGCGCCATCCGGGCTGCTGAGTATCAGGCGGCGATCAAACGGCAGGCCGTGGGGATCAATATTGGCAGCAGATAGCTGGATAGGGGCACAGGATTTGACCGGGTAGATATGGATGCTGTCCAGTCTGCTGACGGGCATTGGCTGTCCTTAACGAAATTAATAGGGCAGTGAGCTGATAATTTGATCAAGCCGGATGCGAAACGGTTCCCCGTCCCGGTTGTCTGCCAACAGGTACTCTGCTCCGCCAGTATATTCCAAATCCCGGCAGCGCAATTTTTCGCTGCGAATCTGGTTGCCATCATGCCATTTGAAAAGGTGGATAGCATGACGCATACAGGCTAACTCATAGCCATCATGCTGATCACAGTTAATCGGTTGGTAGGGTTTTTGTTCGGTCACGACAGGCCTCCTTCTGTAACAGCAGGATAGCACCCTCAACGGTACTATTGCCTTCCCGGCGTAATGTTAGAGTCTCTTGATGACGCATTATCAGCCCCCTGATGGAAGCTTGTTTACTGATATAGCCGATGCTATGCCTGAAACGGCCGGATGGCTGTAGCTGTGGCGTGTCAAAACTGCACAATTCCAGGGTGCAGACAAAATGCCCGCCGGGGGTAAGCCAGGCAGTCACTTTATCCAATAGCGTGGTGAGCTCACCCAAATAGATCAGCAGGTCCATCGCACAGATCAGCGAGAACTGCTGAGAGTTCTGCCAGTTTAAGACATCACTATGGATCAGTTGGGCGTAGCACTGTTTATTGGCGGCCAGGTCCAGCATACTCTGCGACAGGTCAACGCCGATCAGTTGCTGGCCGGTGGTTGCCTCGGCGAGTGCTTGCCCCATCAGTCCGGTGCCACACCCGAGATCAAGTACCTGCTGTGCTGGCAGTATGTTGAATGTCCTTAGCAGCGTGGTTGCCAGGGTCGGAGCGTTGTAGCCGAGTGTCTGGACCAGTCGCTTTTCAAACTCATCAGCACAACGGTCATACAGCGTGCTGACATAGCTGGCAGGGGCTCGTACGGTATCCTCGCCGGCTATAGCCGCCAGCATGTGCTGGGCGGTATGGTCGGACGGGTTACGCAAGAGACAGGCGCTATAGAAGGGCGTTGCCAATGCCGCATAACCCTCTTCGGCAATATAGTCGGCCAGATCACGCCAGCTGTCGCCATCAAGCTTTAGTTGATCAAGTTCGGCGAACAGCAAGCTTTGTTGTTGCAGCTGGCTGCCGATCAGGCACCACTCACATAGCCAGTCGTAATCCCGGTCTGCTTCAGTTATGTTTTTCAACTCCTGTTGTGCTGCTGCCGGTTGCTCAAGCTTGCGCAAGGCGATGGCATAGCCCAGGGCGGCAGATGCCATGCCTGGTTGCAGGGACAGGGCCTGACGAAAGTTGTCTGCCATGGCTGGAAAATCAGCTTCGCTTTCGGCCAGATTAGCAAGGTTGCAGTAAAATGCCGGATCTGTCGGGCAGATTTCGATAGCTTGCTGCAGTGCCTGCCGCGCGGCGTTAAACTGTCCCTGTTGTTGCAGGCCCAGGCTCAGGTTATTCAGCGCCTGGGCTTTTTGTTTCGCTGGTGCGGGTAAAGCTGCGGCGCAGTTAAGTGCGTAGACAGCTTGTTTAACTCTATGTTGCTTTAACAGTAATACCCCGAGCAGGTGCTGGGCATTGAAGTCTTGCGGCGACTGATGGAGCTGTTTCTTCACCAGAGCAATGGCAGGACCGAGTTTGTTTTGCTGCAGCAGGCGCAGGGCTTTCTGTAAGGGTTCAGTGGGTAACATGGTGTCATGTAGCGTCATCAGTTTGCGGCTAATATAAAAAGCCTTGGTGGTAGCTGTCCAGTACAAAAGGCTGGCTTTTATAGCGTGCGGTTCATAGGTTGCGGGTGATGGTTGAGGTGAGTATTTACAACGATGGATAAAAGCCAATTATTAAAGCTGGCACGGATGAATATGCCATTCGGTCGTTATCAGGGGCGGTTGCTAATGGAACTGCCAGAATCCTATCTGTTGTGGTTTGCCAATAAAGGTTTTCCCAAGGGGGAGCTGGGGGAATTACTGGCCCTGATGCTGGAGATCCGTATCCACGGACTGGAAGAGGTACTGATACCTCTGAAGCGCAGGACTTGACCTGGGCTGGAAACTAGGCGCTGTCCGCCCCTGCTTTTCAGGCATTATTCAGCCAAACTATGGTACAAGAATAAAAACCCACAACCCGGGAGGGCGTGATGAAATTACGGAATATCACAGCATTTTTTTTGATTTTGTTGAGCATGAGTAGCCTGGCGCAGGCTGCCTCTAATGTTGAGATAGATGCTAAAACCCGAGAGGCGCTGACAAAATTTTATCAGCACAGTGCGGCGGGTAAAGAGTTAATCAACCGGGCAAAAGGTGTGTTGATCTTTCCCGAAGTATACAAGGCAGGCATCGGCATTGGTGGTGAGTACGGCGAAGGGAAGCTCATGATCGGTGGCAAAACCGATGGCTATTACACTATTTTCTCGGCATCTATTGGTCTGCAGTTGGGTGCTCAAATCAAGTCCCAGATGATTCTGTTTATGACGGATGCAGCGTTGCAGAAGTTCAGGAATAGTCAGGGCTGGGAAGCGGGTGTGGATGGCAGTGTCGCGTTGGTGACACTGGGTGTGGGCGGCACCATTGACAGCTCTACCATCCAGGATCCCATCATTGGTTTTATCTTCTCCAATAAGGGACTGATGTATAACTTGTCTCTGGAAGGCTCGAAAATAACCCGAAAATAACAAGGATTGCTGATGAATAAGTTTGCACTGACAGTGTTAGCAGCACTACTGGCGTTGCCCGCCTATGCAGAAAAGCCAGAACATGCGGGTAAGAAAGAGCATAAAAAACATGCCAAAACGGAGCAGGTAACAGAACGTCGTGATGAGGAGCAGCGTCGTGACTACCGTGAAGGTCGCGATGATGAGCCAAGGCTGCAGGGTCGGCTGGAGTATCGCCATTTCAGTGATCGGGAGCGGGACGAAATCCGCCAGTATTATAATGATAATGCCGCGTCCGGCACCGGGCAGACCTACGGTAAGCAAAAAGAGCTGCCGAAAGGGCTGCAGAAAAAGCTAGAGCGGGGGGGCGAGTTACCTCCAGGCTGGCAGAAAAAACTGGCGCGTGGTGAAGTGCTGGATCCAAGTTTGCGTGGCTATGCACAACCTCTGCCGCGTGACCTGCTGGGGCGGTTGCATTATGACGCCGATGCGGTGGCTGACGAAGTGCTGCGGATTCAGGATAAGGTGGTCCGGGTCAGTCGCGGTGAAGGCACCGTCATCGATATTATCGACCTGGCTGATGTGATGTCCGGCAGGGGGATGCGCAGGGAATGACGCCGGCCATTAATGCGGCAAAAAAAGCCAAAGTTAAGCATCAGGTGCATGAGTATCGGCATGACCCGTCGGCTGACTCCTTTGGGGAAGAAGCTGCCAATGTGCTGGGGTTAGACCCGGCACAGGTATTCAAAACCCTGCTGGTGGCCTGTAATGGGGATAATAAACATCTGGCGGTGGCGGTTGTGCCAGTGGCGGGTAAGCTTGATCTGAAAGCCATGGCTGCGGCGTTAAACGTTAAAAAAGTGGCGATGGCGAACCCGCAGGATGCTGAGCGTGCTACCGGCTATGTCGTGGGCGGTATCAGTCCGCTGGGACAGAAAAAACGTCTGCCTCTGGTGCTGGACAGTAGCGCCAGCACTTTCCCAACCATTTTTATGAGCGCCGGTAAGCGCGGCTTAGAGATTGAGATGGCAGCCGCTGACCTGGTGAGGCTGACCTCTGCCGTCGTTGCCGAGATTGGTCGCGGCTAAGTACTTAGTCTTTGAAGCTGGATGCATCCATGTCGTGACGGTTTAGCAACTTATAGAAATCGGTGCGATTTCGTCCGGCAATGCGTGCCGCCTGGCTGACATTGCCCTCGGTGATCTGCAGGACTTTTTTCAGATAACGTTTTTCAAATTCAGCGCGGGCTTCATTGAAGCTGGGCATGACCTGGTCTTGATTGGCCAGCGCTCGGGACACAGCGCTGTCGCTGATTACAGGCGTGGTGCTGAGTGCGGTGACCTTTTCAATAATGTTTTCTAACTGGCGCACATTGCCGGGCCAGGCCGCTTGTGCCAATAACTGCAGAGCAGCACTGGAGATATTCTTTACTTTCGGATTATGGCGTTGTGCCGCGCGCTGCAGGAAAAATCGCGCCAGAGGGGGAATATCTTCCGCCCGTTCTGCCAGCGAAGGTAGATGCAGGTTGACGACATTAAGCCGATAGAACAGGTCTTCCCTGAACTCCTGCTGGGTCATGGCATCTTCCAGATTCCGGTGTGTCGCTGACAGTATCCTGACATCGACGGGCACTGAATCTGTGCTACCGACCGGTCTGATCTGACGTTCTTGCAAGGCCCTGAGTAGCTTAACCTGCAGGGGCATCGGCATATCGCCGATCTCATCTAAAAACAGGGTGCCGCCGTTCGCCGCCCGGAACAACCCCTCATGACTGCTGATCGCACCGGTAAAAGCGCCTTTGCAGTGGCCAAATAACTCGGATTCGAGTAATTGCTCGGGCAGAGCACCGCAGTTGATGGCGATAAAGGGCTTTTTGCAACGCGGACTGGCTTTGTGGATCGCGTTGGCCAGCATCTCTTTACCGCTGCCACTGGCACCAGTGATAAGCACGCTGACATCGGCACTAGCGACCTGTTCGGCTTCTTGCAGTACCTGTTCCATCAGTGGACTGCGGCTGATGATATCGGCCCGCCAGTCGCCCTGATTGACAGTGGTTTCAGCCAGGGCAGAACTCAATGTGTCCAGCAGCTGATCGCGATTGATTGGCTTGGTCAGAAAACCAAAAACCCCTTGCTGGGTGGCACTGACGGCTTCGGGAATAGAGCCATGCGCGGTCAGTATCACTACCGGCAGTTGTGGCATCCGTAGCTGGATTTGATGGAACAGGCTCAGGCCATCCATACCTTCCATGCGTAGGTCAGTTAGCACCAGTTGTACCGATTCGTCCAAGCGTTTCAGGGCGTCTTCGCCGCTCTCTGCGCAGGTGACACGATAACCTTCAGAATCCAGCCGGACACGTAATAGTTTCAGCAGGGCGGGATCATCATCGACCAAAAGAATATGTGCACTCATGGCTGGGACTCTCGCTCACGGGTTAGTTCGTTTTCAAGTTCAGTCAGCGCATTGATTTTGGCCTGCATCTCCTGATGCTGTTGTTGCAGGGTTTGTCTTTCCAGTATCAATTGCTGCATGCTCTCTGCCTGGCGTTGCCGCAGGTTCAGGTAGGTGTCCCCGGGACAGTCTTTGCTGGGATAGAGTACGAGGCGTTCATACAGCCGTACGGCCTGTTGCAGTTGTTCCAGGGCTGCATCTGGTTGAGACAGCAGGACCGCCTGTAACGCGATATTCTTATCACTTCTGGCTTGCTTCAAGAGCGCCGCTTTTTGTTTGGGTTGATGAAACAGGCTGAATTCGCTTTGTTGCAGCATCTGCAACTCACTATTGTTCATGCTACAGGTTCGTTCGCTACCTGTTGCTGGCACCAGAGTGTGCAACTGGCAGCCGGTAAGCAGCAGGGGCAGCAGACTAAGCAGGAATTTATAACAATGGCTTGGCATCAGGCAGCATCCATTTGGGTCAGGTTTACCCGAAAGCAAACCGTGTGATCTTTATTATGTTGCAGGGTAACATAGCCGCCCAATGCGCTGGCGGCATCCTTGACAATACTCAGGCCAATACCTGAGCCGCGTACGGGACCGGCCCGGCGGTTTTGCCCCTGATAAAAGGGTTCAAATAAGTGTGGTACATCACTGGAGGGAATGGTCGGGCCTTTGTTCTGCACATCGATAAACAGCTGTTTATCTTCGATGAACATTTTCAGGCGAATTTCACCCTGTTTTGCGCCATATTGGGCGGCATTGCTGATCAGGTTAGTCAGTATCCTCAGCAGCATATCTGCATCGGTATGCCATGTCAGATCGTGCTGTGGCAGGTGCAGGGTTATCTGTTTCTGTTCCAGCAGTAACTGGTGTGGCTCACAGGCCTGTTGCAGCAGGGGCAGTAGTGCTACAGGTCTGCCTTTTGTCGGTTGTAGCTGTGCCAGACGGTTGTAATCCAACAGCTGCTCGATCAGTTGTTGTAGCTGGCGGGCATTACTTTGTAGCAGGCTGGCAATTTCTTGCTGACTCTCATTTAGTGCCCCTGTGACTTGTTCGGCCAGCAGGTCTGAACCTTCTCTCAGTGTAGTGAGGGGTGTTTTTAACTCGTGCGACATGTGCCGCAGGAAACGGTGTTTTTCTTCTTCTGCGGCACTCAGTTGCTCGCTTAACCAGTTCAGTTGTTGCTCAAGGGAAACCAGTTCTTGGGGGCCACCTACGCCCAGATTTTCATAGGATTCACCTGTGCCCATGGCGCGTATGCGTCGAGCTATCCGCTTTACTGGCTGGATAATACTGCGACTGAAAATGATCATCAGCAGGAGGGAAATTGCCAGTAACAGTAAAGTTACGATTTCCAGCCGTACCTGAGTGTCCTGGGCGACCTGATTAAGGCGCTGCAAGCTTGTGTCTAGGTATTGATCCACCGACTGGTTCATGGTTTGGGTGAGTTGCTGCAGTTCTGCCGGGGGGTTGCTGGTATTTTGACGATAGTGATCCAGCACGTGCTGAATCAGGGTGTTTTGCTCCGGGTTGCTGTACAGCGCCTGATGCAGGGTGAACTGTTGTTCAAATTCGTTAATCAGTTGCAGCAAGCGTTGCCGGATATCTTCACGCTGCAGAATTTCGAACTGTTTTGCCGCACGGGTGATTGCTTCGGCCTGCTGCTGTAGCTGCTGGCCTCGGCGGGTGACCTCAAGTGCCTGTTGTGCAAGGACCCGGCCCTGACTGGACTGGTCAACCAATTGATCGGTGGCGTAATAGATCAGTATGCCAAAAGGCGCGACCACGGCGACAAAAGCCAGAATGACCAGCTGCTTCAGTGAGCTTAGGCGCCACATATTGGCAGGTTGTTTGGGCATGGGCAGAAGTGTAGGCAGCTAGACAGGTTAATCTATTATCCACAATCCCCGGCTTAATGTATTGCGGGCGGGGAGGGTAGAAACGAAAAAAGGCCGATTCATGGGCTGAATCGGCCGGCTAAATCAGGTGAATGGGCTAACTTGGAGAACGGACGTCCCTGATTTAACCTGCTCCCGAAATACCTGGGTAGGTGACTGTCAGCAGCTGTCTCGGAAGCTGCAGTCAACAAGGACGGTATCCGGGAAGCAAGGGCTCCCCCTCACAGAGAGGCGTTGTTTACCATGGCCAGTCGGTCACGTGTTTTTGCAGCACGGGCCCACAGGTTGGCAAATTCTTCCTTAGTCAAAAAACCATCCTTGTCAGTATCAATTGAGGCGAAGCCCTTGGACAGGGCAGGAGACACTTCAGCTTCTTTCATGCTGATTTTATTATCCTGATCAATATCCAGCTTGGTGAAAATCTCTTCGTGAGTTTCCGCCAGCGGTTTTGTCTCAGTGTTTTCAGCGGCCTGGTTCTTGGCAGGCGCGGTTTCTTCTGCACTTATGGCAATTGGGGTAACAAACAGCAAAGAAGTCAGCAGCAAAGCACAGGTTTTCATAATACACAGTCTCCTTACGGGAAAATTCAAACTCATCGATATACGGTTGGGTCATATCAAGTTATGTGCCATGTGTTTATTACTGCTTATAAATCAGGTGTATAGGTTTTGTTTTAAGTGTTTTCCTGGAGCGGCAGCGATGGATTTTTTATCATCTGATGATAAATCTGTTTCCAAATAGCGACAGGTTTTGGTTTTTTTATAGAAATTCAATATATATCAAGCAGATAAGGCGTATCCAAACGGAGACACGGGGCGGCATTTAGCGCATCGGATTGGCCAAGGTGCTACTGAGTGGTTGTTCCTGCCTAGCGGAGCAGCCTATTATCCGGTGCTTAGGGGCGAAATAGCAGGGAGTAAAGCAGTGTTAGTCACGTGTCGTTGGAGTGTCAGTGGGGTTTTGCTGCTCAGTCTACTGCTGTCAGGCTGCCAGGGTATACCGGTCAAAAAACAGCAGGCATTCAAGGTGTCTGAAGTGAATCAGCCGAGTTTGTTCCAACGAGGTATTGTCAGTCAGACTGCTGAGGGGGTGTTGCGCTTTCGCCCCTGTTTCGCGCGTTATGATTGGTTGTTGACGGACCCCACCGAGCGGCTACACAGCCGGTTTAGTGAACAGCTGGCACCGACGGTATATGGTGAGTTTTCACTGCGCCCTGGGGTGGATAGTCAGCATTGGCAAGTTCAGTCGATACATGTTTTAGGTGGTGGTAAAGCAACCTGTCGCTTCCCGTTGAACGGGATTAAATATCGTGCTGCAGGTGGGCGTGACTGGGTGGCGGACGTTACCGCCGACGCTGTCATCGTGCAGGATTATGCGCGGCGTTCGCGTTGGATATTTCCCGTAAATCAGACTGATGTTACTGATACGCTGGCGTGGCAGGGCGAGATGAAGGATCGCACGGGGAAGTCGATTCAGTTTGCCCTCGAACTGCAATCCGCCGTGTGTCGCGATGCCTTTGCCGGCGAGTATGAATTTCAGGCTGAGCTGCACCTTGATAAACGAACGTTGACCGGTTGTGCTCGGTCGGGTGATCTGGCACAACGTACGCTGCCCGGCCACTATTTGGCTGAATTAAAAGTGGCCAATACGCCCGGCCGTCGTATTGATATGCTGTTGTTTGCTTCCGGCAATATGGAGTTGCAACAGCACTATCTGGATCAGCAACCACCCGTGTTGCAGCAGGGGCAGTGGTCGTTGCTGCCAACGGGTAAACTGCTCGTGCAGATTGACCAGACGAATGGCCGCCCCGATAGTGATCTGCTGTTGTTTTCTCGTAATAACTCAGGGCAGCTGGTGTTGGAAGGTTTCAATGCCAGCTATGGCGAAAACCAGCTGCAACTGAAATTGATTGGACCCGACCCAGAACAGCTTTGGCACTTAGGGGTTCAATAGACAGTCCTTGGCCTGATTAATTTTCGCTGCCAGGTAATCACTGCCGCCGCGGTCCGGGTGGTATTTCTGCATCAGGCGGCGGTGGGCACTGATGATCTCTTCACGGCTGCAGCCGGGCTCCAGGCCGAGAATCTGGTAGGCTTCCTGCCGGGTCAAATGGCTGTTTCCCGGGGCAGTAGATGTCGTTTCACCGGGGTCATCGTCTTGCCAAGAGTCGCCAAAACGTTTGTTCAGATACGCTTCCAGCAGGCGGGCGGATTCTCCATCCTCCGCTCTGCAATATTGCAGCAGCTCGATAAACTGTTGCTCAGAGAGGTCTCCTAATTCTCGTCCCCGCATCGGCCCAGCCAGGATTTGTCCGTACATAACTCCGGCATCATGATCCAGCTGCATTTTCAGAATACGGGTTTGTACTTCCGATACGTTGCCTGCCTGGGGCTGTTGTGATTGGCGGCGCCGATAGAGGAAACGTAGAAAGGGAAACAGGCGCAATATCCAGGGGAAAATTTGCCTCGCGAAGGGGAGTAAAACGGCAAATACTGCTCCGATCCAGTGTAGGCGGCCGGTAATCGCCATCAGAATAATAGCCAGTGACACGATTACCAGCACGAGCAGGATCACCGCGCCCCCTCGTTTTTTCTGAGGGAGAGAGCGGACCCAGAACACCACCAATGCAACAATTCCGGCAAGCAATAATAGGCTGATGGGGTTCACGAAAGGGTCCTTATTTCAGTTGCTGAGTCAGGCGCAAAATGGTCGCCCCCTGTTGCTGGGCAAAATGCTCTAGTGCTTTTTTACCACCTGTGGCGAAGATAGCAACCGCTGTCAGTAAGGCTTTCAGTTGATCAGCACTGCGTTGGTCAAATTGCAGGTGAGCACCACCGGATAATCTGGCCATCTGTCGCATCGCATTTGCCGCCGCCGAATCACTACCTTCCTGAAATAAAAACAGAGGGGTATTGAGTAAACCCAGCTGCCCGGCCAGGTTGCAAAGTGTGTCGAGTCTTTCTTCCATACAGTCACCGACAAAGACGACCGCCTGTATCGGTTGTTTGCGGGTTTCATTCAGCGCATGACTGAGCACTTTGGCGATCTGGGTGTGACCGGCGGCGCATTGCACCTGTGTCATTTGTTGTAACAGGTTGGTGCTATCAGTAAACCAACGACTGTGGCGGAACTCGCCGAAGCCGCGAAAATAGCACAACTGAATCTGCAGATCACCGATTGCAGCTGCGGTGCTGAACATATCGCTCTGCAAGTGGCTGGCATGATCCCAGGTGGGTTGCCGGCTTGCTGTCGCATCCAGCGCGAACAACAGCCGGCCACTGCCGCCGGTGACGAGCGCTGGTGCTTTCGCCAATTGCTCAATAAACGCATCGATATCTTTCTGGCTTGAGCGGATGACTGATGGAGATTGCCGACCCATGGTGTGCCCTCAACACATGACTGATGTCAGTATAGTGTTTATAACCGGGTCATAGTTCCAAGCGGCGGCAGTGATTACTGCGGTGGGTTAAGGTAGCGGGCACGCTTTTTTTCTTTCAGGTATGCCATGTCAACCAGTACCAGGCCGTCTACGCAGTAGCCGAAATCCGCATCCACGCCAAAGTCCAGAAAGCGTACGCCGCCTTCCTGACAGACTTCACTGTACTGCTTGTACAGTGTGGGCACGCTGACACCCAGATAATCCAGTTGCTCTTTCAGTATGCGAAAGTCCGCTTTGTAGTCATTGCCACTGAAAAGCGATAATAGGTGTTGCTCGGTGTTCCGGTCGATCTGGTATGGGGAGTTGGAACTCGCCAGGCCCTCGGTGTCACCAAAATAATGGCGGTAAAACCAGACCAGTAAATCCCGGGCTGCTTTAGGGTAGCTGTTGCTAATGCTGACGGGCCCGAACATATAACGGATGTCCGGATGTTGCTGCAGATAGGCACCAATGCCGTACCAGAGGTAATCCAGACTGCGCTTGCCCCAGTACTTGGGCTGAACAAAGCTGCGGCCCAGCTCGATACCCTTGGCAAAATAGGGTTGCATCTGGGGGCTGTAACGAAACAGTGAGTCGGTGTAGATGGGAGTGTTGTTAGCCTGAATGAGTGTTGCCGTTTCTGCCAGTCGATAAGCCCCGGCGATCTCCAGTTCATCTTCATCCCAGAGAATCAGGTGGCGGTAGTAACTATCATAGCGGTCAAGATCGCGTTTTTGCCCGGTGCCTTCGCCTACCTGGCGAAACGCCACTTCCCTGAGGCGCCCTATCTCTTGCATCACTGCGGAGTCAGCCCGGTAATCAAACAGGTATATTTTTTTGCCATCAGCCGTTTCACCCAACCTTTGCGCCTGACGTAATTCCTGTTTCAGGATTTGCCGGTTTTGTGGGTGAGCAATGGTTTTTTCGGTAATGAACAGCGGCTTGCGTCCCTTGCCTATGCGGTATAGGTGACGTTTAAGCAGCTTGGATTTTTCCCGTGAGGAAACCGGAATGGCATCAATCTGGCTGAAAGGAATCGCCTCACCAACGCGCATCGGTAGCGAATGGCTGTGTTGTTGGAACATCTCTCGTGGCAGCATCAGGGTCGAAAGTTGACGGTTCAGGCTGGAAATACCGTAGAACAGTGAGGAGTTCTTGCCACCAATATACACGGGCAGGATCGGTGCGTTGGATTTCCGGGCAAACATGAGAAAGCCACTGTTCCAGCGTCCATCACGAATCCCGGTCAGACCGGCGCGGGAGACTTCGCCAGCAGGAAACACGATCACCGCCTCTTCGTTGTGCAGCGTATCGACAATTCGGCTGATGTCGGCCTTACGTGTACCCTTACCCATGTTGTCTACGGGCAATAATAAACGCTTCAGTGGGTCCAGACTCATTAATAGATCATTGGCGATGATCTTTACGTCGCGCCGGATCTCGCCCACCATTTTTAGCAGTGCCAGACCATCCAGTGCGCCCAGGGGATGGTTGGCAACAATCAGCACGCGTCCGGAGGAGGGGATATTGGTCCGGTCCGTGTGACTGAGGTTGTAGCTGAAATTAAAATGCTCCAGCACCTTATCGACAAACTCAAATCCTTTCAGGTCCTGATGCTGATCGAGAAAACCATTGATCTCCTGCTCTCGCACCAGTTTGCGCAGCAGATAAAGTGTCGACCGTCGCATGAGCGGCGGTTTGTTTTCAAAGGCAGGGTATTTCGTCAGTAGCGCTTGTTCTACGTTAATGACCGGGCTAACAGGGACGGGGTATAGATTGTCTGTATTCATATCCGGCACTGTATGCCAGTGCCATGACACTAAATTGATAGTTTGATGACTAAACTATGACAAAGCAGGCCAGCCGCCGATCAGCTGGTTTTGGCGCGGTTGCTGGTTCACGCCAGACTTATTCTTCGCGGTGAAACCAGATGTCTCGTTCTTCACGTCGTCGACCATGGTTTTTACGCCGGTCTAGTTTGCCGGGTTCAAAACGCACTTCTTCTCTGCGGTCATGATGCGTGCGGCGTTCATGGCCTTTGCGGCGGTTCTGGCCGTCCCATTCGGATTCCTGCATGACGTATCTCCCCAGAATCAGGCAGCTGACATAATCGGATTATTGCGTTGCTCTGATACTTTTATTATTTATAATTCTGTATATAAATACAGTGAATTGCTATGGCTACCCAACGAAAAATCATCCACATCGACTGTGACTGCTTTTTTGCTGCAGTTGAGATGCGCGACAACCCCGCACTGGCTCAAATCCCACTGGCCATAGGTGGAAGTGTAGATCGGCGCGGGGTAATTGCCACTTGCAACTATCCCGCGCGGCGTTTTGGTATCCACTCTGCCATGGCAACAGCTCAGGCGATCAGGTTATGTCCAGACCTGCACTTACTGCCTACGGATATGCAGAAATATCGGCTTGCTTCGGCACAAGTGATGCAGATTCTGACTGGATTTTCTGACCTGATTGAGCAGATTTCGATTGATGAAGCCTATCTTGATGTAACCGGCTCAAATCACTTTCAGGGCAGTGCAACCCGCATTGCTGCAGAGATAAAAGCGGAAGTGTTTCGTCAGGTTGGTATTCGTGTCTCTGCCGGTGTAGCCCCTAATCGTTTTCTCGCCAAAATTGCCAGTGACTGGCAAAAACCTGATGGGTTGTTTGTGATTAGACCTGAGCAGATAGCGCCTTTTGTGGCGGCCTTGCCGGTGGGAAAACTGCCGGGTGTTGGCGGTAAAACCGAGGCTAAGTTACAGCGCTTGGGCGTTGCAACAGGCTTGGACCTGAAACAACAATCACAGGCGTTATTAAGTCAGCAGTTTGGCAAATTTGGCTTGCGCCTCTATCACTTGGCGCATGGGGTGGATGAGCGGCCAGTAGGGGTAGTCCGTGAGCGTAAATCAGTCAGTGTTGAACACACCTTTGCCGAAGATCTACCGGATTACACGACCTGCCAGCAACAACTGCCCGCTTTAATCGACCGGTTGCGGCAGCGCGCGGCCCAGCATTTGAAGCAGAGGAACATTGCCGGTGCGGTGGTCAAAGTGAAGTTTGCAGACTTTACCCAGACGACCGCCGAGCATCAGGTCACGCGTCCAACCCTGCAATGTTATGAAAGCCTGTTGCGAGAAGCCTATGGGCGGGGAGGGAAGCCGGTACGTCTGTTGGGGGTGGGTATCAGGCTGTTATCCGGAACTCATAGCACCACAGAGCAATTAGACTTGTGGCAGGATGATGAAAACACGTACATTTAGTCTGTATTTCAATCAATTGGAGTGGCTTCTATGGCATGTCGCGGGCTATTGTTTTGCCTGTTGTTGGTGCCGTTTAGCGTACAGGCGGAGCGCCTGTTTGCAACGACCAGCCTTAGTTATCTCAATGGTAGTCACTATCAGTTGGGTGATAATCAACGCGAGGTTATAACCTTGGAACAAGCCTCAGTCTTCGACTGGGGCGACTGGTTCCTGTTTATTGACCGGCTAAAATCGGCAGCGGGTGATGATGAGACATATGGCGAGTGGGCGCCTCGCTTAAAACTGCCGTTCCTATCACCGCTAGAGCAGGACGCTGGCCTGCTTAAGGGTGTTTACTTGGCGACAATGCTGGAATCGGGACGGGCATTGGGCAAACGCTTTAATAACGCCCTCTATGGTGTGGGTGTTGGCTTGAATCTGTCTGGCTTTACGTACTTCAATATCAATCTGTATCGGGTGGAAAATGCCCGCTGGTCGGATGATGAACAGATGACGCTGACCTGGGCATACCCGTTCACTCTGGCCGGACAGCAATTACTGTATGACGGTTTTCTGGACTGGTCCAGCGCCAGCGCTATGCATGCAGCGGAAATGAATTTTACCTCGCAGTTAAAATGGCAACTGCCAGTACCTCAGGGCTGGGGTGACCGGCTGTACTTGGGCCTTGAGTATGCGCACTGGAATAATAAGTTTGGTATTGCCGGCGTAGACGAGCGAAACCCTTCTATTCTGTTGAAGTGGCATTTCTGAAATGTGATAGGTGAAGTGGATGATCGAAGCCCCGAGTATCAGCCAGCTTGAGCAGCAGCTGGCGGTATGTCGGACTCAATATCAGTCTGGCAGCCTGGCCGAACAGCGGGCGCTGCACTGTTGTACGCTTGCCATGGCCGCGCTGAGCAAAGGCAACTATGGTGTGGCAGCGATTTTGATCGACGCCAATGGTGCCATCTTGTCTCAAGCCGCGAATGGGGTGTTCACGCAGGGCTACCATCCTGGAGCGCATGCTGAAATTTCGCTTCTTGAGCGGTTCCAGTTGGACTATCCCGATTATGCAAACCCCCAGCAACTGACATTACTGAGTCTGCTAGAACCCTGCCCAATGTGTTTATGCCGTATTTTGGCATCAGGTATTGGCAGGCTACAGTATCTGGTTGCAGACCCCCAGGGAGGTATGGTGTCGCACCTGGCTCATTTGCCGCCCGCTTGGAAAAATCTGGCTCAGCTGTGCCAGATAACTTGCCTAAAACTCCCTCAGGAATTAGCCGATTTGGCTGGTTTTATTGCGACTGCACAGCGGGCTGCTTTGCGGCGCAAAACCCTACGTTATATTCGGCCTTCCGATCTGTAAAGTGGTTATATATCTGTTATAATTGCAGGCTTTGCTTACGCCTGCGTGCTTTTTTCAGGCCCCCATACTGACGGAATATCCTTATGTTTCAGAATGTCTTTACGCGACCGCACAATTTAAGGAGCGACCTGCTTTCAGGTCTGACAGTTGCACTTGCACTGGTGCCCGAAGCTGTTGCTTTTGCTTTTGTGGCCGGTGTGGAACCGTTGGTCGGACTTTATGCTGCCTTTATGGTCGGGCTGATTACCGCAGCTATAGGTGGTCGTCCGGGTATGATATCAGGTGCCACTGGTGCGCTGGCGGTGGTGATGGTGAGCTTGGTGGCTCAGCACGGTGTTCAGTACCTGTTTGCAACGGTGGTACTGATGGGGGTTTTCCAGATCCTGGCAGGTGCTTTCCGGTTGGGTAAGTTTATCCGCATGGTGCCGCATCCGGTGATGCTGGGTTTTGTTAACGGCCTGGCCATCGTGATTTTCCTGGCTCAGCTTAAGCAGTTCCAGTACACCGATGAGATGGGTATTACCCAGTGGCTGCAGGGTGTTGATCTGTGGCAGATGCTGGGCCTGATTGCGTTGACTATGGCGATTATTCAGTTTCTGCCCAAGTTAACCCGTCTGATTCCCTCTTCTCTGGCGGCTATTTTGACCGTGTCACTGCTGGCAATAGGCCTCGATCTGGATGCGCGTACGGTACAGGATGTGTTGGCGGATATGACCGGCGATGCAGCTGCCACAATTGCTGGCGGCTTCCCAATGTTTGCCATGCCGGATGTGCCTTTTAGCCTTGAGACGTTGCGTATCATTGTGCCTTACGCGCTGATCCTGGCGGCGATTGGTTTAATTGAATCCTTGTTAACCTTGACCCTGATTGATGAAATGACGGAAACCCGGGGCCGGGGTAACAAAGAGTGCGTAGGTCAGGGTACGGCAAACATTGTCACAGGTTTCTTCGGTGGTATGGGTGGCTGTGCGATGATTGGTCAGAGCATGATTAACATCAATTCAGGCGGTCGGGGGCGAACCTCAGGTATTGCTGCGGCGCTGTTCCTGCTGGCGTTTATCCTAGTGGGGTCAAGCTTGATCGAGCAGATTCCGGTAGCGGCGTTGATTGGCGTGATGTTTATTGTGGTGATTGGCACCTTTGAGTGGGCCAGTTTCCGTCTGCTGGGCAAGATTCCATTGTCAGATACCATTGTTGGGATCACGGTTGCCGTGGTGACTGTGCTGACCGATCTGGCGATTGCAGTGATTGTTGGGGTGATCATCTCGGCATTGGTCTTCGCTTGGAAGCATGCTCGCACGATGCAGTTTGAGATTCGTGATGAATTTGATACCAAAATCTACCTGCCCAAGGGGCCGCTGTTTTTCGGCTCAGTGCAGGCGTTCCGCGATCGTTTTAACCCGCGTTATGATCCGCCGGAAGTCATTGTTGATTTTGCCGATTGCCGGGTGATGGATCACTCAGGTCTTGAAGCGATTGATGCCTTGGCTGAACGCTACGAAAAAGCAGGTAAAGAACTGCATATCCGACATCTCAGTGAAGAGTGCCGGGCTCTGTTGCAGCGCGCGGGTAACTTAGTGGAGGTCAACGTGATTGAAGATCCCCACTACCATGTGGCGGATGATCGCCTGGCCTGAGTTGAATCAGCCTTTGCTGGTCAGGGCAGTATTTGAAAAAATAATGCCCGACCAGCCTGATTGCATGAAGTTACGAATATTGCCGTGGTCTGATCCGTCCGGTGTAGCCATTACGTCCTGATAGAAACGGCCAAAACAACGCAACGTTGTTTGTTCATCTAGTTGCATCAGCTTAGCGAAAGCAAAAATTTTGCAGCTGCCTTCATTTTGCCCCGCCGCATTTTCCAACTCGCCATTACGAAAAGCGGTTGGCTGGTAGAGAAAGTGTTGTTCAATAACCGACATGGTGTCTTCAAAGTCCAGGGTGTCGCCATTTTTCAGGGCGGTAACAAAGGCTTCAGGGGTCATGGGAGTTTCCTTGTTTCAGCGTGAAGCGGCATGATAAAGCAGCCTCGCAGGCTTGCAAGTTATACGCCTGAAATTCTATCAGTCCATCCCCCCTTTGATCTGGATCAGACAACGCCTAATAAGCGCGGTTTTTCTAGGCCTGGTTCAGTCCGTGTCCGTAAATTCGGCATAAGCTGTAAGTGAGATTTTTAATCAGGCAGGTGGGGTAGTTGTTATGTTAACTTACAAAGAATGCCTGGATTTGAGTGATCTGACTTCTGGAGAAGTGGCCGCCATCGCAGAACACGCACATGTTGATAACATGATCGCTATGGCTGCAGGGCATGACCTGCTGGAACGGCGCAAGGATCCGGTGATTCGTCGTATGATCCTTGATGATATTGCTCGGGCGGAATGCCAGGGGGATGTTGCCCATGAGGCGGATTTACGCCAGGTATTGCAACAGTATGACCAGGCACATAAAGCCTGAAGGTATGTAAAATAGCGTATCGATAAAGGGCCTTTGGGGCCTTTTTTTGTTTTGGCTGTTTAGCACTGACATCTGTTTCCCGGTTTAAGGCGTATTGATAGGTAACGAATCAAACCGGGAGAGAGAGAGTGAGAATGCTCAAACAAGGACTCGTTGGAATCTGTTTGCTGGGGTGCTTGCAAGCTAGCCCCGTTATGGCAACTGAATCTGAGTCAACGCTGCAGTGGCAAACGCATAATGCCGCCAGCTTTCAGTTGGCGCAGGAAAGCAAAAAGTATCTGATTCTGGATCTGCTTGCAGTGTGGTGTCACTGGTGCCATGTGATGGAAGCCACCACTTATGAAGACCCACGGGTCATTGAGCTGCTCAAACAGCATTTCATCCCCCTGAAAGCTGATCATGATGCCAGGCCGGATTTGGCTGAACGTTACCGTGACTGGGGTTGGCCGGCCACGGTGGTGTATGCTCCTGATGGCACTGAGCTACTGAAGCGTGCTGGATATATTTCCCCGGACGAAATGGTCGCTATTCTCCAAGACATCATTGAGGATCCTACGCCTCAGGGCAGTCAGCTGAGCTATCCAGAGCAGGTTGCCAAACACGCCTCTCTGGAGCAGTCACTGCGCGTTAAATTGCAGCAAAAACACAGCCGCCGCTTCGATTACACCGTTGGTGGTTTGGATATAGGCCAGAAATTTATTGAACGAGATTCCTTGGCCTGGGACTTAGTGTTGGCCGCTGAAGGGGATACTAAAGCTGAACAGCGGGCCCGGTTGACTTTGGACAGTGCTATCAAACTTATTGATCCGGTGTTTGGTGGCGCATACCAATACTCTACCCATGGTGACTGGCAGCATCCGCATTATGAAAAGATCATGCGCATCCAGGCACGTTATGTCGAGCTATATACGCTGGCTTATCAGCAATTCGGTGAGCCTCGTTATCTGCAAGCTGCACAAGCCGTGGTGAGCTATCTGCTTGAATTTTTGTCGGCACCGGAAGGGGGGTTTTATAACTCCCAAGATGCAGATCTGGTCCCGGGTAAAAAAGCGCATGACTATTACAAGCTTAATCGCGCGGCACGACTACAGCAGGGACTGCCCAGAATTGACCAGCAATTGTATGCCTCTGCAACCGGCTATGCCGTTGATGCGTTACTGCGGCTGTATGCTGTCACTGAGGACAAGCTGCTGCTGGATAGGGCGGAACGCGCGTTGGTATGGGTATTTAGTGAGCGCAGGTTGGGCCAGGGTGGTTTTCGGCATGACCGGCGTGATGTAGCCGGTCCCTATCTGGCGGATAACCTGATAATGGCCAGAGCGCTGTTGACCTACCACCAGGTTACAGCGGATCGACAGGCCTTGCAGCATGCGCTGCAAACCGGCGACTTTATCGGGCGCTATTTAAAACATCCAACGGCGGGGTTGGTGAGTGCTGCCGACAGTGGTACGCCACTAAAACCTTTGCCGCAGCTGGATCAGAATATCGCCGCAGCTCAGCTAATGCTGGATTTATATGAACAGTCAGCGCAGCCGCGTTTTTTGGTGTTGGCAGAGCACATTCTACGTTATCTAAATAGCTCAGAGGTGGCGTTATCTCGTATCACAGAAGCGGGTCTGTTGTTGCTCGATAAACAATATCAGGCACTGCGGCAGGACGCCGCTGTGCCTAGGGAACCTGCGAACAAGTCCAAGACTTTCTCTGCGGGCGATAAATCAGCCTGATGCGCGAAAGGCAGCGCAGCGGAATGACAAGTCCTTCCCAAGCTGCCTGACAAAGCAGCAGGTTGTTTTAGAGCCCGCCCCATGGGGATTTCAGAGCAATCCAATCTCTGTGTTATCGTTTTTCGACAGGCAACCAGCATGCCTGTAATCGCTGCCTTGATCGCACATTGCTCTGAAAGCCAGAGGGTTTTGGACTTATTCGTAGGTTCCCTCGTAGTGGAGCTGAAGCGAGTGGTTAACGGGTGCTAAAGCGTTACCCGGCTTTCGCTACACAGAATGGTCAGCAAAACCTGACTGTGTTCAGCGGCATCGTGGCCCAATGGCGTGAGGTAGCCACCATCAGATTGCGTAATTAGTCCCTTCTCAAACAGGCGCTGGGTGGCGGAAATGACTTCAGGTCTGGCATTGGAGTGAACTTTGATACCTTCCTGGGTGGTTTCCAGGGTATACAGGCTGAGTACGTTTAATTCCTCAATATGCTCAGTGGTGTAGTGCATAGATGGTTCTCCCGATCAGCGCAGCGTACCGGAGTTGGTTAACTGCGTTTTTGCCAGACCAGACATTGATTGTTGGCGGGCATGTCCCAGTCCTTCAGTAACTGAAGTCCAACCGCGTTGGCTTCTGCCTCCAGAGCTTCGAAGTCGCGAATGCCACTGTGTGGGTCACGTTGCTTAAGCCATTGATCGAAGGCAGCGTTGCTGGAGCTGGTGTATGCATTCTGGTACTTGAACGGCCCATACACAATCATTAAACCGTCCTGCGGTAAAAATTTTCCCGCCAGCTCGACGAGCTGCCTGACAGCAGGCCAGCTCATAATGTGCAGGGTATTGGCGGTGTACAACACGTCATAAGCGGCAGGCAGTACTGTTGTCTTAAGTACATCCAGTGCGACTGGCTTGGCAATACCGGGCAGGTTGTAGGTGGCAATATTAGTGGCCAGCGAGGGTATATTTTCCTCCAGTTCACTGGGTTGCCACGTCAGGCCTGTCAGATTGCTGACGAAGTGTACGGCATGTTGTCCCGAGCCACTACCGACCTCAAGAACTTGTTGGCCGGGCGCTAGGTAGTACTGCAAAACCTTGAAAATTGGCTGCTGATTACGTGCGCAGGCTTCACTGTAGTTATGCCACATTCGAGGCTCCTGGGTGATAGGTTGGCTTGCTGAGAAGCTTTCTGAAGGTCTTATATTAGATAAAATGCAACTTGATGCATGAACATAGTAACGTTATTCTCCTCGGACTACTTGGGCATGTAATTTATAATAATTTCATCAAAGCCGACATGGATTGACGCCCCGGCTAACAAAGATCTGGATGTATCTAAAATGTATCGCCAAGAGAAGCTACTTCTGGTTAACGGCGACGGTGAGCAACGGGAGATATTAGAAAAATATCTCCTGGCACATACTGAGTATGATGTGATTGCAGCCGAAAACGCACGTGAAGCACTATGTTGTCTTAAGCAGCGGGCCATCCACTGTGTCGTCAGTGATGTGACCATCGAAGGCCTGGATGGTTGGCGTTTGGCGCGTATGGTTCGTTCCGGGGTGTTTAACTGCCCCCATGATATCCCCTTTATTTTGATTACCTCCCTCTGGTGTAAGCGTATCGCTGAAACCACTGCGCGCGAATTTGATATCGACGCTGTACTGCCCTTTAGCGAATATGGTCTGTTAGCTGAAAAAATCATTGCGCTTCGAGATCGGGAAGCGCTGAACCGTAAACCGCGGTTATTGGTGATTGAAGATACCGCCCAGACTGCGGCATTGATCTCCAGAGTATTGCGCAGCCGGTTTGATGTCGAGCTGCTGGTGGATGGAGATGAAGGTCTGCGGGAGTGGCGGCGACAGACCTATGACTTAGTGTTACTGGATATCATGTTGCCGGGTATCTCCGGGCCAGAAATCATGCAGCAAATGTTGCTGGAAAAGCCGGATCAGACCATTGTGGTCATGACTGCTCATGGTTCTATGGAACTGGCAGAAGAGATGATGATGCAAGGCGCTGCTGATTTCATCAGTAAGCCTTTCTCCACCGAGCAGTTGCGCCAGGTATGTGAAATTGCGGCGCGACGCAAAGATTTCATTATCAGTAATGAACAGTTTGCTGATGCGCTGACTAGCATGCAGCAAAATGAACGGGCACTGGCAGCGCAGACACGAGAACACCGGGTAATTTTGGACAATCTTGCGACGGCCGTGCTGGAGCTGGATTGCAACGGGTGTGTGGTATTTGCCAATGAAACCTGGAGCCAATTGACGGGGATGAGCTTCGAGCAGTCACTTGGTAAGGACCTGTTGGATTTTGTTTATTCGGATTCCGCCAGTTCTGTCGCGGTAATTCGTCGTGCTTTGAAAAACCTGCGCAGTGGCCAGGGGTTTAGCCTGCACATAGAGTTCAAATTACGTGATCGTTTTAATCATGGTAGCTGGGTTGAAGCCCGGCTGAACACCATTCGTCGTGATAGCAGTCAACAGGCGATCACTGTTGCTATTGATGATATTTCTGCGCGCAAACGTGCAGAGCAACGGTTGGAGCATCTGGCGATTCATGACTCGCTGACAGGCCTCTACAATCGGCACTATTTTGATACCGAGTTAGTGCAGACCGCGGCGTTGGCCCAGCGCAGTCAAATTCACCATGCGCTGTTGTATATCAACCTAGATCATTTCAAGGCTATCAATGACACTTTGGGGCATCACCGGGGTGATTTCGTCCTGAAAGAAGCCTCTGACCGGTTACAGAAGATGTTGCGTGATTCTGATCGGTTATGTCGTATTGGTGGTGATGAATTTGCAGTATTGCTGAGTAATACCGAGTTGGATCAGGCGCGGGAGATTGCCGGTGCGCTGTGTGAAATGATGGCTTCTGAGCAGTTTGTTTTTGGCGGGCAGTTACTCAAGGTCAGCTGCAGTATCGGTATTAGTTTGATTGATGGCAGCGGTAATAAACCGCAGGACTATCTTCAGCAGGCGGATATCGCGCTTTATGTCGCCAAGCGTCGCGGTCGGAACCGGGTGCATGTGTATACCGAAGAGGATGAGGCCAGCGGCGATGTGCGCAGCAGTATGCTCTGGCTGCATGCGGTGCAACGTGCTATTGAGCAGGATAATTTAGTTTTGCACTTCCAGCCGATTTACGCCGCACCCTTTGATCAGGTGGCCTATTATGAGGCGTTGGTACGTTTGGTCATAGGCGATGAGATTGTCTACCCGGGGCAATTTATTCCGGCTCTGGAGCGGTTTGAGGATATGGGGTTATTAGACCTGCATGTGATTGCTAAATCTATCTACATGCTGTCGTTAAATCCCAAGCTGAAGAAAGTTGCTATCAATCTCTCGGCTCATGCTTTCCAGAATGAACGGCTGGTACCCTTTGTGCAGGAAAAATTGCGGGAATATGCAGTACTGCCTGAACGTATTATTTTTGAGCTAACCGAGAATGCCAGCCTGTCAAACCTGAGTGCGACCCAGGGTATGGTGGAAGCACTGTCGGCGATGGGCTGTGGGTTTTCAATTGATGATTTTGGTACGGGCTTCAGTACTTTCGCTTATTTAAAGAATTTGCCTGCAGAAACGGTGAAAATTGATGGTTCGTTTATCAAAGAACTGAAGCACAGCAGCATTGATCTAGCGTTGGTGAAATCGATTTGTGATGTTGCTCATGCGCTGGGGAAACAAACGGTAGCAGAGTTTGTAGAAGATGCTGAAACCCTGAAGCTGCTCGGTGAGATCGGTGTGGATTATGCTCAGGGGTACTTTCTGGGGCGCCCTCAGCCGATTGAAGAGCTGGAGTTTTCCTCGCCAAATGTCAGTGCAGCGGTAAGCTGAACGTGAAGACTGCGCCCTCACCGGGCTGACTTTCTACCGTAATGGTGCCGTTCATCAATTCTGCGAAATGCCTTGAAATCGCCAGACCCAGGCCTGTGCCTTCAAAGCGGCGCTTGATGCTGCCATCGGCCTGACGGAACTTTTCAAATATCAGTTCCTGCTGCTCCGGAGCGATGCCAATGCCGGTATCGCTGACGGTAAAAGTGAGCTGGTGCTCCCGTATTTCGCAATACAAACTGACCTTTCCCTCCCGGGTGAACTTGCAAGCATTGGAGAGCAGGTTAATCAGGATCTGTTCTACTTTCTCTCTATCCAGCAGCAGTGGCTTATCCTGTTCCGGTGTGTGCAACGACAGGCTATTGTTGTTTTTCAGCGCCAGAGGCCGGATGATGCTTTCCACGTCACTGATCAGCGAGGCTATTGCGGTGCTACGTGTCTGCAGGTCCATTTTCCCGGATTCGCACTTAGCCATATCCAGGATAATGTTGATCATTACCAGTAGGCGCTCAGCAGAGCGCAAGGCCTCATCCAGATCTGATGTCAAATCAGTCATTCCCGCGTAGCTGAGTTCCTCTCGTACCAGTTCGACATAGCCAATATTGGCCTGCAGCGGCGTGCGCAGTTCGTGGCTGATATTGGCGAGAAATTCGGATTGCGTGCGAACAGCAACTAAGGCAGCGTCCCGAGCATGGCGCAGCTCCTCAGTGCGGATTTCGACTTCTGACTCCAGTCCGGCATTCAGGGCCAGCAGTTGCTGTTCTTGTTTTTTCAGCACGTCCATCATTTCGTTGAAACTGATAGCCATGCGTTGCACTTCTTTTGGCCCTTCAATGCGGGCAAATGGATATTGCCTAGAGGTGCGGGCCAGTTTCATGGTGTTGGACAGGTGGTATAACGGCTGGGTTAACCGCTGTAATACCCGGTTCATCAGCAATGACATAATCAGGGTGAAGAGGGCAACGGTGATAAAGCTGTATAACAGTATCTGCTGAATTAACTGCACCAACGATTGTTTGGATACCTTGATGGCGACATAGCCCAGCAATTGACTGGCATTGGTATCCAGGCTCAGCTCATTAAAAGGCGCTTCATTAATGGTCAGATTAACGGGCGCCCAGATGAGCCAATGGTCGCTGGTATCATCGACTATCGTTGGCAAACTCAAGGTGAATAGCTGCCCCAGGTGCTGTTGCGACGGGATAGTGTCGCCATGCTGAACCAGGGGGGTAAAGTTAGCATTGAAGATGGTCACGCCAACAATGTCATCAAATCCGAGTATTTGCTCAATTGCTTGGTGTGCATTTTCTTCGCTGCTGGTAATGAGGGGTAAGACGCTCAGCTGGGTTAAATTGGCCGCAATTTGTAGTGAATGGCGTTGCGATGCCTGACTGGACTGACTGACCGCCACCCACGCAGAAACCAGCATGCTGGAGAGCGCGATTAAGCAGATAAACCCCACCACAAACAGGTAAAGGTGCCGTTTTAGGCTGATGCTTTTTTGCTGTGATCTGGGGTTGTTAGAGGCGTTCATTGATCTCTTTTAACGGGCACGGTGGCGTAAAATGATTGTTTTAATTCTGGCGTAAACTCATAACCCAGATGCTCTGCTGTCAGCAGGTTAACTGCCACAAGATTAGAGTTGGAGAGTTCTATGCCTGGCTGTTGCTGGTGGGTGTGAAGTGTCCTCACCATCTCTGTCATGCGCTTGCCTGAAGCTTTGCTGTTAGGGTAAATGGAAAACAGGATGCCACGTTTTACGTGTGAAGGTCGACTGGAAAATACGGGTAACTTCAGCTTCCAGCAGGTTTGCAGCAGGAGTGGCAGTAGTGCTTGTTCATTGACGGATACGCGATCGACCGGTAGCCAGATGGCATCGGTTTGGTTGTTTAATCTGGGTAGTACCTGACGGTAGCGAGTAACAGCCTCAGTCAGGTTGTTGACTTCAATGGGGAGTAATTCCAGGTTGAATTGCTGGGCGGCTTCCATAGCACGTCGTATCAGCCAGCGATTATAGGGGCTGAACAGGGTGATCACCCGTCGGGTGTCGGGAGACAGTTTTTGCAGCTGGCGGAACAGGCTGGCAGGCTCTTCAATCAGGCTGACGCCAGAAACATTCAGTGCCGGCGTTAATGGCAAGGCTCCGGCGACCACCGGGAAGTGTTGGCGCAGTTCGGGCACCATGTTCAAGCCGCTGCGGCCCAGTGAAATGACCATCTCAACCTGGTCTTGCTGCAGGCGGTTGAACAGCACTTGCTGGTTCAGTTCTGCAGCAAGAGGGTAACGTATCAATGTGTCCCCGTGTTCAGCGGTGATGCCTTGAATGATCTGCTCAAATACGTCCTGATAAGGGGGGGACGTGGTGGGATAGAGCACGCCAAGCGTTGCTGCCACAAGCGGGGTCGCTGTGACAGCAGATACCAGTATCGTTGCCAGCAGTGATAGCAGCGCGTGTTGCAGTCTCGATTGCAAAGCTTAAATACTCCAGTTGCTTTAATCCGCAATATCCCTGTGGCCTATGTGCTGATGCTGTTGCCGAACCAGTATAGGAAGCGTGCCGAAATCCATTCGTCTGAGTAAGCTGTGTAGTACCGTGCCAGATCCCGGTTATTTTATGCGCATGCCCGGTTGTGCTCCATCATCGGGTTGCAGAATCCATAGGTCTTGGCCGCCTGGGCCTGCGGCCAGCACCATGCCCTCGGAAACACCAAACTTCATTTTTCTTGGCGCCAGGTTGGCGACCATTACTGTCATCTTGCCTTCCAACTGGTCTGGGGTGTAGGCAGACTTAATACCGGCAAATACCTGGCGGGTTTCACCGCCTAAATCCAGTGTCAGTCGCAACAGTTTATCTGCTCCTTCGACGTGCTCTGCCTTAGCAATCCGCACAACCCGTAGGTCAAGTTTGGCAAAATCTGCAAACTCTATCGTATCTTCCAGTGGTTCTGCTGCCAATGCTGCAGATGCAGGTGTTGCAGCAGGTGGTTGATTACTTTCCAGGGTCGCTTTGCTGTCTGCGATCATGGCGTTGACCTGATCTGCTTCAACCCGTTGCATCATGGGTTTGAACTTATTGATGCTGTGATCCAGCAGCGGTTGTTGGATGCTGTCCCAGTCCAGGTTGTCCAGGTTCAGGAACTGACGAGCATCTTCCGCGACCTCAGGCAGTACTGGTGCCAGATAAGTGATAATCACCCGGAACAGGTTGATGCCCATCGAACAGCAGTCGATCACCTGCTGGGCTTTACCTTCCTGCTTAGCTAGAACCCAAGGTTCCGCCGCGTCGATATATTGATTAGCAAGGTCCGCCAGAGCCATGATTTCACGCATGGCACGGCTGTATTCCCGTTTCTCGTAACAGGTGGCAATCTGCTCGCCAGCGGTGATTGCGGTTTGGTATAACTCGGGTTTGGCCAGTGTTGCAGCCAATTGACCGCCACTGAGTTTTTTGATGAATCCGGCGCAGCGAGAGGCAATGTTAATGACTTTGTTGACCAGATCAGCATTGACTCGCATGCGGAAGTCTTCGAGATTGAGGTCGATATCATCGATCCCGGAACCCAGTTTTGCCGCGAAATAGTAACGCAGGTATTCAGGTCGCAAATGATCCAGATATGTTTCCGCCATGATAAAGGTGCCGCGGGACTTGGACATTTTTTGCCCGTCTACCGTCAGGAAGCCATGGCAGAATACGCCATCGGGCTTACGGAAACCGGCGCCTTCCAGCATTGCTGGCCAGAACAGGGTGTGGAAGTAGGCGATATCTTTACCGATAAAGTGGTACAGCTCGGCGTCAGAATCAGGGCCCCAGTAACTGTTGAAGTCGACACCCTGTTTATCACACCAGTTTTTAAAGCTGGCCATATAGCCGATTGGTGCATCCAGCCAGACATAAAAATATTTGCCTGGAGCGTCCGGAATCTCAAAACCCCAATAAGGCGCATCGCGGGAGATATCCCAATTATGCAGCCCGGATTCGAACCACTCGTTGAGCTTATGGATCATATGTTCCTGCACATGGTTATCTACCCAGTTGCGCAGGAAGGGCTCAAAGTTGCCCAGCTTGAAGAAGTAGTGCTCAGACTCACGTTCCACCGGCTTGGCACCAGACACGGCAGAGTATGCATTCTTCAGTTCGACCGGACTGTAGGTAGCGCCGCATTTCTCGCAGGAATCGCCATATTGATCAACCGCACCACATTTGGGGCAGTCGCCCTTCACAAACCGGTCCGGCAGGAACATCTCTTTCACCGGGTCATAGGCCTGGGTGATAGTCTTGCGTTCAATATGCCCGGCATCACGCAACGCGGTGTAGATCTGTGATGCGAAGTGACGATTCTCTTCCGAATGGGTCGAGTAATAGTTATCGAAGTTCACCATAAAACCAGCAAAATCGCGCTGGTGCTCCTGACTGACCTGATCGATCAGCGCCTCGGGACTGGTGCCCAATTGATCGGCCTTAAGCATAATCGGAGTGCCGTGAGCATCGTCAGCACAGACATAGATACATTGATGGCCGCGCTGTTGCTGAAAACGAACCCAGATATCTGTTTGAATGTATTCAACCAGATGACCCAGATGAATAGGGCCGTTGGCATAGGGCAGGGCGCTGGTAACCAGAATATTGCGTTTGCTGTCGGTCATGATTCGAGGGAAACCTACGAAACTAAGCTATTAAGAAAGCGGCGATTTTACGCTTTTTTACACCCGATTACGAATCCGTTCCTTCGTTTAGAGCACAGAATTATTGCCGCGTGTTAAGCTTGCTTAATGGGTGCCGATAGCCGTATCTCCGGCTGGAAGTTGTATCTTATCCCTCAGGTAAAACAGGATCTGCATGGGTCAGCACGAAACCGACAAACTACAGGGTGTGAAAATCCTGATTCTGGATCCGTTAGGCTATCTGCGGGTGCAGTGCAACGCGCTGGAAAGAGAGCAGGGCGCGGAGCTTTATTACCTGAAATCGCCGGACCTGGAAGAAGCCGTAGCACTGATTGAACAACATCAGATTACGGTATTTCTGGCGCTGCTGGGTGAGCATCCCGACCCTGAGCTTGAGCTTATGGAAGCCGTGATGGAACGCATGCCAAAGGTGGTGCGGATTGTCTTCACCAGTCAGTTGACGGTGCGCCAGGCATTCTTTGCCTCGGAAGTCACTCATCATGCGTTGCTGGATACCTGCGCCATAAGTGTGCTGTTGCAGGCGATTCTGAGTAGCCAGCGTTTGACGCAGATGTTATTTAAAGATGACATTCTGCATTATATGTCAGTCCTCAATATGCAGCCGGAACTCCCCGATGCGTATCTCAAGTTGCGTAAACGATTGCGTCGGGAGGCGATGCGTCCTAAAGCCATTGCTGACCTGTTGGAACGGGATCCTGAGCTTACAGAACATCTCATGGCGCTGGTGAATTCGGCTTGGTATGGCTATCACCGCGAAGTAGAGAACCCGCTGGAGGCTGCCAGTTTGCTCGATGCCCGTACCTTGAGGGATTTATTGCTGGCGGCCCATCTGTTTGCTGCTTTTCCGGAAGGTGATCGCTGGAGAAGTTTTCGTTTTGAAACACTACAGCAGCGCGGCATGTTGGTGGGTAAGGCGGCACAGCATTTGTGCCGGTCAGTTAAGGCCCGCTCCTATGTGCAGCATCAGGCGTTTCTTGCAGGCCTACTGCATGACCTCGGTATTCAGGTACTTGCTGCACGCAGCCCTGGGGTATACCAAGAAATTATGGCGGAAGCCGTATCTCTGGATCAGCCCCTGTATGCCCTGGAAAAGCTGGAGTTTGGCGTGACTCATGCCGAAGTGGCAGCGCACCTGCTGTATAGCTGGCACCTGCCGGTTGCGGTGGTGGAGGCGGTGTTGTTTCATCACTTTCCCAATGCCAGCCAGACATCGGGTTTCTCTGTGCTGATGGCGCTGCATATATCGGATTCTCTGGTGCGCTCGATGGACAACACCATGGGTTGCTCACTGGCCAGTAAACTGAATAATGCCTACATTAGCCGGGAGGGTATGGATAAACCGCTGATGGCCTGGCAAATTCTGATCGCTGATTTCCAGGAAGAAGTTATTCTGGGCATGCAGTAACCCGCAGCACTTGTTAAAACAAGCTGCTAAAATGCGGCTCCCGTTTCCATGGTGCAGTTGAGATAGATATGGCATTACCTGTAGTAGACCCCGCTGACTATGACCGCCAGTTGCAGATCAAGCAGCAGCGTATTACCGAGCAGTTTGCCAACTTCAACCCGCCGCCGGTTGAAGTGTTCAAGTCGCCCACCAGTCACTACCGCATGCGGGCAGAGTTTCGTGTCTGGCATGATGAAGATGATCTTTACTATGTAATGTTTAAACCGGGTGACAAGCATACCCGGTTTAAAGTCGAAAGCTTCCCGGTGGTGTCTGAAACCATCGAAAATACTATGTTCCGCCTGCTGGATCTTATTCGCCCGGTACCGGCATTGCGGCACCGGCTGTTTCAGGTCGACTTTCTTAGCACGCTGAGTGGTGAACTGCTGGTAACCTTGCTGTACCACCGACCCCTGGATGAGGCTTGGCAGACCGAGGCCCGGGCATTGAAGCAACAGTTGGGTATTCAATTGATTGGCCGCTCCCGTAAAAGCCGGATTCTCCTGGATCAGGATTTTGTGTTGGAACAAATGGCGATCAATGGCCGGAACTACACCTATAAACAGGTGGAAAACAGTTTCAGTCAGCCCAATGGCGAGGTCTGCCGGCATATGATTCATTGGGCGCTGGATGCCACTCAGGCTGCTGGTGGTGACATGGTTGAATTGTATTGCGGTAACGGTAATTTCACCCTGCCACTGGCGCAAAATTTTAATCGAGTGGTTGCAACGGAGATCTCGAAAACCTCAGTCCATGCTGCGCAGTATAATATCGAGGCCAATGCGATCGAGAATGTTGATGTGGTGCGTATCAGCTCTGAGGAATTTTCTCAGGTGCTGAATGGTAGCCTGGAGAAACGCCGTACCCGTCATCTGAATTTGGATGCATGCAATTTCACCACCGTGCTGGTGGATCCTCCCCGCGCTGGATTAGATGATAATACAGTGCAGCAGGTGCAGAGCTATGAGCATATTCTGTATATCTCCTGTAATCCTGACACCCTATATCAGAACTTGGAGCAGATTTGTCAGACCCATCGCATTGAGCGTTTTGCACTGTTTGACCAGTTTCCCTATACCGATCACCTTGAGTGCGGGGTTTATCTAACCCGTCGTTAGGCGTTATTGGCGCTGAAATCAGGAAAAATGTTTACATTATGAACGCTGTTCAATATATTGTCTCGGAGTGTAATTGAACATTGTTTAATTGGGGCGGGCAGATGGCAAGGCGTAATGATCATTCCAGAGAAGAGTTGCAATCTATGGCGTTGACGGCCGCCGAGCGGCTGCTCGATGAACAGGGTGCGGCGGCACTGAGTGCTCGTAAGGTCGCAGCTGAAATAGGCTATTCGGCGGGGGCGTTGTATCTGGTCTTCACTAATCGCGATGACCTGTGTTGGCAACTGAACGCCCGCACGTTGGAAAAGCTTCTGCTGGCGTTGCGAGAGGTCAGTTGCCGTCAGCCAATTCAGTGCCTGCAACAATACGCTGAGACCTATCTGGCATTTGCGTCGCGCTGGAGTAACCGCTGGTCACTGTTGTTTGAGCATCGCTCCCCGGATGGCACAGAGGCACCGGTCTGGCTGAGTGAAAAGATTGAACTGTTATTCCGGTGTTTAGAACAGCCACTGTCAGGTTTGTTTCCTCATGCCAGAAGTGCTGAAATTGGTCTGATGGCGCGCACGCTATGGAGTGGTGTGCATGGAGTGACCATCCTTCAGCTACGGGATAAGTTGTTTATCAGTCAGGACGCCAGTGCTGAGAAGATGCTGGATGGATTAATAACGGCTTATGTCGCCGGTATCCAGCACAACAGGGAGGTAGCAGTATGAAATCTTTGCTTCGGTTTGCCGGTTTTTTGCCGTTTATTCTGATGGCGTTTATCAACGCTTTTGTGGATTCAGGCCACAAGATTATTATCCAGAATACCCTCTTTAAAGCCTATGATGGCGAATTGCAGATACTGTTGACGGCCATTGTAAATGGGCTGATCCTGCTGCCGTTTATTCTATTGTTCACACCCTGTGGTTTCGTCGCTGATAAATATCCAAAAAATCGGGTGATGCGCCGGGCAGCGGTTGCTGCTGTCTGTATCTGTCTGCTGATTACATTCTGTTACTACCAGGGCTGGTTTATCGCTGCGTTTGGCCTGACGTTTATTATTGCGGTGCAGAGTGCGTTCTACTCTCCGGCCAAGTATGGCTATATCAAAGAATTACTCGGCGTTGATAACCTAAGTGAAGGTAATGGCTGGGTTCAGGCAGCCAGTATGGTGGCAATTCTGTCCGGTATCGTGGTGTTTTCACTGATGTTTGAGCTGCGCCTTGACGGTGCTGAACAGATGACTCCGGAGCAGAGTCTGCAGCGGGTAGCGCCGCTTGGTTGGGTGCTGGTGGCGGGTTCTCTGCTTGAACTGATCCTTGCCTGGCGCCTGCCCCAGACGCAGGAGCTGAATCAGGAAGCTCGCTTTGACTGGTCTGCTTACCGCGGGGGTCTGACCCTGACCCGTAACCTGGGGCTGATTTTTTCCCATCGCCCGATCTGGCTGTCAATTATCGGTTTATCGTTGTTCTGGTCTATCTCTCAAGTGATGTTGGCGGTGTTTCCGGCGTTTGCTGAAGATCATCTGGATCAGCACAATACCTTCGTTATTCAGGGGGTTATGGCACTGGCTGGTATTGGCATCATGCTGGGTTCGATGTTGGCTGGTCGCTGGTCAAGGCATCACATTAATCTGGGTTTAATTCCCCTGGGGGCGGCCGGGGTCGCATTGGGCCTGATTGTGCTGCCTCAACTTAACAGTATGCCGCTACTAGGGCTGGCGTTTTTTGCTATCGGTCTATGTGGGGCATTGCTGAATGTACCGTTGAATGCGCTGATTCAGTTTCATGCTGATGAAAACCAGACCGGCCGGATCCTGGCGGGCAATAACTTTATTCAGAATATCGCTATGTTCAGCTTCCTGGTGCTGACGGTTGCCTTTGCCTATTGGGGCATTGATAGCCTGTGGTTGCTTGGCATGTTGGCGATGATTGCCGTGGCGGGTACGGCATTGGCACTGAAAACGGTGCCTGAGGCGTTCTTGCGCCTATTGGTGATGTCGCTGCTGAAACGCAAATATCGCCTGCAGGTATTAGGTTTTGAGCACCTGCCGGAAGATGGCAAGGGTACGCTGTTATTGGGTAATCATGTCAGTTGGTTAGATTGGGCGATGCTGCAGATGGCTTCCCCCCGACATGTCCACTTTGTGATGGATAAAGAGATCTACAATCGCTGGTATTTACGCTGGTTTATGCAGTGGTACGGCGTGATACCGATATCAGGCAGTCAGAGTAGAACCGCCTTAGAGCGGGTCAAGGAACTGCTCAATCAGGGTAAAGTGGTGTGTCTGTTTCCCGAGGGGGCTATCAGTTATACCGGGCAGGTGGCGGAGTTTAAGCGGGGCTTTGAGAAAGCTTGTCTGGATGCTGCTGGCGTGATCGTGCCATTTTATCTGCGCGGATTGTGGGGTAGTCGTTTCTCACGTTCCAGCGAACGCCTGAAAACATTGCGTGCCAGTGGCTTGAAGCGGGATGTTATCGTTGCCTTTGGTGAGCCTATGCCAATCACCAGCAGCGCAGCTGAGGTCAAAAAGCAGGTGCTCGAGCTGTCGATTCATGCCTGGGAGGAGCATACCCGCAGTCTGGAACCCCTGGCACAGGCTTTTGTACGGACGGCTAAAGCCGCCCCAACTGAATGGGCAGTCACCGATGCGAAAGGGCAACCGCTTTCTCACCGCCGTTTGCTGACAGCCTGTGCGCTGTTTTCCCGCCGGATCAAACAAACCCCTGGTCAGAATCTGGGATTGTTAATGCCGACCTCCAGTGCCGGGCTAATCGCCAATATGGCAGGTTTGATGGCAGGGCGTACCCTGGTAAATGTGAATTTTACCGCTTCAGCTGAGGCGCAAGTGATAGCGCTGCAGCAGGCAGATGTGCAAACGTTGATTACCGCCAGACAGTTTGTCAGCAAGCTGGCCGCTCGGGGTATTGATGTAGAGCCGCTATTTGCTGGCCGCACAGTGTTGTTTATGGAAGATATTAAAGCCGCAATTGGCCGGGCTGAAACCCTGACTACATTGGCGCTGGTAACGCTTATGCCTACCCGAGTACTCTCGGCCTGGTTATGTCAGCGCGTGGGCCTGGAAGACCCGGCTGCGATTCTGTTTTCTTCCGGCAGTGAAGGTGCGCCCAAAGGTGTGATGCTGAGTCATCGTAATATGATTGGTAACCTGAAACAGACCGCTGATGTACTCAATGTGCGAGACGAAGAGCGCATCATGGCTACCCTGCCGTTGTTCCATGCTTTTGGCCTGACGGTCACCTGCATGTTGCCGCTGATTGAAGGTATTCCTGTGATCTGCCACCCGGACCCGACGGATGCGCTGAATATTGGGCGTGGTGTTGCCCGGTACCGTGCCACGCTGATGTGTGCTACTTCGACTTTCCTGCGTTTATATACCCGCAACCGCAAACTGCATCCGTTGATGCTGGAATCGCTGCGAGCGGTGGTGGCCGGTGCCGAGAAACTTGATTCGCAGGTGCGTGAGGCATTTGAAGCCCGATTCCATGTGCCGATTCTGGAAGGGTACGGCTGTACCGAAACTACGCCGGTGGCCGGGGTGAACCTGCCGGATTATCTGGTACCGGAAACGCTGACGGTGCAGTCTGCCAGCAGACAGGGGACGGTTGGGCTGGCATTGCCTGGTTCTACCTTTCGGGTGGTTGAGCCTGAAACGCTGGAAGAGCTGCCTGCCGGAGAAGATGGTCTGATTTTGATCGGCGGCACCCAGATAATGCTGGGATATCTTAACGATGCGGAAAAAACCGCTGAAGTCGTCATCGAGCACGCGGGTCTGCGCTGGTATAAAACCGGTGATAAAGGGCACCTGGATGACGATGGCTACCTGACTATCGTTGATCGGTATAGTCGGTTTGCTAAGTTGGGTGGGGAGATGGTTAGCCTGGGCGCGGTGGAGCGTAAAGTGCGGGAGATTCTGCAGCAGCCTGAGCTGCCGCTCATTGCCGTCAACCTGCCGGATGAACGTAAAGGTGAGCAGGTCATTCTGTTAGTCCAGAATGACCTGCAGATGAGCTCGGAACAATTGAGACATACGCTGGTAGCGGCAGGAATGGCACCTTTGATGTTGCCGGCTGAGATTATTACCACGGATCAGGTGCCTTATTTAGGTAGTGGTAAACCTGATTTTGGTGATGCGAAAAAACAGGTGCTGGCAGCACTTAAATAACCCAAACATTGTTTGAACGCTGGGTGTAGTACTGCGTTTATCGCTTGGTTATGATGGTCAATGAAACCGGATCGGATAACCCGGTTTGTCTTACATAATCGAACAGGTGTATGAAGAAAAAGCCCGGAAATGTGGGGTTTTGGCGCAAGGTTGTTGTGTAAACTTGATACAACACAATCTTTTATCACGGTATTTCGCTGATACTTTGTCTGGCTAGATTGAGACGAGTATTTCAGAAAGGCATGTTTGAATGAGCCAGCAAAAACAACAAAAAAACCTAGGCAGGCAGGAATTCTTTAGTAAAGAAGTGAATGTGGCCTCCAAGGTGGCATTTTATTATTTCATTTTCGCCGTGACCTGGATTGTATTATCCGATGCCGTCGTTGAGCATCTGGTGGTAGATTTGGGTTGGTTAAGCTTTATCCAAACCATTAAAGGTTTGATGTTTGTATTGTTATCAGCCTTGCTGATTTTCTTTCTGGTTAACCGTTATGCTCATCAGCTACGGCAATCAGAGCTGCAGTTACGCACCCTCTTTAATACATTACCCGATCTGGTCTGGTTGAAAGATGGCCGGGGTATTTATCTGAGTTGTAACAGCAAATTCGAGCGTTTTTTTGGCGCGCCTGAACATGAAATTATCGGTAAAACCGATTACGATTTTGTTGATACTGCGTTAGCCGACTTCTTTCGCGAGCATGATCTTAAAGCGATGCATGCGGGCAAAGCCTCTGTTAATGAAGAGGAGCTGGTCTACGCCGATGATGGCCATGTCGAGCTGGTAGAGACCATTAAAACTCCCGTGGTGGATGCTAAGGGTAACCTGATTGGTGTGTTAGGGGTGGGCCGGGATATTACCCAACGTAAAGCCAATGAGCAGGAAGTGAAACTGCTAAAAGTTGCGCTGGAGCAAAGCCCGGTATCCATCATGATGATGGATCATGATTGCCGTATCAGCTTTGTAAATACCGCCTATGAACGAATCAGTGGTTATTCGGCCAGCGAAATGCTGGGTGAAGTGCCGGCGTTTATGCTGGGAGAAGACGGTACAACTATGCCTGAAATCACCTCGGCGCTTGCAGGCGGGCAATCCTGGTCTGGTGAACTTAGCAGTCGCAAGCGTGATGGCAATATCATCTGGGAGTATGTGTCTGTTTCGCCGGTACTGGATGAAGCGGCAAACTTGACGCATTATCTGGCGGTTAAAGAAGACATTACCTTGCGCAAGCAGCAGGAAGATCGGCTCTGGTTCCATGCCCATTATGATGAGTTGACCGGGCTGCCAAACCGTATGTTGGTACTGGATCGCCTGCAACAGATGATCAGGGATGCCGAGCGCAACCAAGAGCAGGTCGCGGTGCTGTTTCTTGATCTTGATGATTTTAAAAAGATTAATGACACCATGGGGCATGATATTGGTGATAAAGCATTACGTGAGGCGGCGCGGCGCCTGCGCAGTGCTGTGCGGGCCGGTGATACTGTAGGCCGCTTGGGCGGGGATGAGTTTATTGTATTGGCCGGTCGCTTAAACAGTGAAGATAGTGTACCCGTGATAGCGTCACATATTCTTGCCAATTTTCAGGAAACGTTCAGTCTGGATGAACGGGCTATCAGCCTTACGGGCAGCCTGGGGGTTGCCATGTATCCACAAGATGGTGAAAACCCTACTGAACTGCTGAAAAGTGCCGATGCGGCGATGTATGTTGCCAAGGATCAGGGGCGTGACCGGTTTGCTTTCTTTGAGCACAGTATGAATCGGAAAATCTCTCGGCGCTTGATGATAGAAGAGCACCTTACCGGGGCGATTGAGCGGCAGGAGATGTATCTTTGTTACCAGCCGCAGGTTGAACTTAACACTGGATGTATTATTGGAGTCGAAGCACTGTTGCGTTGGGAGTCACCCGTACTGGGCAATGTCCGCCCAGATGAGTTTATTTCGGTGGCAGAACAGACTGGACAGATCGTGTCTATTGGCCGCTTTGTCCTGCAACAGGCACTGACAGCCGTCTCTGACTGGCCTGTGGATCTGCAAAATTTCAAATTGGCAGTTAACCTTTCGCCCAGACAACTGCGCGATGAATCATTGTTGGCCTTTATCCAGGATGCATTGCAGCTTGCCAGAATACCGGCGACCTCACTGGAGTTGGAAATTACCGAAGGCGTGCTAATGTCTGCCGATAAATCGTCCAGAGAGTTACTAGGTGAATTACGTCACCAGGGCATCAGCCTGGCACTGGATGATTTTGGTGTGGGTTATTCATCGCTGAATTATCTGCGCAATTATCCGTTTGATCTGGTGAAAATTGATCGTAGTTTTGTTCAGGACATGACTGAAGATAGCGGTGACAGAGCCTTGGTCAAAGCTGCAGTGTCTATGTCCCACGAGCTGGGCATTAAAGTGCTGGCTGAAGGTGTGGAAACTACCGAGCAGCGTGGGCTATTGGAACAGATCAACTGTGATTATGTGCAGGGTTTCCTGTTCAGTCGGCCAGTGCGGTCAGCCGAGTTGGAGGAGATGCTGCGTCAGGCGGTTACGCTCTGAGTTAGCACTGGCCAATGGTGGCTGAAATACCGAATAATCCATATTTTTTAAGGGGTTATTAAAGCGTAGCATCATCAGAAATGAATAGTTAGACTGTTTCGATCAGCATTCCTTAGGATGGGTTATGCACAGGCAGCAGCGTTTAAATCTGGGTTTGGTCTCCTCAGCAGTCGTATTGATGCTTATTGCAGCAGTACTGTGGGGGTATTTTGCTTACCGTAATTACTCGGAATTTGATCAACAGTGGCATATCAATGATGTGCGCATGCAGCAGACCCATGAGGCCTATGCTGACTATGTTGAGTTAATCGGCTACGGCAACTTGATCCATAACTTCAAGAATTTGGTGTTGCGTCAGGACCGAAAATACTTAGATCACCTCGACAAGCTTGCGCCACAGATCAGAGCCAAGCAGGAAGAATTAAATAACCTGCTGGAAACCCACGCCGAACGTACCGCGCTAAAAACCCTGTTCTCCACCGTTGAGTTGTACCTGAGCAACTATCGCTTGATTCAGACCCTGATTGATGAGGGTCTGACCACAGCGGAGCTGGATGCTCGGGTCAAAATTGATGATCGCCCAGCTATGGCTGCCAAGGCAGAATTGTCGCGGTTGCTGAACTTGCGCCATCAACGGGTACGCCAGGCATCGGAAAATGAGTTGCAAACCATTAAGCAACAACTGGTATTCGGGGTATTGATCCTGATCCCGATTGTGCTGGTCAGTATCCTGTTTGTGGTGGCGTTGATTCGTTTACAGAGTAACAACATCAGGTTGCAGATGGCCCAGAAAGAGACCGACACGCTACTGCAAACCACTCCCGATTCGGTATTGGCGGTTAATGCTGATGGCACCATCATCAAGGCGAATAAAACCGCACTGGACTTCTTCGGCCACGGCGATGCAATGGTTGGCATGTCGGTCGAGCAGTTGATTCCAGAACGTTACCGACACAGCCATGTGGCGCTGCGTGATTCATTTTTCACGGATCCAGGCCGCCGTTCTATGGCACCCGAGCGGCGTGTTATGGCTGAACTGGCGGATGGTTCTGAACGTGAAGTGGCTATTGAACTGGGTTATGCCGATGTTGAGATCGGTGCTTTCAGTGTCCTGAGTATTCGGGATGTCACCGAACAGAAAAAAATCACCCATGCCTTGCAGCAATCACAGCAGCGTATGGCGCTGGCTGCCAAATCCATGGGCTTTGGGGTTTGGGATTGGGATGTCGCTTCAGGTGAATTGATCTGGGATGACGCCATGCTGAAGCTTTACGGCATGACTGCTGATAATTTTCATGGCGACTATGACGATTGGGCTGAGCACCTGCACCCGGATGATCGAGCCAGAGCCGAGCTGCAGCTGGCAAAAGCGGTTGAGGAAAGCGATAGCTGGAACACAGAGTTCCGTATCGTGCGCCAGGATGGCCAGGTGCGGCATATGGAGGCCGCTGCGCTGTGTGTGCGGGACCAGGCTGGCCAGATTACCCGCATGATTGGTCTGAATAACGACATTACCCAACGTAAAAGGAATGAAAGCGAACTGCTTAAAGCCAAAGAGGCGGCAGAACTGGCTGCTCAGGCCAAGAGCCAGTTCCTGGCCAATATGAGCCATGAGATCCGCACCCCGATGAATGCGGTGTTGGGTATGCTGACGCTCATGCAAGACACGCAGTTAGATACCCGTCAGCAACATTGCCTGCAGTCTGCCCATACTGCGGCCAAGTCGTTGCTGGATATTCTGAATGACATCCTCGACTTTTCGAAGCTTGAAGCGGGCAAAATGACGTTGCATAACGTGCCGTTTGAGCTTGATGAAGTGATCCATGATACTGCGGATCTGTTCAATGTCGTGGCGGCGGTGAAAAGTCTGGACCTGCAGCTGGATGTTAAACCGGACGTGTACTGTCAATTGCAGGGTGACTCGATGCGTATCGGCCAGGTATTGAATAACCTGGTCAGCAACGCGATCAAGTTTACCTCTAAGGGCTCGGTCAGAATCTGTATCTCCAGAGTTGCTTCAGACAACCGCCAATGTCGACTGCGTTTTGCGGTGCAGGATAGCGGTATTGGCCTGATGCAAGAACAGATAGAGAAGATTACTCAACCGTTTACTCAGGCGGATATGTCGACGACTCGGGTCTACGGTGGAACCGGCCTGGGCCTGAGTATTGTTAATGGCATTTTGGGCCTGATGCGGTCGCAGTTGGAGATCACCAGTGAACTGGATGTCGGCTCCGAATTTGCCTTTGAGGTAGATCTGCAATTGCAACCCGAGGCGCAACAGTATTCGGATCGGGTGATTGAGTACCAAACGGTACTGCTGAGCAGCAGTGATACTCATACCCGTGAGATGATCGGCCAGTATTTCACTGCCTGGCATAAGCGCCTGCGTACTTTTGATAATCTTATGGCCGCTAAGGAAGCAGCCAAGCAGGATACTCTGGCCGATTGCGAACTGCTCATTGCCGATCTGAGTCAGGCGGGTGCAGTGGCCGAACTGACCGAGATATGTCAGTTTTGGCAAGATAACGCGCAACCGGATTTTGTCTCTAATTTGGTGCTGTTGCTGGATGATGCGGAGTTCAGGGTACCGACTTCGATTCTGCAGCAGTTTACCCCTGTCGTCTTGCATAAGCCGCTGACCCCATCACGCCTGTTCGATGCTATTAGTAATAAACGTTCGGCTCACTTGCGCAAAGTCGGTGAAAACTCGCTGGATAGAGCCGTGGCGTTAAGCCGTCCAATCAAAGGCAGTCGTGTCCTGGTGGCGGAAGATGTGCTGACTAATCAGCTGATTGCGGTGGATTTCCTTGAGAAACTGGGCATGAAACCGGTAGTGGTGGATAACGGTGCTGAAGCGGTGGAACGTGTCAAACAGGAGCGATTCGATGCCGTGCTGATGGATTTCCATATGCCAGTGATGAACGGTTTGGAAGCCAGTCTATCCATCCGTCAGCTTGAGGATGGTTACGACCTGCCGATTATCGCGATGACCGCGGCTGCGTTTGAGCAGGATGTGAACAAAGCCATAGAAGCCGGTATGAATGCCCATATAGCCAAGCCGGTTGATATTTTGGAGCTGGCCGAAAAGCTGCTGCAGAATATTCCAACCAAAACCACAGCAACAAAATATGCAACGTCACCAGCAACAGTATCTCAGGAGGGTCTGGGATTGTCGGCAGAGCAGTTACCCCGCGGTATGCAGTTGGATGAACTGCCGGAACACTTCCTGTTAAGGCCTCAGTTATTCTTGGATTGCTTGAATGCCTTTGTGATTGAATTTTCTGGCTGGGAAGCTGAAGTGATGACTGCTGTTGAAACAAGAGACTGGGCGAAGGTGTCGCAACTGGCGCACAAACTTAAGGGCGCAGCGTCGAATGCTGCTGCATTTGAGTTGGCCGCCGTTGCCAAATCACTGCAGCAGCAGGCGGATTCTGGTTCGGAGCCGGCACCGGAAACAACCTGCCGTATACTGCAGCGTTTTCTTGATGATATTGCCGCAGTCACCTTACCGGGTGGCGGGTCTGATGTTCCGCTCCAGCAGATGAGTGAGGCTGAGCTGCAGCAGGCAATAGATGAGATTCGTGATAGCCTGCAAAAACAACGATATTTGCCAGTAGATCAACTCAAATCGACCTTGCAACAGGTCGCTGCTCGTCATGATCCGGTTGTGTTAACCAAGTTCTTTCATGCCGTAGAGCAGTTCGACTTTGCTAAGGCGCGGGAATGTTTTGAACAATTGCTAGCAGGAGAAAATTCCGGATAGCGTAACAGGAGAATTCCTCGTTCCAGAAATACAGTGTTTTTATGATATGAAACAACGTCATGTAATGCTGTTGTCTATACTGCGGGTTAGTCTGCTTACAGGATGTGACCCACGAGCATGGAGAATCTCTTGACTGAATTTAACCAAAGCTTACCCTCTTCGAAGGTTACGACTCCCCAATCCACAGTACTGTTGGTTGATGATGAACCGGTCAATCTGCGGTTATTGGTTGAGGCGCTCAAAGAAGATTATGACATCCGTATTGCCAATAGCGGTGAGTCTGCGCTGGCACTGCTGGATGAAATTCGCCCTGACCTGATTTTACTGGATGTCATGATGCCCGGCATGGACGGTTTTGAGTTGTGTCGGCGGATCAAGGCGCGACCGGAAATGGATGCGGTGCCAGTGATCTTTATTACGGCATTGAGTGACCCGACCTCCGAGGAGTCTGGTTTTAATCTGGGCGCTACAGATTACATCTATAAACCGATTCAGATTCCGGTGACTAAGGCGCGCTTGAAGGCACACCTGGATAACGGTCACCTGATTACCCGACTTGAGCACCTTAGCCGTTACCTGCGGGAAAAAATTCGCGAGCTGGAAGGTGCCCGTAAGGCTGTGTCAGAGAGGAATCGTGCGCTGGAAGAAGCGCTGCAAGAAAAAAATCTGCTCTCCCATGTGTTTATTGCGGCCTCTGAGGGGATCGCGATTACCGACATGGAGTACAACATCTGTGCGGTGAATAAAGCTTTTACCCGGATTACCGGTTACACCGAACAGGATACGGTGGGGAAAACTCCGGATATTTTGCACTCCGGCTTCAGTGGCTCCAGTTTTGTCCAGGAAGTTGCTGGTGCTATGGCGCAGGATGGGCATTGGCATGGTGAGCTGTATAGCCGACGTAAAAATGGCGAAAGTTACCCCGAGATGCGTACCGTTTCCAGTATCAAAGATGATGACGGTAATGTTACCCATTATCTGATGGTGTTCAGCGATATCAGCTCTATTAAGGCTAAGGAAAACCAGATTCACTTTTTGACTTGGTATGATTCATTGACCGGCCTGCCAAACCAAAAGTTGCTGCAGAACCGTTTGGAAACACTGCTTAAGAACCCACACTCTCAGGGCTTATTCAGTGCGGTCGTGATGATTCATATTGAGAACTACAAACGACTGAGTAAGTACTTTGGTGTGCTGAAACTTGACCAGTACGTTAAGGAGTTTGCCAACCGGCTCGATTCCATTACGACGGATGCTGAAACCCTGTCCCGTCTGTCAGGTTCCAGTGATGAGTTTATTCTGTTGCTGGGGTCCTATAGTGAAGAGAAAGCTGCAGAAAAAGCCTCAGTACAGTTCTGCAAAGCGATGCAGCGAATGCTGGATACATCGCTGGATGCGGCTGATATTAGTGGTGCGACCTTTAATTGTGTGGCAGGTATTAATGTCTTTCAGTTGCATCATGCGCTGTCTGCCACCGGTATTCTGCAACAGGCTGAGATTGCACAGCAGAGTTTGCCGCAGGAGGAGTGTCCGGGCTATATCTTCTATGACGATAAGATGGGCAGTGTAAACCAATATAATTTTGATCTGGAACGTGAACTGGCGGTTGCTATCGATCAGGGTCAGTTACAGGCCTATTTTCAGAGCCAGGTCGATCATGCCGGTAATATTGTCGGGGTGGAAAGCCTGGTGCGTTGGAATCACCCGAAACGCGGACTGATTCCGCCGGACCATTTTATCCCGTTGGCGGAAAGTTCGTTTCTGATTGTTGATCTTGACCGTTGGATGTTGGCAACCGTATTGCAACTGCTGGATGGCTTGTTACAGCAGGGTAAATCACCGTTGCAGGCAGCGATCAATATCAGTGCGCTGCATTTTAATCAGGCACATTTTGTTGAAGACATGGCGACTCTGTTGGATCAGTACCCCGATGCTGCGCGGTACATCACTTTTGAACTGACTGAAAGTTCGATGATCAATGATGTCGATCGTGGCATAGCGAAAATGCTCGCGTTGCAGGAGAAGGGTGTCTGTTTCTCTATCGATGATTTTGGTACAGGTTACTCGTCGCTGTCGTATCTGAAAAAATTGCCGATCGCTGAAGTTAAACTGGATAAGGCGTTTGTGCTGGATGCCCCCCATGATGAAAATGATGCCCAGTTGGTTGATCTGGTGGTGAATATTGCTAATCTGCTGCGCTTAAGAGTGGTGGCCGAAGGGGTCGAAACACAGTTACATGCCGATTTTCTGCAAAACTATACTGGTCTGGTACAGCAGGGCTTTCTGTATGGTAAGCCACAACCTGCTGAGCAATGGCTTGAGACGTGGCTGCAGCACTCTGATAGCGAGTGACCTTGGCAGCTGCTGCCAGGAAGAGTCTCTTCATAACTGTTTATAAGTTGCGTAAGATGCAGCTTTCTTGGCGTTTCATCCGGTAAATGACTGTTATTTCATAAAGGCGGTATTGCGTGTCATCACTTCAGACTCAGCTCGATTCCCTACTTTCAAACTTCCAGGAACCCAATTTGCAGCAAGACCTGCAAAGTGCCGGCGTTGTTAAACATGCGGTGGCTGACCAGGGCCAGGTGAATATCGTGCTGGAGCTACCATATCCCTGCCAGGGTGTTGCGGCAGCATTACAAGCGGCATTGCAGAATGAGGTAAGTAAACTGCCAGCGGTGACCGGGGTAAGTATCGAAATTACTCAGCAGATCGCCACCGGTCATGGACAACATCAATTGCCAGCGATGCAGGGTGTGAAAAATATTATTGCAGTGGCATCAGGCAAGGGTGGGGTAGGCAAATCGACTACGGCGGTGAATCTGGCGTTGGCCATGGCGGCGGAAGGTGCCCGGGTAGGGATTCTGGACGCGGATATTTATGGCCCCAGCCAGGGAAAGATGCTGGGTGTTGCTGCCGGAACTAAGCCGGAAACCCATGAAGAAAAGTATTTTTTTCCGGTCGAAGCACTGGGACTGCAATCCATGTCCATGGCGTACCTGATTGATGACAACACACCGATGGTGTGGCGTGGCCCGATGGTGAGTGGCGCCCTGCAGCAGCTGCTTACCCAAACCTTCTGGCAGGACCTCGATTACCTGTTTATTGATATGCCGCCGGGCACAGGTGATGTGCAACTGACGCTGTCACAAAAAGTACCGGTTTCAGGCGCCGTAATTGTGACCACGCCGCAGGATATCGCCCTGCTGGATGCGAAAAAAGGTATCGAGATGTTCCGTAAAGTGGATATTCCGGTACTGGGTGTGGTGGAAAACATGAGTGTGCATATCTGCTCTAATTGCGGTCATGCCGAAGCCATCTTTGGCAGTGGTGGTGGTGAAGCTATCGCAGAACAGTATGAAACCAGACTGCTGGGCCAACTGCCATTGGCTTTGTCTATTCGCGAACAGGCGGATGCCGGATTACCTACCGTAGCGGCCGATCCTGAGGGAGCGCATGCTCAGATTTACCGTGATGTAGCCCGCAAGCTGGCGATCAGTCTGGCACGCTTGAATCAGTCTGAAGGTGATATGCCGACTATTCTGGTCGAGGAAGACTAACAGTACTGGTGCGGTTGAGCAGGTTGGACTGGGCGAATACTGATGCGGTCTGGTCTCAGGTGATCGGAAAGGCGTTATTGTGCGTAACGAATTTATCAGCTCGTACATGGATGATCATTCTGAAGCCCAATAGGCTCTGTTTTTAACTTCTGCTTTGCCGGTAACGGTCTCAATCTTCACCGGTATCCATCTTTACTTCTTTAATCTAATCAATTAATTACATTTATTTTATGTCATATTCCCACGTTACTTCGTTAGCTTTTCCTCTATTGCTCCTAGCCGTGACTGTTCAGGCTGAGATGCTAACCCTGCAGAACGGCGATACCCTGACCGGTGAAATATTGCAGGAGACGGACAGCAGTATTCAGTTTCAGCACCCGACTCTGGGTACCCTGACAATTCCACGTAGCCAGCTTAAACCGGCTGTCGTCACGGCAGAACCGCAACCCGCAGCAGAATCTGCAGATACGGGTCTGTTGGGCACTGGCTTTCTGGCAGGCTGGAAACGAAGCCTGGCGGTGGGCTTGAATGGTGCCACCGGCAATTCTGACAATCACAACCTGCATGTGGGTCTGGCATTGGCCAGGGCCAATAATGAAACGCGTAAGCAGTTCAATCTCAATTACGACATTAAGCAGGAAAATGGCGAGCAGACTGAAAACGATTTGGTCATGCAGCTGGATAATGATTATCTGATGCCCGGTTCCCAGTGGTTCTGGTTTCACCGTGAACGACTGGACTGGGATAAACTTGCGGTATGGGACTATCGCTTTGGTGGCCATATCGGTGCCGGTTATGACTTCATTAACACTCAACACCTAACCACCAGTGGCCGCTTGGGTATTGGTGGTACTCAGACCTGGGGCGGGCCGGATGAAGGGTTTAGCCCAGAGCTGCTGATCGGTGCCGAGGCGGGCTGGACCATCAGCCAGCTGCAGTCGTTGTCGTTAAGCAACACGCTTTATCCCAGCCTGGAAAACACCGGCGAATACCGTAATATCACCCGACTGGATTGGGCGTGGAAGCTATCTGATCTGTATAAGGGCATTGCTCTGAAGCTTGGTATGATCAACGAATATGAGTCAGACGTGGCTCCGGATACCAAACACAATGACTTTAAATACCACTTGTCGCTGGATATAGGCCTGTAGTAGCCGGTATCGCATCAAACGCACGAATATTGACTCGCTCAGGCTGAGCTGGTCGATATTCTGCTAGGTGAGGGTGTGCTCAGTTACCGCTGGCGCAAGCGCCGTATCTTGATTCGAGGTGTTAGCCGTGTATGGCTTGCAGAGCCTGGTAGACAGTTTTGAAATCCAGATTAGCAAACGCCATGCTCTATAACATCGCCAGAGGGCAGGTTGCTATCGAGCTGGCTGAACGAAGTCAGTTGAGGTATTGCCGATTATCGAGGGGGGTTTTTCTGGCAATCGCTGCAGCCGATCCTGATGGCAAATCCAGTCTTATTTGGCTAAAAAGCCGTGCTGCAAAGACGCTATTTGCACGATATAACGCCGGGTAAATACCCTTTCAGGCTCATGCCCGGCTGAGGGCGTAAATCCCCGCGAGTCAAATGATCTTGCATGACCAGTCGCTGTCAGAGGCTTAAGGCATTCAATGACTTAGGGTATGGGCCAAACTGATTACAGCTGTCATCGCTGTCTTGTATCAAAAACGCCAGCAATACCAGTGTTCCCAGCACAGGAATCAGCCCCACCAGCATCCACCACCCACTGCGTCCGGTGTCATGCAGTCTGCGCACGCAGACAGCAAGGCTTGGCAGTAGAATAACCAGACTATACATGCCACCCAATATGCCACCAGAACTGAGCAAACTGTCAATACTGGCTATCAGTACGAAAACCAGCAGGTTAACCAGGCAAAACAGCCAGTACTCGCTACGTCTGGCTCGACCGGAAAAGACTGCATACTTTTCTAAAACGTCCAGGTACCAATTCATATAACGCTCCCTGTTGAGTTGTTTATAGTTGCCGGTTGTCCAGCAATTCTTGTAATGCTGCGGGCAAGCAGGCGTGTAGCTGCTGCGTTAGCTGTTGCTCGTGTTTTTGCCACAGAATGCCCAGGTAAATAACCAGTAAGCCGATAAAGGTCAGGGTGATGGGGAACAGCCAGCTGTCCTTGAAAACATTCGCCGCCAGGTGCCCCAGATAACCGCAACTGCCTAGCGCACCAAAGACCACAAATACCCGCCGTACCAACACGGCTCCGACTCCTATCAGCAGCAGGTTGATACAAAAATAGCCAAATTTTGCCAGCTCACTGTCAGACTGCTGCAGGCTGAGGCCACCCCAGAATGCGATCACGCCAAACAGGTACAGCCAGAAGGCGTAATCACCGTTATGCCGGGCACGGATATCTACCCAGAACGCCAGTCCAATCATCAGTAAGCCGCAATACATGGAAACCAGCTTGCGTAGCTGCCAATCAAAATCGCCATCGGTGAGCATGGCAGATAGGTCCATGGAGAGATACCAGAGTGTGACTGCCACCGGCATAATCAGGAAAGGGAAGCGGTAACGCCAGGCAATAATGGCACCTACAGCCAGCGTTGCCAGCTCCATATACAGCCAATGCCATTGGATCCAGCGGTGGTAATCACGATAACTGCTGTCATCAGGCCAAGCACCTAATCCCTGTTGCAAGCCATACACGGCTAACGGCGTCAGCGTTACCACAAAGGCTGCGCAGAGGGCGGCAGGCACCTGATAGCCTTTGCTTGCGAACAGGTTGGCCAGCTTGAGTCCGACCAGCGCATAGATCAGCGCGATGGCGAGAATGCCCCAGCCACCAAATGACTCCCAGCCCAGCGTCATGAACAGAGTCATTGCACCGATGGCAAGCAAGCCGCCCAGATAATAAAGCACATGGGTAAAGTCGAAATGAGGGCCGGTATGCTGGGTCGCAAGAAACTGTTGCAGCGCCTTTGCCTGTTCAGCATTGATGATGCCATTGACTACCGCTTGATCCAGCTGTTTGCCAGGAATACGCATTAACATCGCCTCATGGGAGTCAGCCGGTCACTCGGGTATGGATAATAAATAGCTGCACACCAGCAAGGCCAGAACGCTACTGTAGGTTGTCACTTCAAACTTCAACTGGTGTTTTTGCTGGTCGCTGAGAGGGTTCGTACGTTGCTCGGCTTTATGGTCAGTGAGGAGTGTCAGGTTAAGCAGAATAGCGATGATAAAGATCAGGCTGATGAAGATAAAACCCATTGGGTAGTCAGGTAGAAAATAACCAATGATCAGGTTTGTCACGATTGCCAGCAGGGCCAGCCGCAGCAGGGGGCGGGCGTGGTTATGAGGCAAAGCCTGTATGTCCGAATCCATGGATTTCTCCCTGAGTGTCCTTGTTCAAGGGCTTGTTGTTGCATTGACGTCAGCAAGTGGCAGTTTTTACCACCGAAACCGGGGTTAGATTAACCCAATTATGCTACGGGGTAAATTGGTTGATATTTGCTCAGGCATAGGCCGGTAGCAGGTTACTGGTAGGTCGTGCCTTTATGCTTTAACCAGCCATTGGTATGACGCCCTGCGGGGTCGTGATGGGTCCAGTGCATGACACCCCCCTTGTTGTTCCACTCATATTCGCCGAAGAACTCCACGCTGTCGCCGACTTTCAGGCCGTCCAGTCTTGGTGCCAGGTCGATATTATGTGCTACCAGTAAGGTTTGCCCGGTGCTGAGTTGCAGAATGAAACGTTGGTGCTGACTGCCATGGGTATCATCCGGTAGCAGCTGGATGACTTCGCCATAACCCTGAATCTGCAGGTCACTTTGTTGGTTCTGGTAAGCCTGCCAGAGACGTTGGTCACTTGCCGGGGCAGGCTGGTTGGCCGCCGTTGGTTGGGTCAGAATGCCGGGTTGCAAATAAGCAACGCCGGCAGCTGCACATAAAATCAAGAGTAATAATTTCTTCATATCATCCCTGATAATCTAGCCTGGCCCTATTAAGGCTCCAGGTCAGCGGCTGATGCTCATGGCTGGTTATGTGAGCAGGCATGATAATGCTTTTGTCTGGCAGCGGTATCCGTGGCTGGAATTTCCCAGCCTGACAGGTGCTGATTGATGATCTGTGATAGGGCATCAATGTGGATGGGCTGGTCATTCAGTGCTGGAATATATTCATAGCGCTCCCCCCCCGCCTGCATAAAATATTCACGGTTTTCCATGCCGATCTCTTCGATGGTTTCCAGGCAATCGGAAGAAAAACCTGGGCAGACGATCTGCACAGATTTCACACCTTGGCCGGGTAGGGCTTTAAGGGTTTCATCGGTATAGGGTTGCAACCAGGGTTCGCGACCAAAACGCGACTGAAAGCTGGTCAGGTACTGGTTTGGTTTCAGGTCGAGTTTTTCAGCCAGCAGGCGTGTCGTTTTCAGGCATTGGCAGTGGTAAGGATCGCCGTTATGCAGGTAACGCAGCGGTACACCGTGATAGGAGAAAATCAGCTTTTCGGCGCGACCGTTTTGTTGCCAGTACTGCTGGATGGATTCAGTCATCGCATCTAGGTAGGCATCGCTATCCAGGTAGCTGGTAACAAAACGTAATTCAGGTAGCCAACGCCGTTGGCTGAAATCGGCAGCAATGGCATCAAATGTCGAAGCCGTGGTAGAGGCGGAGTATTGCGGGTATAGCGGCAGTACCAGCAGCTTGCGAACACCCTCGTTAAGCATCTCGTTGACCACTGAAGCAATAGAGGGGTTGCCGTAGCGCATGGCATATCGCACGACCACCTGGTCGCCCCACTGTGCTTGCAAACTTTGATGCAGTTTTTCCGCCTGTGACCGCGTATAAATCAGTAGAGGGGAGCCTTGCTCTGTCCATACCTGCTGGTAAGCATGAGCTGAACGTCTGGGTCGAATCCGCAGAATGACTCCATGCAGGATCAGCCACCACAGTAAACGTGGTACTTCAACCACCCGTGGGTCGGAAAGAAACTGTTTCAGATAACGGCGCAGCGATGGTGTATCTGCTGCGTCCGGGGTGCCAAGGTTGGTAATCAGTACGCCAACTTTATCGGCTTGTTCATGGCTGAATGCGGTGGGATTCTGATACTGCATAAACATCTCTCAAAAAATATCGTCTTTCCTACGCAGTACAGGTGGTGCTGGATCAGGCGCAGGGCAGTGGCCGCCTAGTTTACCTGACTTTGTATGGATATAAATGTGGTTGCTGCAGCGCTGGAATTAATTTCGCCATTTAATGTTGCAACCAATACTTGGTTTTTGCTCTGCCAGGGGAGGCTGGCCTGCCAGTAGCCGGTCCATGGCGGCACGCAGGTCCTCGCCAGTGACTGGCTGGTCGCTGCCTGGACGCGCACTATCAAACTGTCCGCGATAGGTCAGTTTTAACTGTTGGTCATAGAGAAAAAAGTCCGGTGTACAGGCGGCATCATAGGCTTTGGCGGCATCCTGAGTTTCATCATAGAGATACGGGAAAGGATAGTTTTTTTTGGCCATCTGCTGCGGACCATCATCAGGGTGAGCCACAGCATCGTTGCTGCTGATTGCGATGATTTGAATGCCGCTGTTCGTGTAATCCTTGCCCAGTTGTGTCAGCGCATGCTCGATATGTTTTACAAACGGGCAATGGTTGCAGATGAACATTATCAGCAGCCCACGCTCGGGGTTCAGGTTATTCAGATTGATATGCTGGCCGGTGCGTGGGTCCAGCAGGTCGAAGGGGGCTGCCGGGCTACCCAGATCGATCATGTTTGAGGGTGTCAGTGCCATATGGTTACTCCCTTTGCGCTCGGAATGGCTGCGGTTGGATGTTAAGTCTGAAATGGAGTGCTGCGTTTGCGGTATTACTCTTTTTCCAATCTGTGGTAACAGGTACAATAGCCGATTCTTTGATATCGACAGCGGATTACAATCTCCATGGGAATTAAAGCCGATAGCTGGATTCGCCGCATGGCGGAAGAGCATCATATGATCTCTCCATTCGAGCCAAATCAGGTGCGCCGGGCCAACGGTGCGCCGATTGTATCTTATGGCACGTCCAGTTATGGCTATGATGTTCGCTGCGCTAATGAGTTCAAAATCTTCACCAATATCAACTCCTCTGTGGTTGATCCGAAGAACTTTGATGATGGTAGCTTTGTTGATGTGGAATCTGATGTTTGTATCATTCCGCCCAACTCTTTTGCCCTGGCGCGTACCGTTGAATATTTCCGTATTCCGCGTGATGTGCTCACCATCTGTCTGGGTAAAAGCACTTATGCCCGTTGCGGCATTATCGTGAATGTCACGCCGCTGGAACCTGAATGGGAAGGGCATGTGACACTTGAGTTCTCCAATACCACCCCTCTGCCGGCAAAAATATATGCCAATGAAGGTGTGGCTCAGATGCTGTTTCTGGGTGGCGATGAGGTATGCGAAACCTCCTATGCTGACCGAAGCGGTAAATATCAGGGTCAGACCGGTGTGGTTGTCCCCCGCACCTGATCACGCAGGACACTGATGAATTACCAAAAGCAGATTGCTACATTCTGGGAACAGCTACAGGGCACCATAGAGCTGCTGTTGTCTAGCCGAACGGATGATCGATTCGATGCTGAAACCCTGCTCAAAGAGTATCGGGATCAGCTAAAAGAGATCGATGATAATCTCACCTTTCACTTCGAACATGATGAAGATGTGGATGATCGGGTGGATATGATTTTTGGCTGTGACGGCTTTCCTGAATCCATCCCCTCTGTGCTGAGTTTGATTGGAGCGGCTCCCGAGCTATCAGGTATCCGTTTTAAAGCCTTTAACCACCGTTACGACCCGGTGCCACAACAGATCAATATGGGCGATGAAGAGTGTCTCCTGAAAGACTTCTGGTGCCGTTTGGTAGAGATCGGTGATTCGCTGCATCTGGAAATTTACCTGGAAGATGCACCGGTGGTGCTGGATATGGATCCACGGGTAGAAGCGGTGATGATCTTCCTTGATGCGCTGATCGGCGAGTATGAGTTGATGACCCGTATTACCGCTTTGGACTGGTTTGATTTGCCTCCGGAACCAGAAGATTACGGCCTGACTCCGTTACGCCGGTTGCGCCGGGAGTTTGATGCCAAAAAACACCAGGCTAAACCGCTGGGTATTGTACTGCACTAAGCTGCCGGCATTTTCTTAAGCCTCTGGTTTACGGGCTTGCGTCAACGGATAAATTCAACCATTGTGGTAGCAGATATCTGCAAAATGCGTTTGAGGCTATCGCAGCACCCTACTTATCAGTAAATGAAAGGGCACGCCCATGAGTGGATTACTCACCACCCTGCTTGAAGAGATTCGTCTTGAATATATCGAGCGGATGCGGGCAACTGATTTCATCGAACCCTACCTGACTGCGGAACGTCTCTGCCATGAACGGCTGTTTCTGGAAGGTGACTTGCTGGCTGAAATTATCGAACAGGACTCATCATTACTGGCCGCTCGTGCTGGCGATCTGATCATGAACCAGCAAGAAAACGAAAACCCCTCAGTAGGAGTGATTATCTGCAGTAATATCCTGGCCGCAGCACTGGAAGGTTTGCTCGCGGTGGCTGCAGAGCGGGACTGGCTGGATGTGGATGATCAGGGCCGTATTCTGGTGGATGAGGAAGAGTTGCAGCAGAGTAGTCAGTATCCGATCCATGTCGACTACAGCACCTCAGAAACTGCCAAACGCAATATCATGCGCGGTAAAAGTGAGCTTTCTACTATCTTCGCCGCGGCGGAAGCTGAGTTTCTGGATGCCCTGGAGCAACATACGCGTAACGCCTATCAGACCGCTCTGGATATTTCCTCCAACCACTCCGTTTTTGCTCCGGATGATATCGCGCCGCTGGTGGCGGAAAATCCGCTATTGTTAGGTATGCGCAAGGATGACCTGATTGATGATGATATGTTTGAAGGCGATCCGCCGGCGGGATTGATTATCAGTGCCCACCTGACCCGGATGCTGCTCCAGCAGATGCTGGAGCTGGGGGCTGAACATGGTGTGCTCGACTTGGACAGCAGCGGACATATTATTCCTCCGGAAGAACCGGAGGACCCGCCGATTATTCACTGAGTCGGTGATTCTAACCAGCTGTCCAGTTGGTTGATATCTTCAGGTGATAGTGTGCCCAACTGTAGCTTAAAGCTGACCAGGTTGGAGATAAACTCAAACCGTGCAGATGCATAGTCGCGCTTTGCTGAATAGAGCTGCTGCTCTGCCTGCAGCACATCTACTACATTTCGTGTCCCTACCCGATAGCCTTCCTCGGTTGCTTTAAGTGCCAGTTCACTGGAGCGAATACTCTGTTTCAGCGCTTCTACTCTGAGTGCGTTGGTGTTGAGGTTACGCAGCAGGCTGCGGGTGCTCTGGGTGACATTACGCAGGGTGTCTTCTTCGTCAAATTTCGCCTGCTGCAAGGTATATTCAAGCTGACGGCTACGAGAGCTGGTTGCGCCGCCGGAAAAAATCGGCACGCTCAGGCTCAGGCCAATCGAATCGGTTTTGCTGTTGTCATCAAAGGTCAGGCTACCGCCACTATCATAGTCATGGCTGGCGGTGAGGCTGAGCACCGGAAGATGATCAGAACGTGCCGCTTGGGCGCCGCGGCGCGCTGCTTCGCTGCCATAGCGGGCAATTTTTAGTGACAGGTTATCCTGCCAGGCTTTTTCCAGCCAGTCGGCTGGTGCTGCCGGTACAGGGGCCTCAATGGGGTAATCCGGGCTGAGCGCCGCGACCTGCTGATAACTTTCGCCGGTCAGTCGTTCTAACGCCTCGTAGCTGTTGTCCAGGTCACCCTGGGCAGAAATTCGGGTGACCAGTGCATTATCATAAGACGCCTGGGCTTCCTGAACGTCGGTGTTGGCAATCAGGCCCACTTCATACTGGGCATTAACCTGATCCAGTCGCCGCTTAATGGCGCGTTCCTGCGCCAGCGCTGTTTCTAACTGGCTATCGGCGTTCAGTACTCCGAGGTAAGCCTCCACCGTTCGTTGAATCAAACTTTGCTGTGACAGTTCAAACTGGGTCAGGGCCTGTTCTGACAGGATTTCACCCTGTTTAAAGCTGAACCAGGATGCAGCATCAAACACCGGCTGGCTGAGCGACAGGGTATAACCGTGGTTATTATATTCGCGGGTATCCGTATCAATTTTGCGGGTATCTGCGCTCAGACTGGCCTGTGGTAGCAGTGCTGCACGGGCCTGTGGTGCGACTTCGCTATTGGCACGGTAATTAGCTTCAGCCGATTTCAGCTGCGGATCAGTGCTCAGCGCCTGCTGGTATATATCAGCCAGATCACCGGCCAGAGAAGTTCCGCTTTGTCCGGCCAAGATCAGTAAAGAGAGTGTCATCAAACGTGCGTTCATGGATATCAATCCTTAATCCTTTTCGGGTTCGATGTTTAGCAGTGTACGTTGCCCAAGGTAACTGTAAACGGTTGGGATCACAAACAGTGTCAACAGGGTACCGAAAGTCATACCGCCCACGATAACCCAGCCAATCTGATGGCGGGACTCAGCACCCGCGCCAAAGGCCAGTGCCAGTGGCAAGGCCCCCAGTACTGTTGCGCCGGTGGTCATCAAGATAGGACGTAGACGCAAAGCGGCAGCCTCCAGTATGGCATCTTTCAGCCCGCGCCCCTGATCCTGTAATTGGTTCGCGAACTCCACAATCAGAATGCCGTGTTTGGTTACCAGGCCGACTAGGGTAATCAAACCGATCTGGCTGTATACGTTGAGACTGCTACCGCTGAAATGCAACGCCACCAGAGCACCAAAGATTGCGGGCGGTACCGACAGCATGATAATCAGTGGATTACGGAAACTTTCGAACTGTGCTGCCAATACCAGAAAGACAACAATCAGTGCCAGGCCAAAGGTTACTTGCATGCTGCTGCTGGACTCTTTGAACTCGCGTGAGTTGCCGCTGTAGTCGAAGCTTGCCTGGGGGGCAATTTCAGCTAGATTGCTTTCTAGGAAACTCAGGGCCTCGCCCAGACTGTAGTCCGCTGCCAGCTGGGTCTGGAATTTCACCGCTTTTACTTTATCGAAGTGGTTTAACTCACGCGGGGCAACGGTTTCGTTCACGGTGACCAGGTTGGCAAGCTGCACCATATCGCCCAGGTCATTACGGACGTAGATGTCGGTCAGGTCGCTGGGGTCACGCCGCTGATTGTCTTCCACCTTAACGATAACCTCATATTGTTCCCCAACGCGCTTGAAACGGGTGACTTCACGTCCGGCCATATAGGTTTCTATGGTGCGGCCCAGTTCGGCCACATCAATGCCCATGTCTGACAACTTGTCGCGTTTAACTTCAATCTGCAGTTCTGGTTTGTTCAGCTTGAGGTCGGTGTCCGGCTGCTGAAAGCCCGGGTTTTGCAGAATACGCTGCATCAGTTCATCAGAGATGCGTTTCAAGTCATCATACGTGCCGTTGGATTTAACAATGAATTCCACCGGACGGGAGATAAAGCTCTGTCCTAACGAAGGCAGGTTCAGAGAAAAGCTCATGATGCCCGGAATACCGCCGTAGAGTTTGGGCGTCTGCTCTTCAGCGATGGCTTGCTGTTTGCGGTCACGATCTTCCCAGCGGTCCAGCCCCTGGAATACCAGAGAGTTGGTTTCTGTCGGGAAGCCCACCACAGCAAAATAACGATCGGTTTCTGGTGTCTGACTGACGATGCCTTCTATCTGACGGGTATAGCGGTCAATGTAATCGACCGAGGAACCGTCAGGAGCCAGTGCGAAGTTAAGAATAGTGCCACGGTCTTCGTAGGGAGCCAGTTCCTGTGGCAGTTGCTGATAGTAATATACCGCCCCGGCCAGACTGACCCCCATCAGTGCCAGTGCCAGCAAACGCGAGCTGAGGACCTTGTTAAGCAGTGCCTTATAGGTTTCCGTGATGCTGTGCAGGAAGCTTTCGATCACGTTAAACAACCAGCTATGGCGTTTTTCGTGCTTCAGTAGCCGGGAACACATCATTGGTGACAGGCTCAGGGCGACAAAAGTGGACACTACGACGGCACCCGCGAGGGTCAGGGCAAACTCGGTGAAAAGTTTACCGGTACGTCCTTCGGCGAAGGAAACTGGGACAAATACCGCGACCAGTACCACCGTCGTGGCCAAGACCGCGAAGCCGATCTCTTTGGCGCCTTTAAAGGCGGCCTGTATAGGGTCAAGCCCCGCTTCAACATGACGGTAGATGTTTTCCAACATCACGATGGCATCATCGACTACCAGTCCGATTGCCAGAACCAATGCCAGCAGGGTCAGGGTGTTCACGCTGAAATTAAACAGGTACATCATAAAGAATGCACCGATCAGCGACAGCGGAATTGTCAGTACCGGGATCAGTGTGGCACGTACGTTACGTAGGAAGAAGAACAGTACCAATACTACCAAGGCACCGGCCTGCAGTAGGGTCTGGTATACCGACTTGATCGACTCATCGATGAAGATAGAGGAGTCGTAAGCGACCTCAACTTCTACGCCTTCCGGCAGGGTTGGAATGGCTTGTTCGAGCTTTTCCCGGATACTGTTGGAAACATCCAGTGGGTTGGCGGTGGACTGTTTAACCACACCCAGCGCGACCGCGGTGGTACCTTTATAACGGGTCAGTTTACGTTCGCTTTCGGGGGCAATTTCTACCCGCGCCACATCCTGAATCCGCACCGGATAGCCGTTTTCATTGCGGATAATGATTTTTTTGAAGGCTTCGATATCGTTGACGTCAGTTTTGGCCAGCAGGCTGAATTCACGTTCCTTGGATTCAATCCGGCCGGCTGGGATCTCCACGTTCTGGTTGGTTAACGCCGTTTCGATATCACCGGGTATTACTTTATACGCTGCCATGCGTACCGGGTTTAGCCAGATCCGCATGGAGTACTTGCGTTCACCGAAGATCAACACGTTGGCGACACCCGTGGCGGTCTGCAGCTGGTCTTTGACCCGCTGATCGGCAATTTCGGTTACTTCCATGGTGCTGTGGCGGTCAGAAGAGAAGGCCAGCCAGATAATCGGCTGGGCATCCGCTTCGGTTTTAGCGACTACCGGGGTTTCTGCATCATCTGGTAACTGACCGCTGACCCGGCTGACCCGGTCGCGGACATCCGCAGCTGCGGAATCGGGGTCACGGTCAATTTTGAAGGTGATCGAGATCTGCGATTGTTCGGAGCGACTGATCGACGTCATGAAGTCGATGCCTTCAATCCCTGACAGCGAGTCCTCTATTACCTGAGTAACCTGGGTTTCTATAATCGAAGCGCTGGCACCGGGGTAGTTGGTTTCTACCGTGACGACTGGCAGATCAATCTTGGGATATTCACGTACCGTCAGGCGGTCGTAGCCAATGCTGCCGAGCAGCAGTACCAGCAGGCTCATCACCGTAGCCAGTACCGGGCGTTTAATACTGATTTCCGACAGGACCATGATTATTTCTCCTCAGCGGCAAGCGGCTGAGATTTTGGTTCTGTCTGACTGCCATCCACAAAAATGGGTGACACCGGCATGCCGGGTTGCAGCTTGATTTGACCGGCGGTCACGATAATGTCGCTTTCATTCAGTCCGGAGAGAATCTCGACAATACCGGGCCGACGCTGGCCCAGCTCTACTTCAACCATATCAATTTTGTGCTCGTCACCGACAACGCGCATCACAAAAAATGACTTGCCCTGGGGCACGATCGCCTGCTCTGGGATAGTCAGGCTATCTGTACGGTCAACCAGAATTGCAACCTGGGCAAACAGGCCGGGACGCAGGGTGCCGTCCGGGTTCGGAATGGTGGCGCGCACTTCTATGTTATGGGCATTTTGATCGGCACTGGGAGCCACCGCAAAAATCTCTCCGGTCAAAATCTTGCCGGGCATTGCGTCGATCTCAATCTCGATGGATGCGCCGGGCTGTAGTTCGGACAGATAAATTTCAGCCACCTTAAAGTCCACTTTCATGGTGCTGATATCCGTTAGCTGTACCAGGTCTTGACCAACGTTGACATAATCTCCTGGGCTCACCAGCCGCAGGCCGGTAATACCACTAAACGGAGCCTGAACAGACATCTTGTCAAGACGAGTTTTAGCCAGAGCCAGTTGGGCTTCATCTACCCTTAGTTGAGCCAGCGAGCTGTCGCGTTGCTGGACCGAACCGACACCTTTTTTCAGCAGGCTGCTGGCGCGTTCATAATCGGTTTTGCTGAGAGAGACCCGTGCGGCCGCTGCCTGCAGTTCTGCTTCATACAGGGCGGTATCCAGCTGGAATAATGGTGCGCCTTGTTTGACTGGCTCGCCTTCAGCAAAGAGCGTTTTTTCGATGCGGCCGCTTTGTTCAGGGCGCAGCATGATGGATTCATTGGCCCGCAGGTTACCAACAGACTCAATCCGTCGTTCCAGTGGCTGTTTTACTACATGAACCACTTCTGCTGGCAGACCCTGTGCCCAGCTCGGCAGAGCAGTGATAGCCAATGCGCTGAATAGGAGTGCGCAGAGGGATGGGCGCAAAACAGAAATCGACGGATGTTTCATAGCAGAATCCTTGCTGTCTGAGGGCAGGTAAATTAACACAGGGTAAACAGCGCATCCGGGTCTGGATGGCAAACATATATTCTACTCGTTCCAGGTATCGCCTCAATCCTTAATTATGTAAAGTTTTGCAACAGATTGTTGATTTTTGAGTGAAAAATAGACGTTTTGTCGCAATATTGTTGCAAAAAGAGCGCAAGTGTCGCGTTGATATGCGACTAGGTGTGTCGGCGGAATTGCAAGAGGCTCAGGGTCAGGCTGATGGCAACCAGTGCAATTGAAAACAGCATCAATGCTTCTGCCATGGTTATGCCGAACAGTAGTTCGGGCGTGTAGCCACAGGTTTCCCAGGGTTCAAAAAGCATCGGCAACCACTTATCCAGTGCAAACCATTCGGGCAAACCGCTATCAAAGCTGCAGCTGCCTTCAATCCAGCCTCGTTCGACACCCAGTGTTTGATAGGAACGTTCCGCCAGGCCCACGCCAATCAGCAGTGTCAGTGGGTGGCAGATACGTTGTGAAAGTTGGCAGTGCCGGGTGATCAAGCCCAGTATGGCGACCAGTAATAAGGCCAGTACCCAGATTCGGATCTGAATGCATAGCACGCAAGGACCGTAATCTAGGCCATATTGAAAAAACAGCGCAACGCTTTCCATTGCGATACTCAACACCAGTAATAATAGCCAGTAACCAGCGTGATGACTTACCGCGACGAGTTTATCCAACATTTAAGTATCCATTTCCAGTTGCAGCTTTGAGTATATCCCGGTCTTTTGGTCAGTCCCAAAGCTTTATCTATTCATTTCAGTCGCTTACTGACATCAGCGAGCACCGCCAGATACAGACCGATGAAAATCAATAAAGTGCCCCACAGATGGAAGCCAAGCAGGGTTTCATCTAACAGTAGAACCGACAACGTCAGGCCAATCACCGGCATCAGGTGAATATACAGCCCCGATTTGGCTGCTCCCAGCAGTTCTACCCCTTTATTCCAGAACAGATAGGAGAGAATGGAAGGGAAGATAGCCATATAGAGAATGCTTAACCAGACAGACTGGGGCCAGTCGTTTGTGTCTGTGTGGTTGATCTCAAGCAGGGTAAATGGCAACAGAAACACTACGCCGATGATGACGGTGCAGCCGAAAAAGGTAAAACCATCCAGTGATTTTGGTTTCCAGCGCAGGCCGATTGAGTAGATTGCCCAGACGGTCACCGCGCCCAGAATCCATAGGTCACCCGAGTTGAACTGTAGTGAGGTTAAGTTGGCCAGTAGTCCTTGGCTGATCAGTATGGTGACCCCCAGTAACGACAGGGCGATTCCCAGCCATTGCCGTAGATGGCCTTTTTCCCCCAGCGCCAGCGCGGAAAACAGCACAATAAGCACGGGCACTAGTGATTGCATCAGTACTGCATTACTGGCAGTGGTGCTTTGCAGGCCCAGGTACACCTGAGTATTGAAACCTGCGACACCTATCACGCCAAAAAACAACAGCCTGCGCCAGTGACTGCGGATAAGTGGCCATTGGCGGATGATACGGGGCAGTAGCCAGGGCAGAATAATCAGCAGAGCCAGAGACCAGCGACTGAACGCCAGGGTAATGGGCGGGATATCCAAATGAATGGCGCGTGCGACAATAAAGTTGCCAGACCAGAACAGTACGGTCAGGAACAGTAGAAGGTGAGCCATAAATGCATATCCCTTGTTAGCAGCGTGCCGGGTCAGGGTAATAAAAAAGCCGGGTTAGGCCCGGCTTTAATTTAGCAGGCTGGCCAAACTCAGGTCAGTGCCTGTTTAATGCGCCCCAGCGCGTCTTTCAATACGTCCATGCTGGTGGCAAAAGAGAGGCGCATGTTACCTGGTGCACCAAAGGCGGAGCCGGGCACTAGAGCAACACCGGCTTCGTTCAACAGGAATTCGGCCAGGTCAAGATCATCCGCGAAGCGGTCATCAGCGTCGATCACGCCCTGGAAACTCGGGAATGCATAGAATGTACCGTCTGCGGGGATACACGCCACCCCTGAAATAGTATTCAGGGTTTCGACAACATAAGCATGCCGCTCACAGAAAGCGGCCACCATTTCAGTAACACAGTCCTGGGAACCTTCCAGAGCAGCCTGCGCTGCAACCTGAGCGATAGAGGTCGGGTTAGAAGTGCTCTGCGACTGAATTTTCTTCATTGCGCCGATCAGCTTTGCCGGTCCGCCGGCATAACCGATCCGCCAGCCGGTCATTGAATAGGCTTTGGACACACCGTTGAGTACCACGGTGCGCTCATACAGTTCCGGGCAGGCATTCACGATGTTAACAAACGGCTGGTCGTTGAGACGGATGTGTTCATACATGTCGTCGGTAGCAATAAGTACATCAGGGTGTTTCAGCAATACCTCGGCCAGCGCTTTCAGTTCGCTCTCTGTGTATGCCACACCGGTAGGGTTGGATGGACTGTTCAGTACCACCAAACGGGTTTTGTCGGTAATGGCTGCTTCCAGTTGCGCAGGCGAAATTTTGAAACGTTGCTCCTGAGTGGTGGTAATAATGACCGGAGTGGCGTCAGCCATTTTCACCATGTCAGGGTAGGACACCCAGTACGGTGCTGGAATGACCACCTCATCACCCTGATTCAGCAGCGCCAGAGCCATGTTGAAAAAGCTCTGTTTACCACCGCAGGACACCAGAATCTGGTTAGCCTCGTATGTCAGGCCATTGTCTTGCTTGAACTTGTTAATAATCGCTTTTTTCAGCGCCGGAGTGCCATCAACAGCAGTGTATTTAGTGAAGCCGTTATTCAACGCTTCAATCGCTGCCTGCTTGATGTGTTCCGGAGTGTCGAAATCGGGTTCACCTGCGCCCAGGCCGATAATGTTTTTACCTTCGGCGCGCAGTTCCGCCGCACGGTTAGTTACCGCCAGCGTTGGAGAGGGTTTGATGTTATTAACGCGGTTTGACAGTTCAATGTTCAAGCCAAGTTCCTCAAAAATATACCTGCATAAATAGGTGTCGACATGGGTAACGCGTTGGGCCGTATGTTTGTTAACTCGTTCGCCCCCCGCAACCGGTAATCATAGCGTAAAAGCAGGGTTTCTTGCATCTGCAAAATAGGGCTAACCTAGCAATTTTTACCGGAATTTCCCAGCTTTACGCGATTGGAGCTGAACACATCAGCCTGAATCCGCGTATACTAGCTGATTCCTTTTTTGTACTGCCATACGACATGAAACAGCGCTTTAAAGTCAGTTCTAAATTTGATCCAGCAGGGGATCAGCCTGCAGCGATTGCTGCACTGGTTGACGGTATTGATTCCGGTCTGGCAGCACAAACTCTGCTGGGGGTGACCGGTTCCGGTAAGACCTTCACTATTGCCAATGTGATTGCGCAGATACAGCGTCCAACTATCATCATGGCGCACAATAAAACCCTGGCCGCCCAGTTGTATGGCGAATTCCGCGACTTCTTTCCCGATAACGCCGTTGAGTACTTTGTTTCGTATTACGATTACTACCAGCCGGAAGCTTATGTGCCGTCTTCTGATACTTTTATCGAGAAAGATGCCTCAGTTAACGAACATATAGAACAGATGCGGTTGTCCGCCACCAAAGCACTGCTGGAGCGCGATGATGCCATTATCGTGGCCACGGTATCCGCTATTTACGGTTTGGGTGATCCAAAACTTTACCTGGGCATGATGCTGCATCTGGACCGGGGCGGCATGATTGACCAGCGAGCAGTACTGCGCCGGTTGGCTGAATTGCAATACACCCGCAATGAAACCGAACTGCATCGCGGTACTTATCGGGTGCGGGGTGATGTGATCGATATTTTCCCGGCGGAATCCGAGAAAGAAGCCCTGCGGGTGGAGCTGTTTGATGAGGAAGTTGAGCAGTTGAGCTACTTCGATCCGTTGACTGGTGAAGTGTTGCGCAAGGTACCCCGTGCCACTATTTATCCGAAAACCCATTATGTGACACCACGGGATGTACTGCTGGGCGCAGTGGACAAAATTAAGGATGAACTGCGCGAGCGCCTGGAGCAGTTGCGGGAAAACAATAAGCTGGTGGAAGCTCAGCGCCTGGAACAGCGTACCCTCTATGACATGGAGATGATCATGGAGCTGGGTTATTGCAACGGCATCGAAAACTATTCCCGCTACCTGTCAGGCCGCAACCCAGGGGAAGCACCGCCGACCCTGTTTGATTACCTGCCGGATCATTCGCTGCTGGTGATTGATGAATCTCATGTCACGGTGCCGCAGATCGGTGCCATGTACCGTGGTGACCGTTCTCGTAAAGAAACTCTGGTGGAGTATGGCTTTCGTCTGCCATCGGCATTGGATAACCGGCCAATGAAGTTTGAAGAGTGGGAGCATGCCTCACCCCAGGCGATCTTTGTTTCTGCTACACCAAGCCGATACGAGGCAGCAAACCAGCAACAGGTGGTGGAGCAATTGGTGCGGCCTACCGGATTGGTCGATCCGCTGGTAGAGGTGCGGCCAGCCACCACTCAGGTGGATGACTTGCTATCCGAGATTCATAAAACCGTCGCCAGGCAGGAGCGGGTGGTGGTCACAGTACTGACCAAACGCATGGCAGAAGACCTGACAGAATACCTCGATGAGCATGGGGTTAAAGTGCGCTACTTGCACTCGGATATCGATACCGTAGAGCGGGTAGAGATTATTCGTGACTTGCGAATTGGTGAATTTGATGTGCTGGTGGGTATCAACTTGCTGCGGGAAGGTATCGATATGCCAGAGGTCTCGCTGGTTGCGATTCTGGATGCGGATAAAGAGGGCTTCCTGCGCTCAGAAACCTCCATGATTCAGACCATTGGCCGGGCCGCGCGTAATGTCGCGGGGCGGGCGATTCTTTATGCTGATCGCATCACCGGTTCTATGCAGCGAGCTATGGATGAAACCGCACGCCGGCGTGAGGCACAGGTCAGCTACAACAAAGAACACGGTATTACACCGCAGACGATTCTTAAATCTGTGGCAGATATTATGGAAGGGGCCAGTACCATACCTGGCCGTAAAGTGGGCCGTGGCAGCAAAAAAGTGGCGGAAGCTGAAGCGGAATATGCCGTGGATCCTGCGACCATGTCGAGCAAAGAGCTGGCCAAAGCGATCAACCGGCTGGAAGATAAAATGTATGAAGCGGCGAAAAACTTGCAGTTTGAGCAGGCCGCTAAACTTCGCGATGAGTTGCAAAGCCTGAAGCAGCACACCTTTAAAGAGTAACGCGACTCTGACGTTGGCTTGCTGGCAAATCAGTCCTGGTCGGTAAGCTGAGCGAAAAACTCAGCCCCTGTCAGGTTGCTGGTAGGATTGCCAAATGCATAGTAATCCGGTTTTTCATCGACAAAAATCTGTAGACCGAAATGCAGTGGTGCCTGTTGATCGAACAGACCGACCGGAATGATGTACTGACCCGATTCCTTGAGCCGGAAAAACAGATGGGTGCCGCACTTAGCGCAAAAGCCTCTTTCCGCCCAGTCGGAGGTGGCAAATACCTTGATGCTATCCTGACCTTTGATGGTGACCTCAGTGGCGCAGTCCACTGCCATCAGTGGCCCGCCGCCCCATTTCCGGCAAATGTTGCAGTGACAGCTGGCAATATCCGTGGACATGGAGGCTGCTTCAACCGTCACTGCACCACATAAGCAGTTGCCTGAAGCTGTTATTGTTGAACTCATGACTACCTCCATCGTTTTCGTAGACCGATGCATTCTCAACGGCCCATGTAGATTAGCACATGAATATCAGCTGGATTGACCACAGATACCCCAGTACAGAATGGATTGAGTGTGGCTTGAAGTCGACTGGCTGGTGCTGTCGTGTGCCCAAGGGTTGAGCAGGTCTAGGCACAAAACTGTGCGAAACAGTGCACGCCGCACTGGGAGAGTAGGGTTCGAATGCCCGCTAACTTATTCGGGTGACAGAAGGTGGTTCATTGCGTCATAACCACGACACCCAGTGCCACCGCATATACCCCCAGGATCAGAGCGCTCTCAAAGCCGATGCGGCCAATGCCATAGGTTTGTCGCCTTACCAGCCCAAGCAGCAGGATAGCGGTCATCAGAATACTGACCAGCCCCCAGGTCATCTGTACCGGTGCCATATCGTGGTAAATAGAACCTTGCACATAACCGGCATCAGCAGCAGCGACCACCAGCATGTTAAAACAGTTGGTGCCGAAAATATTGCTGACGGCCAACGTCAGGGCGCCAATGCGAATGGCTGCAATGGTGGTTACTAATTCCGGTGTTGACGTTGCCAGCGCAGTGAGCAATCCGCCCACCAGTGTGTCGGATAGATCAGTCTGGTCGGCGATAGCTTTGGCGGCTTCCATCAACACCCAGCCGGCCAGCCCGGTCAGGACAGCCATCGCGATAAAGCCAAGCCATGCCGTGGTAGAACTGCCGTGATGTGCTGTGTCGGGTTCATCCGAAACGGTTTGGTGGGTTTGCCGTGGAAACCACATGGGGTTCGCCCGTGTGCGATGTACAAGGTGCAGCCCAAACAGATAAGCGATGATAATAAGGGGGGTAACGGGATGTATGCCCCATTGGTTGATTGTAGGTGTAAAAACGGCGAGCAAGGGTAATGTCAGCAAGACAATCAGCAAGCCCGCCAGCATTAGGTTGATGGGGGAGGCGGCGGCATGCTCCAGATTGGCTTTACGGTAGGCAATGTCAGCCACACCCAGAAAAGCCAGGTTAACCGCCATGCTGCCCATCACGTTACTCATGGCCAAGTCGGGACGGGCAGCGAGTGCTGCGCTCAGGGTCGCAGCGAAGTCGGGCAACGACGTCACCCCGGCCAGCAGCACAACGCCGAAGATTGCTTCGCCCAAACCGGTTTGATCCGCTAATTTGTCAGCCTGCCGAGCAAGTTTACTGCCCGCGATAATGATGGCTACGGAAGCTACGCTGAAGGCGATACTACTGGCTAGTAATGAAGAAAACATGCAACTCCTAAAGGGCTATGAACTGCTGTCAGGTATAGCACACAAACGATTTGGCTGAAGGGGCGCTGCAATGATGAACCGGAGTTAATGTCCTTTGGGGTATATCGTCTGGTGTTCAACTGAGCGTATTGTTTTGTCGGGCGTTTTCCATACAGGCACGGCCTGCTGCATCATTGAAGGGTCAGGATACTTTGGGAAGGTCCCCTCGGACTATGCCCCCGGTGACAGGGGCACAGTCGTTGGCGTTGATATGTTTGGCTTGGCTGAAATATTCAGTTTTTCAACCTAGATGGATTTGGTCAGGAAGGTGGTGGCTTTGGATGCGGTACCCGCCTTTCCCTGGAAATTGAAAGTCAGCTCCGCTCTTGGCTGCGCTAAATTCCGGGCACAGACCCGGTATGGCAGCCAGGTTGAGTTGCTGTCGGCCAGGTCTATGGTGGTAGGACCAAAGAGTGCGAACTGCGTAGGGTTGGCGAGGGAAATTGCGATCTGGTCCTGTCCGCTGGTAAATCCTTCAACCTTGATACGATAGTTATTACAGACTGTGTGTTGGTCTAGTTGGATGAACAAGGCACCACGGTCCCGGCGAATTTCAACCAGCAGTTTGGTGGTGTCTGTAAAGCCATAAAGCACAGCACTGCAGGCGGCGATCATCATGATGCCGTATCCCGCCAGGCGAGAACGTATCAAGGGTGAGTGGTTGCCCTCGAGCTGCGATTCCGAAGCAAAACGTATCAAACCCTTGGGGCGGTTCAATTGTTCCATGACGTTGTCGCAGGCATCGATACAGGCAGCGCAGTCGATACACGCTGCCTGCAGCCCATCACGGATATCAATACCGGTGGGACAAGCCTGTACGCAGAGTCCGCAATCGACACAGTCGCCGCTATTGGCAGCGGCATTCCGCAGGTGGGCACGGGGTTCCCCACGATGCTTGTCATAACTCACGCTACGTGTATCTGAATCGAACATCACGCTCTGAAACCGGGAGTAGGGACAGGCATGCAGGCAGATTTTTTCACGCACGAGGCCTGCATTGGCGTAGGTGAGTCCGGCCATAATTATGATCCAGCCGGATAGGGCTGCGGAAAGCTGTAACTGACTGGCGTCGGCCAGAATCTGCCTGATCGGGATGAAATAGCCGGTAAAGGTAAGTGCGGTGATTGTTGCCAGGCCTATCCAAAGCAGGTGTTTGGTGATTCGTCGCAACAATCGCTCGCCGCGCAATGGCTGGCTCTCGTCGCGGGCACGTTGGCTGGCCCGGCCTTCGGTGAAGTCCTCAATTCGGATGAATAGCCAGGTCCAGATACTTTGCGGGCAGGCAAAACCGCACCAGACCCGGCCCCAGGCTACGGCCATGAAAAACAGCAAACATGCACCGGCGATCATCAGTCCAGCCAATAAGGGCAGATCGTGCCAGGAGAGGGCGTTGCTAAACAAGATGATCCGACGTTGCGCGAAGGAGAACAGCAGCCAAGGCTGGCCGTCGACTTGAACCCAGGCCAGGCCGAAGAACAACGCGATCATCGGCCAGCTTGTCAGGCGGCGCAGGTTCTGGAAGCGACCTTCCGTTAACCGGACATAAAACTTCCCATCCTGAGCAAAAGGTGGCGTGTAGTCTTGCACAATCGGTATTTTTTCCATGCGGAGGAACCTCCTAAGTTTTTAAACTGGGAGCAGATTACGCTTGTGATAAGAATGGGATCAGGTATAAAAATAATAAAAACAATAGGTACAGATTGTGTGGGTAATTTAAATGACGTCAGACTACCGCTACCAGCAGCTTGAAAACTGGTTGTTGCAAGGTATTCAGCAGCAGCGTTGGCGGCTGGGTGAACGCCTGCCTTCGATCCGTAATCTATGTCGGGAACAGAACCTATCCAAGGCGACAGTACAGCATGCCCTGCAGCGCTTGGAGGCACAGGGGGCGGTGGAAGCGCGTCCCAAGGCGGGCTACTTTGTTACGTTTCAGCCCAGCGTGGTAAAGCAACCGGTTAGCAGGGTGAGCATTGAAGCGCCGCGCCCGGTAAACGTCAGTGACCTGTTGCTCGATATTATGCGTCGCAGTGCTGCATTTGATTTGTTGCCTGATCTGCATGCCGGTGACCTGCCACCGGGTATCGTTGCCCTGAATCGCGCGATAGGGCGTTCGTTGCGTCGTCAGCGCGGTGATGATTTCCAGTATTACGATGAACCGGCGGGGGATGTTGGTTTGCGTGAGCAGCTGTCGATGCATCATGCCCGGCGCGGCTGGGCGGTACCACCGGATCAACTCTGTACCACCTCTGGCTGTCAGCATGCGCTGTTCCTGGCGCTAATGGCATGTTGTGAGCGTGGTGATGTGGTTGCGGTTGAATCGCCGGGATTCTATGGCGTACTGCAGCTGCTGGAACAATTGGAACTCAGGGTGGTCGAGGTACCGACCTCCGTAGCAAACGGTATGGATATTGATGCGCTGGAGGAGGTGCTGGCGCGGTGGCAGGTGAAAGCCTGTATCGTGTCGCCTGCCTTCGCAACGCCGGGTGGCGCACTGATGTCGGTAGAGGCGAAACAACGATTGCTGACGCTTGCTGAATACCATGATTTGGCGGTGATTGAAGACGATATCTACGCCGATACCGCATTGGGCCCGGTGCCTGACCCGCTTAAGGCGCTGGATGCTGGAAACCGCGTGATCCTGTGCAGCTCTTTTTCGAAGAGCCTGTCACGTGATCTGCGATTGGGGTGGGTGTCGGGCGCACGCTGGCATGATCGTATACTGCACCTGAAGCTGGTCACTCAATTAGCGAGCAGTCGCTACTTGCAGCAAGGGGTGGCCGATTTTATGGCGGATGGTAGTTATACCGCGCATCTGCGTCGTCAGCGTAATGAGTTGAGGGCGCGTCGAGACCGACTCATCGCCTCGTTGCATGCCTGGTCTGCAGAGTTACGTGTTAGTGTTCCTATGGGCGGTTTGGCCGTCTGGGTTGAGCTGCCGCCCAACGTCGATACCCTGGCAAGCTATCCAAAAGCACTGGAACAGGGGGTCGTGATCACTCCGGGCCCGCTGTTTTCTGTCTCTGGCCAGTTCAAAAACTGCCTGCGAATCAGTTATGCGCACCCTTGGGACGAACGCAGGGTGGCCGCGTTGAACCGACTGCCCAGACTTTTCGTGAGTCGCTCATCAGATTGATATTTATGCGAGGCGTGCCCTGACTAAAATTATCTTTAACATCAGTACCTTGCAGAATCAGGCAAGTGGCTCGGGTGTTTTTTTAATTGTCTTGTTGTTTCACTGATAACTCTTTATTAGATGCATACACGCGTAATCTAAAACCAGATTGTTGGGGCGCTGAAGGTAGCCCCATATACCTTGTTATAGCGGCGTTTAAAAAAATTACAGTGCATTTGATGCGCATATTAATCTCAACTGCGATTACCAAAAAAACGGGCATATCTGGTTTCGCCTTCTCCGGCGTAATCTACGTATTATTACGTAGCCTTAAACTTTTGGTTTAAGGGCTTTCTCGTAGCGAATCCAGCGGGTTAGTGCGCATGTGAATGCGCTAAGAATGTGCCAGACTTAGACTATTATGTTTTAAGCAAGCGATCACACCTACTGTGAATAAGCAGAGCCAACAGGCGGTGATCAATCCAGAGTGAGACAAGAGGAAAACAATAACAATGTTTAAACTGAAGATGGTTAAAAAACTTGCTGCTGTGGCCGCCTGCGCTGCAGTACTGGCAAGCCCGCTGGCGATGGCTGAAAAAACCTATCGTCTGAAACTGGCTGAAACCTGGCCAACCAATTTCCCTGTATTTGGTGATGCGACCAAGAACATGGCGGCGATGGCGGAAAAGATGTCCAATGGTCGCCTGAAGATCACCATCGACTCTGCCAACAAGCATAAGTCAGCGTTTGGTGTGTTTGATATGGTGCGCTCCGGCCAATATGACATGGGCCACTCTGCCTCTTATTACTGGAAGGGTAAAGTCCCTAACACCCTGTACTTCACCACTATGCCGTTTGGTATGACTGCGCCTGAGCAGTACGGCTGGTTCTATTACGGTGGCGGTATGGAGCTGATGAATGAGGTCTATGGTGAATTTGGCCTGCTCTCATTCCCGGGTGGTAACACCGGTAACCAGATGGGTGGCTGGTTCCAGAAAGAGATTAACTCTCTGGAAGACCTGCAGGGCTTGAAAATGCGTATTCCAGGTTTTGCTGGGGAAGTGCTGGCGAAACTGGGTGCAAAACCCACCAATATTGCCCCGGGTGAGCTGTACACTGCCCTTGAGCGCCGTACTATTGATGCGCTGGAATGGGTAGGTCCATCCCTTGACCTGCGTATGGGTTTCCACAAGATTTCACCGTACTACTACACCGGTTGGCATGAGCCTGCAACTGAACTGCAGTTCCTGATCAACACGCGTGTTTGGGAAAAATTGCCAGCTGACCTGCAGGAGATTCTGCGTATCTCCATGCGTACTGCTGCGTATGATATGTACACCCAGTCCTACCACGACTCTGCAGAAAACTGGGCAACCATGAAGCAGGAATTTCCGAATATTCAGGTTAAAACTTTCCCGAAAGATGTAATTGCTGCTATGCGTAAGGCCAACGATGAGCTGTTGGCTGAGAAAGCAGCAGAAGACCCAATGGCCAAGAAAATTCTCGACTCTCAGGCCGCGTATATGCAGAAAGCCCGTGCCTGGACTGATATTTCAGACCGTGCTTACCTCAACAGTCTGTCTGACTGAAGCTGATCAGGCATCCGGGAGGCTCCACAAGAGCCTCCCGTTCGTTTTTTAACAACTCGTCAGAAATGGTGATGTCGATGTTGCGACTGGAAGATTTTATCAACCGGTTTTCCGATCTACTGGGGAAGATCTCCGCAGTACTCTTTGTGCTGATGCTGTTCAACGTGTTTATCGATGTTGTGATGCGTTATGCGTTTAATGATGTATCCATCGGTATGCAAGAATTGGAATGGCACCTGTATGCTGCGGTGTTTCTATTGGGTGTTCCCTATACCCTACGCGCCGGTGGCCATGTCCGGGTGGATCTGATTTATGAGCGTTTGAGCGATAAAAAACAAGCCTGGGTGGATATTGGCGGGACACTGATTCTGCTGTTGCCTTTCTGTGGGCTGGTTGCATGGTATGGCTACGACTTTGCGCTGGAGTCCTATAACCTCGGCGAGACCTCGGGTGATCCGGGCGGTTTGCCTTACCGCTGGATTATCAAGGCTGTGATTCCCTTCTCTTTTCTGGCGATGCTGATCAGCGGGATTGGTTTGCTGGTCAAGTCAATTAACGTATTGCTTGGTCTGCGTCAGCAGGACCATTACGAAGCCCCACAACAGTAAGGAGCACAAACATGATCGGTATTGTGATGTTTTTTGTTGCCCTCGTGCTGTTGCTGGTGGGCTTTCCGGTAGCATTTACCTTTGGTGGTGTTGCCCTGATTTTTGGTGTGTTTGCCGAAGGCCCGGATATCTTCGCCTTCATGCCGTTTCGTATTCAGAGCATCATGGAAAATACGGTATTGATGGCAGTGCCGCTGTTTATTTTCATGGGCCTAGTGTTGCAGAAAACCAAACTGGCCGAACAGCTGTTGGAGTCAATGGGTAAACTGTTTGGCGGGGTACGAGGTGGTCTGGCAATCTCCACCGTGCTGGTGGGTGCGCTACTGGCAGCGTCAACTGGTGTGGTCGGTGCTTCGGTAGTGGCTATGGGCCTGATCTCCCTACCGGTTATGCTGAAATACAATTATGACAAAAAGCTGGCCTGCGGCACTATCTGTGCTTCAGGCACCCTGGGCCAGATTATTCCGCCCTCCATTATTTTGATTATTCTGGGGGATGTACTGGGGATTCCGGTGGGAGACCTGTTTAAGGCAGCCATTGGACCGGGAGCGGTACTGATTGGTGTCTATATCATCTATATTCTGGCCTATACCTATCTCAAACCTGAAGCTGCTCCTGCGATGCCGATGGATGATGATGTGGCCAACAAGGCACAGCAGTATCGTAAAGCACTGATCGCGATTATTCCGCCGTTGGCACTGATCTTGGTGGTACTGGGTTCTATCTTTGCGGGGATTGCGACGCCGACAGAGTCTTCCGCGCTGGGGGGGGTGGGTGCTTTGGTTCTGGCGTTGCTCTATCGTCAGTTCAGTTGGAAGATGGTGATGGAGTCTGCCACAGAAACGGTTAAGGTCACGGCCATGGTGTTCGCCATTTTGCTCGGGGCTACAGCGTTCTCTATGGCATTTACCTATACCGGCGGGGATTACATTGTTGAGGAAATTTTGTCTGACTTGCCAGGTGGCGCGACAGGCTTCCTGCTGCTGTCGATGCTGGCTATTCTGGTTCTGGGCTTCTTTATCGACTTTGTTGAGATCAGCTTTATCATCGTGCCGATTCTGGCGCCGGTGGCAGACCTGTTGGGCATTGCGCCGGTATGGTTTGCGATTCTGATTGCCATGAACCTGCAGACCAGTTTCCTGACGCCGCCCTTTGGTTTCAGTCTGTTCTATCTCAAAGGGGTTTCTCCGCCTGAGGTCAGAACCCTGGATATATACCGGGGTGTAGTGCCTTTCATCCTGATGCAGGTCGCAGTGGTGATTACGATTTTGGTCTTCCCAAGCTTCTATGGCCTGACCTGATCAACCACTAATCAACTGCAGGGTGCTGGCCAGTCCGGCGTCCTGCAGTTGTTTTACCTGAGTCCGGTCTTGCACCAGCAGTGATCCGGTGAACGCCAGGGCATTGAACGAGATCCCCATAACACTTTCTCTCTGGCGTGGCACCAGCATCAGCCACTGCCGTGTCAGTAGCAGGTTATAGGGCTTTTCTATTGCATTTTCGCTGACCTCTATCCCCAGTGTCATGCGCAGGCGGTCATAGAGCTGCAGCAATTGCTGACCCGCTTCTGAGACAGACATGTTAAACAACTCAGTTGGCAGAGCGACGGCTGCATGCGTAAACGGCAGGTTCTTGAGCTGACGTGGTACTTGGTCATTTAAGGCCGTCAGCTGTGGTGCAAAAGGCAGGGTGTTGCTGTCGGATAGCGCAACAAGTTGCAGATGTTTATGTGGCTGGCTGGCACCTGCTATCGGGCCGCTGTTATAAAACGCCAGGGCCTCTTGCTGTTGCAGGCAGGCAAACAGGGCACTGAAATCTGCCAGATCCAGCGCCTGAGACTGGGGGACAAAAGTGGGTGTTACCAATAACAGGTGCAGATCAAATACATTGTATTTGTTGAGTACGCACAGGTGACTGTTGCCGATTTTCGTCACTGTCAGTGCAGGTTCTGGCGGTAAAAATGGGTTGCTTCTGATGCTGTTGGTATCAGCCGGAGTCTCTTTTAATTTCAGCGTTTGCAGAATGCGTACCACCCAGTTAAGGCCGTGTTCGGTGAGTGCCAGGCTTGTCGCGGGTAGGCTGAGCAGGGCGCCACTATTCAGGGCTGCCTGTCTGATCTGGACGGCCTGTTGCCAAAGATGCATAACCCGGTTCCTCAGTGAATCTATATAATGACTAAAACAGCCTCTGATAATAAAAGACAGCAGAAGATGTCCAACATTGCCACTTCGTTAAGAACCAAAATCCTGTTGCTGGCGATTCTGCCGCTGACGCTGGTCACGGTGGTAGTGACCATGATCAGTATGAATCAGGCACGGCATCTGTCTGAGCAGGAGATCCAGACTTTTGAGGAGAACCTGCTGAGTTCCAAGCGTAATGAGCTGATGAATTACGTTGATATGGCTATGAATGCCATTGCCCCTGTTGTGGCGAATGCTGAACCAGGCGATGCGGCAGCAGAAGCAGAACTGAAGCGTATCCTGAATAATCTGAACTATGGTGATGATGGTTATTTCTTTATGTATACCGCAGAGGGCGTCAACCTGGTGCATCCGGTGCAACCTGAGCTGGTAGGTCTTAACCTCTACGATCTGCAGGACCGGGATGGCAGGTATGTGATTCGCAACCTGTTGCGGCTGGCGAGTGAGGGTGGCGGTTTCTTCCGTTACCTGTGGGAAAAGCCCTCCCGTGGCGATCTTGAAGATAAACTCAGCTATGTGGTGTTGATTCCCAAATTTAACTGGATGATGGGTACCGGGTTGTACATTGATGATATCGCCAAAGAGGTGGCGTCTATCCGCTTAAAGGTGACCCAGAATATCCGCAATACTTTTTTCACGGTGCTGGCGATTCTTGCTGCCACATTGGTTGTCATCGCGCTGATCGGGGTGGCTATTAATATCCATGCCACGCAGCTGGCAGACAAAAGCCTGCGGGATATGGCGCACCGCTATGTGCAGTTTCAAGTCGCCCAGCGGCGAAACTTTGCCCGTGAACTGCATGATGGCATCAATCAGTTGATGGTGTCGGTTAAATTTCGTATTGAGCTGGCGCTGGAAAAACTGCAAGGCGGCCAGGACTCGGCGACTCAGGACCTGGAAACTGCGCACCGGGTGCTGGACCAGACAATTCAGGAGGTGCGCCGTCTATCCCATGACCTGCGTCCCATGTTACTGGATGACCTGGGCCTGGAATCTGCCTTGCAAAGTATGCTGAATGATTTTTCGTTGCGTACGCATATCGCGCCTCGGGTCAAACTGGTATTGCCTGATACCCGTCTACCTGATGATATTGAGATCACGCTCTATCGAATGGCACAGGAGGCGCTGACCAATATTGAGCGTCACTCCGGTGCCACTGACGTTAGCCTGACCATCTGGCCGGAGGACGGTGAAGTGTGGCTGGAGATTAAAGACAACGGCCAGGGTTTTTCGTCCGCAGCAGCTTCAGGCGATGGCATTGGCCTGTTGAATATGCGCGAACGTACCGAGCTGCTGAGTGGCGTATTTCATCTACAGAGCAAACCCGGGCAGGGTACAACATTGCGGGCTGGTTTTAGCGTGTTATGAAGGGGCAGAATCAATGACAGATGAGTTAGTTCGGATCCTGTTGGTGGATGACCATCCGCTGGTGCTGGATGGCATTAATGCCCGGCTGGAGCAGGAAGCAACAGTGCAGGTCGTGGGTATGGCCAATAATGGCCAGCAAGCGCTCGAGCTGGCAGCGGAACTGCAGCCCGATGTGGTGTTGATGGATATCTCAATGCCGGTTATGAACGGGTTTGAGGCGACTGAACGCTTTCGGGAGCAGCTTCCGCAGATCAAGGTACTGATTCTGAGCATGCATGACGATCGCGAATACATAATGAAACTGGTACGTTGTGGTGCCAGCGGTTATGTCTTAAAGGATGTGTCGTCACGGGAGCTGATCAACGCCATCCAGACGGTCTCTACCGGTGCCAGCTATTTCAGTTCTGGTGTCTCCCAAACCCTGTTTAATGCCGCTGCCTTGGAACCGGCAGAGACAGCGCCTAAACCTGACCTGCTGACACCGCGAGAAAACGATGTGCTGAAATCTATTGCCGAAGGCTTGAGCAACAAAGAGATTGCCCGGCAATTGTCGATCTCGGTCAGAACCGTGGAAACCCACCGCCTGAATATTAAACAGAAACTGGACCTGCAGACTACCGCTGCTCTGGCGCGGTATGCCTTTGAGCGTGGTTTGCTTGAATGACCAAGACGCCACTGCGACTGGATAAAAAAAGCCCTCCAGAAGGAGGGCGAAAAGGCACCGAGCCAGAGTTAAATATACAAGTACAGCGTGGAACTACAGTGCCAAGGGCTACATAGCAGAGTGGCTACATATTCGGATAATTGGGACCGCCACCGCCCTCTGGCGTGATCCAGCGGATATTCTGGTTGGGGTCCTTGATGTCACAGGTTTTGCAGTGCAGACAGTTCTGCGCATTGATCTGCAGTCGCTTGCCCTGATCCTCCTCCACCACTTCATACACCCCGGCCGGACAATAACGCTGCGCCGGTTCTTCATACAGCGGGATGTTGACGGTCAGCGGTAGCTCGGGCTGCGCCAGTTGCAGATGGCAGGGCTGATCTTCTTCATGGTTGGTATTGGACAGGTACACCGAGGACAGCTTGTCGAATGACAGCCTGCCGTCAGGCTTCGGATAAAAGATCGCCTTGCTGACGGCGGCTTCACGCATCTGGGCATGATCTTCATTGCCGTCATGCAGAGTCAGCGGCAGGCGACCACGGAAAATGTTCTGATCCAGTGTATTGAATGCGCCCCCCAGCAGCGGGCCGAAGCGGTGCAAAGCCGGGCCGAAGTTACGTGAACTGAACAGCTCGTCATACAGCCAGCTATTACGATAACGCGGGCAGTAGCCGGTTGCGGTACCGCTATCATTCTGCAGTGCTTCAATGACCGCTTCTGCTGCCAGCATGCCGGATTTCATGGCGGTATGGGTGCCCTTGATGCGGGAAAAATTCAGTGTGCCGGCGTCACAGCCGATCAGCAGGCCGCCGGGAAACGTCATCTCCGGCAGGGCATTAAAGCCGCCTTTGGTGATGGCTCTGGCACCATAGGAAACCCGTTTGCCGCCTTCTAGATACTGTGCCAGCAATGGGTGGTGTTTCAGTCGCTGGAACTCTTCGAACGGGCTCAGCCAGGGGTTGCTGTAGTTCAGGTCGATGATCAGACCCACTGCTACCTGATTGTTTTCTGCATGGTAGAGGAAGAATCCGCCGCTGGCATCACCTTCCAGCGGCCAGCCACTGCCATGAATCACCAGCCCCGGCTGGTGTCTGGCCGGATCAATATCCCACAGCTCTTTGAGGCCGATAGCATAATGTTGCGGGTCGCGCCCTTTATCCAGCTGATAATGACTGATCAACTCTTTGCCCAGATGGCCGCGACAGCCTTCGGCAAACAGCGTGAATTTAGCCTCCAGCGCCATGCTGGGCACATAGGCGTCCTTCGGCTCACGGTCAGCACTCACGCCCATCTCGCCGGTGAGCACTCCCTTGACCTGATTGTTGTCGTCATACAACACTTCGGCGGCTGGGAAACCCGGGAAAATTTCTACACCCAGAGCCTCTGCCTGCTCCGCTAGCCAGCGGCACAGATTACCTAGACTGGCGATATAACAGCCGTCATTGTGCATGGTTTTCGGCGCCAACCAATTGGGCAGGGTGACAGCGGATTTTTCGTTACGTAGCAGGACGATCTGGTCGGTGGCGGCGGGTGTGGTCAGGGGTGCGCCCCGCTCCTGCCAGTCAGGGAAGAGTTCCTCTAGTGCTTTGGGGTCAATCACCGCGCCGGAGAGAATATGGGCACCGACTTCAGAGCCTTTTTCTACCACACAGACACTCAGTGCCTGGTCGTTGTCATTCGCCAGTTGTTTGAGTCGACAGGCGGCGGCGAGGCCTGCAGGCCCGGCACCGACAATCAGCACATCAAATTGCATTACTTCATAGTCCATCAGGATGTCCTCAGAGCTGTTCCACAGTCAGGGCAAAGGTTGCCGACAGGCCGCTACTAAGGATTTCGGCGTGTTGACCGACCCGAGGCAGGTAGTGTTGAGCGTAGAATAGAGCGATCGATTGTTTTGCCTGCAGGAAAGCATCACCGTACGCGTTGTCTGTTGCCTCAAGCGCGGCAGCCTGCAGGGCGGAGCGGGCCAGTAGCCAGCCACCGCACAGATAACCCATCAGCATCAGGAAGTCGTAGCTGACACAGCCCGCCTGCTGACGGTTGCCAGCGTTGCTCAGAACCCAGGCTTTTGCCGCCTCAGCCTGTTGGATGGCATTGCTCAATTTGCTCCCCAGCTGGTGCAGCGTTTTATTATCACTAGCCGACAGGATTTCTGCAGTGGTCAGCATCTCCTGCAGCAGGTCGATAAGTGCCTGACCCTGATCCGACAGGGTTTTACGGCCGATCAGATCCAGTGCCTGAATGCCGGTGGTGCCTTCATAGATGGGCAGAATGCGGGCGTCACGGTAGTGCTGGGCGGCGCCGGTTTCTTCCACAAAACCCATGCCGCCATGCACCTGAATATTCAGTGAGGTGAGCTCTTGTGCCAGTTCAGTCATCCAGCCTTTGACAATCGGGGTGAGCAGCTCCGCCCGCGGTTTGGCTCTGGCAGCACTGTCATTACTGCTGTGACTGAGGTCGACCTCTGCGGCGGCGATCAGCGCCAGTGCTCGCATCGCTTCACAACCGGACTTCATGGCCATCAGCATGCGGCGTACATCAGCATGTTCAATAATTGGTATTTTGCTGCCGTCAGGTCGGTTGCCCTGCAGGCGTTCTTGAGAGAATAACAGCGCCTGCTGATAAGCCCGTTCTGATATCGACAGACCCTGTAGACCAACGCTCTGGCGGGCATGGTTCATCATAGTGAACATGTAGCTGAGGCCTTTGTTGGCTTCGCCCACCAGATAACCGATGGCACCGCCATTATCACCAAAGCTCATGGTGCAGGTAGGACTGGCGTGGATGCCCATCTTATGTTCCAGCGAGATACAGTGGGCATCATTCAGCTCACCCGGTTCACCATTGTCGTCCAGCAGAAACTTGGGCACGATAAACAGGGAGATCCCTTTAACTCCGGCTGGTGCGTCCGGCAGGCGTGCCAGTACCAGATGCACGATATTCGGTGTCATCTGGTGATCGCCCCAGGTGATAAAGATTTTTTGTCCGCTGATCCGGTAGTAATCAGCTTCAGGTACCGCCCTGGCGGCCACCGCAGCCAGATCAGACCCGGCGTTGGGTTCGGTCAGGTTCATGGTGCCGGTCCACTCGCCGCTGATCAGCCGGGGCAGGTATTGCTGCTGCAGTGTTTCACTGCCATGGGCAATCAGTGCTTCCACAGCTCCCTGGCTCAGCATCGGACAGAGGGCGAATGACATATTGGCAGCGTGCCACAGTTCATTGACTGCGGTACCGATTACATTGGGCAGCCCCTGGCCGCCAAATGCTAAAGGCGCGGTGAGGGTGGCCCAGCCGTTTTCCATAAACTGCTGATAAGCCTCGGCAAAACCGGCACTTTCCAGTACCTTGCCATCTTCCAGCCGGGTACCGTTTTTATCGCCCTGGCTGTTCAGGGGGGCCAGTACATCACTGGCCAGTTTGCCGGCTTCTTCGACAATCACATTCGCCAGCTCAGTGTTGATTTCATCCAGTTGCAATTCGGCACAAAGCCGATCCAGTTCGACCAATTGTTCCAGCACAAAACGGGTGTCTTGCAGAGGGGCGTTGTAGATGCTCATATTTGTCTCTCAGTCCTGCCTGTGGCAGCGAAAAAAGGCGGCGTGCCGGCCCAGACGGCACAGATTGCCGGCGCGCCACCAAAAGCTTATCGGGATGCTCAGAGCTTGCTGGTCAGCTCCGGCACAAGGTCGAACAGATCACCCACCAGGCCATAATCGGCCACGCCGAAAATTGGTGCTTCCTCGTCCTTGTTGATGGCCACGATGGTGCCGGACTCCTTCATGCCGGCTAGGTGTTGAATAGCGCCGGAAATTCCCACGGCTATGTACAGCTTCGGAGCCACCATCTGACCGGTCTGACCAACCTGCAGGTCGTTGGCGACATAGCCGCTGTCCACGGCGGCGCGGGATGCACCCACCGCAGCGCCCAATGTGTCCGCCAGTTGATAGATCAGGTCAAAGTTTTCTTTGGAGCCAAGGGCGCGGCCACCGGATACTACAATCTCGGCACTGCTCAGCTCAGGCCGGTCGGACGCGCTTACACTCTGGCGGATAAAGCGGACTTTGGCTTCGGGTAGATCAACTGTCGGGGTGGTCACGGAGGCACTGCCAGCTTCGCTGTTCAGTGGTGCAAACGCCGTGCTGCGCAGGGTAATGACCAGCCTGCTTTCACGGCTTTTTACCGTGGCGATGGCGTTGCCGGCATAGATCGGGCGTTTAAAGGTATCCGGGGCCATGATGGTAATAATGTCAGAGATCTGGTTGACACCACACAGGGCAGCGATGCGCGGTGCTAGATCTTTACCGAAGGAGGTAGAGGTCAGCAGGATATGGCTGTATGCCCCGCTCAGTTGGTGGACCAGTGGCGCGATCAGTTCCGCCAGAGGGTGCTCCAGTGCGCTATTGTCGATTTTCAGTACCTGGTTTAAGCCGGTCAGTCGGGTCGCACTGTCACACAGGGCATCAATACCCTGGCCGGCAATCAGCAGATCGGTCGGCTGATTCAATTGGGAGGCCGCACTCAGGGCGGACAGGGTGGCACCCTTCAGTGTCTGGTTGTCGTGTTCTGCAATAATCAGGGTTTTCATGTCGGCCTCCTTAAATGACCTGTGCTTCGTTGCGCAGTTTGTCCAGCAGCTCATCCACTGTTGCCACCTTGATACCTGCCTGACGTTCGGCTGGTGGCTCAACACCCAGCAGCTCAAGGTTGTTGCTCAGGCTGATAGCAAGTTCTTCCAGGGTTTTCACAGCCAGCGGTTTGCGCTTGGCCTGCATGATTTTCGGCAGGGCAGCAAAACGGGGTTCGTTCAGACGCAGGTCGGTGGTTATCACGGCTGGCAGGTCCAGTTCCAGCGTCAGCAGGCCACCATCTACTTCGCGGGTCACTTGGGCTTTGCCTGCGGCGATTTTTACCTCGGAGGCAAAGGTGGCCTGTGGACAGTCGAGCAGCGCCGCCAGCATCTGGCCGGTCTGGTTGTTGTCGGAATCGATCGCCTGCTTGCCCAGCAGGAACAGGTCGGCCTGTTCGGCTTCATTCACTTTGGCGAGGATGCGGGCTACATCCAGTGAAGAGGGAGCGGTGTCGGTTTCTACCTGAATACCGCGGTCGGCGCCCAGTGCCATAGCATAGCGAATCTGTTCCTGACAGGCTTTCGGGCCTACAGACACAACCAAAATTTCACTGACAATACCGGCTTCTTTCAGGCGTACCGCCTCTTCAACCGCGATCTCACAGAATGGATTGATCGACAGCTTGGTGTTGGTCAGATCCACATCACTGTGGTCCGCTTTAACCCGGACTTTGACGTTGTAGTCGATGACTCGTTTAACGGCGACTAATGCTTTCATTACGGTACCTCGTTAACGTGCCCCCGGTCGACATGCGCCGGAGGTTCTGTATTTTTTGGACGGGTTATTTGGTTTCAGCCTGTGGATTGTTGGCCCGATCACGCAGCAGGAACTTCTGGATCTTGCCGGTTGAGGTTTTTGGCAGCGGCCCGAAAAACACGTTTTTCGGTGCCTTGAAGTGAGCCATGTGCTCGCGGCAGTATTTGATGATCTCCTCGGCGGTGACCTCTTTATCACCGTCTTTCAGGGCGACAAAAGCACAGGGCGTCTCGCCCCATTTGTCATCAGATTTCGCCACTACTGCCGCTTCCTGAATCAGCGGGTGACCATAGAGCACATCTTCCACCTCGATACTGGAGATATTTTCACCGCCGGAAATAATGATGTCCTTGGAGCGGTCCTTGATCTCGATGTAACCGTCTGCATGCCAGACAGCCAGGTCGCCGGAGTGGAACCAGCCGCCGTCGAATGCCTTGGCCGTGGTTTCCGGGTTTTTCAGGTAGCCTTTCATCACCAGGTTGCCCTGCATAAAGATCTCGCCCATGGTTTTACCGTCTTGAGGAACCGGCTGCAGGGTTACGGGATCAGCCACCATCAGGCCATCCAGCATTGGCGCACGCACACCCTGACGGGCTTTGAGGCGGGCTTTCTCTTCCAGGGTTTTGTTGTCCCACGCTTCATGCCAGGCACAGACTACGGAAGGGCCGTAGGTTTCGGTCAGGCCGTATACGTGGGTCACTGAGAAGCCCAGTTTTTCCATACCGGCAATTACCGGAGCTGGTGGCGCTGCGCCGGCGGTCATCACTTTGACTTCGTGTTTGATACCCGTTTTCATGCTGTCATCCGCAGAGTTCAGCATGTTCAACACGATAGGCGCGCCACAGAAGTAACCAACTTTCTCGGTTTTGATCAGGTGGAAAATATGATCAGCGCGAACATGGCGCAGGCTGACACTGACACCGGCCATGGCAGCAATGGTCCAGGGGAAACACCAGCCGTTACAATGGAACATCGGCAGGGTCCAGAGATATACAGGGTGCTGCTGCATCCCCCAAGATATGGCGTTGCTGACCGCATTTAGGTACGCACCGCGATGGTGGTAGACCACCCCTTTGGGATCGCCGGTGGTACCAGAGGTATAGTTCAGCGTGATAGCGTTCCACTCATCTTTTACTTTTGGCCAGATGAATCCAGCATCACCGGTCTCCAGAAAGGCTTCATAGTCAGTGGTGCCGATCAGATCACCTTCTCGGTAGTAAGGATCATCGATATCAATGACGTAGGGCTTGTCGTCCAGTCGTTCCAGCGCCTGACTGGCAACCTGGCTGAATTCACGATCAACAATCAGCACCTTGCAGTCGGCATGCCGCAAAATAAAGGCGACTGCTTCGGCATCCAGCCGGATGTTGATGGAGTTGAGCACAGCACCGCTCATAGGGACCCCAAAATGGGTTTCAAAGTGTTCCGGCAAGTTGGGGGCCATGATGGATACCGCTTCACCTTTTTTGACGCCCAGCTGTTGCAGAGCACTGGCCAGACGGCAGCAGCGCTGATAAACCTCACGCCAGCTGCGACGGATTTCGCCGTGTATCGTAGCGATTCGGTCCGGATAAACGGTGGCGGCGCGCTCCAGATAGGTGAGTGGCGACAGCGCGGTATAGTTGGCCTGGTTCTGATCCAGGTCGGTCTCGAAGGCTGAGTTATTATTCATGTGATTCCCTCGTCGTTGAAGCTTAGAAATTGTCACGGCGGAACTTGGCCAGCTGGCCGACAATGCCGCTACGGAAACTTAGAACGCAGATCACGAATACCGCGCCCATGATGATGTGGAGATAGTTGCCAAGCTCACCACCGGACAGATAGTTCTGCATGGTGACAACAACACCAGCGCCGACCAGTGGCCCGAAGATGGTGCCGACCCCGCCGACCAGCGTCATCAGGATCACTTCGCCGGACATGTGCCAGTGCACGTCCGTGAGGGATGCCAGTTCAAATACCAGGCACTTGGTGGCACCGGCCAGACTGGCCAGAGCAGCGGAAATAATAAAGGCGATCCATTTGTATTGGTGTACGTTGTAGCCCAGCGAGATAGCCCGGTCTTCGTTTTCCCGAATTGCTTTCAGTACTTGGCCGAAGGGTGAGTGCACCGTACGGTTAATCAGCCAGAAACCGAAGATAAAAATGGCCAGCACGAAGTAATACATCACGGTGTTGTTGGACAGGTCGATCAGACCGAACAGTGCACCACGTGGAACCCCTTGCATGCCGTCTTCGCCACCGGTGAACGGTGCCTGGACATAAAGAAAGAAGATCAATTGAGCCAACGCCAAGGTGACCATGGCGAAATAGATACCTTCCCGTTTCACTGCCAGCTTGCCATAGACCGCGCCCAGCAGGCCGCCCGCCAGTGTGCCAGCGATGATGGCCAGTTCAGGTGTCAGGCCGCTGTTGATCATGAGCCAGCCGGTGACGTAACCACCGGTGCCGAGAAATGCAGCATGGCCAAAAGAGAGCAGCCCGGCAAAACCCAGTAACAGGTTGAAAGCTGCAGCAAACAGTGCAAAGCAGAGTATTTTGGCAAGAAACACCGGATACAGCGCCAGCGGAGCCAGCAGTGCCAGCGCCAGAAGAATAAAGAGGGTCATTTTTTTCATCGTTGTGTCCTCAGGCCGCTTTGCCGAACAGGCCGGCCGGTTTCAGCAGCAGCACAATCACCATCACCAAAAAGATTACGGTGGTGGAGGCTTCCGGGTAGAAATATTTGGTCAGACCTTCCACCACACCCATGCCCAGTCCGGTGAAAATGGCACCACCGATGGAGCCCATGCCGCCGATCACAACAATGGCGAACACCACAATTAATATGTTGGAGCCCATATCCGGTGAAACTGAGTACACTGGAGCGGCCAGCACGCCAGCCAGTCCTGCCAGTGCTACACCGAAACCAAAGGTCAGGGTGACGATCAGTGGTACGTTGATACCGAATGCCTGAAGCAGTTGCGGGTTTTCTGTTCCCGCCCGCAGATAGGCACCCAGTTTGGTTTTTTCAATCATCCACCAGGTGCCGGCACAGACCACTACGGAGACCAGGATGATCCAGGCGCGGTAGTTGGGCAGGTACATGAAAGGCAGCTTGGTACCGCCTTTCAGGGCTTCAGGAATGGCATAGGCTTGTCCTGAAGAACCGAATAAATGGGTAAAGATGCCCTGAATCATCAGTGCCAGGCCGAAGGTCAGCAGCAGACTGTACAGATGATCCTCGTTGGCGATAGGTCGGATCAGAAAACGTTGCATCAAAATGCCGATCAGACCTACGGCCAGGGGTACCAGAATCAGGGCGAACCAGTAGTTGAGTCCCAGGTATTCCAGTCCCAACAGGGCGGCAAAAGCCCCCAGCATGTACATGGCACCCTGGGCAAAGTTAATGATTTTCAGCAGCCCGAAGATGATCGCCAGACCAAGACTGAGCAGGGCATAGAAGGAGCCGTTAATCAGCCCGATCAGCAACTGGCCGAACAGGGCAAACAGGTTGATATCGAATAAAGTTGCCATAGCGGTTCAACTACCTTGCGCGAGTAACAGGGGAGCACGTGGCTCCCCGCTGGGTTTAAGAGGAGAAGTTGCATGCCTCGGTTATCGGGTTGTAGGCCTGATCTCCCGGAATCACCTTGATGATCTTGTAGATGTCTTTATCGCTGTTACGCTCGGCCGGTTTTTTGATCTCTACCAGTAGCATGTCGTGCACCATACGGCCGTCGGCACGCAGGGTGGCGTTACGGGCAAAAAAGTCATCTGGGCTGGTCGCCTTCATCTGTTTCATTACCGCATCCGGATCATCGGTGCCGACAGCCTTGACAGCATTCAGGTAATGCAGGGTGGCCGAGTAGGCACCGGCGTGTGCCATGGATGGGATAGCGCCGTGTCGGGCTTCAAAACGCTGGCTCCACTCCCGGGCGTTGTCATCCATATCCCAGTAAAAACCGGTAGTCAGGCGCATGCCGCCGGCAGTATTAGGGTCCATTGCCTGGGCGTTCGGAGTGAATACCAGCAGACCGGCCACGTCCATGGATTCGGTCAGGCCGAATTCGGCAGCGGCGTTCAGAGCATTGACGGTGTCGTTACCGGCGTTAGCCAGAGCGACTACATCCGCGCCGGAGGACTGAGCCTGCAATACGTAAGAAGAGAAGTCGGTGGTACCCAGCGGCGCGCGGACGCTGCCAACCACTTCACCACCGTTTTCTTTGATGACATTGCTGGATACGCTCTCCAGTGCGTGGCCGAAAGCGTAGTCGGCGGTGATGAAAAACCATTTTTTCTTGCCGTCATTCACCATGTATTTCACGGTGCCGTTGGCCAGAGCGACCACGTTATAAGTCCAGTGGGCGATATAGGGCGAGCAGGACTTGGTGGTAAAGGCGTTTGAGGCTGAACCGGTGATCAGGGTGATATTCTTGCTGGCATTGGTGACCTGGGTGACAGCACCGGTGACGGCAGAGGAAACCAGACCGCCAATGGTATCTACCGCTTCACTTTCTACCCATTTGCGGGCGATGGCAGAGGCAATATCCGGCTTCAGCTGGGAGTCGGCGGTGACCAGCTCAATCGGTTTGCCCAGTACCTGACCGCCGAAATCCTCAATGGCCATTTCGGTGGCGGTGACACAACCGGGACCGCATAGATCGGCATAGGTGCCGCCCATATCAGCCAGAACGCCGAGCTTCACTTTACCATCGGTGGCGGCCAAGGTGCTGCCGACCAGTGTGCTGGCCATCATTGCAGTAAGGATGCGCTTGTGCAGGGTTCTCATCTTCATATCTCCGAGTGGATGTTTATTGTTATGGCTTCTCAAAGCAGATATTGGCCCCGGTTAGACTCCGAGGTAGGTGTTCAGTAATTCGGTTTTTGCGGCCAGCTCGTGGGCGGATATCTCTTCCACTATATGGCCGTGTTCCATCACGTAATGCCGGTCGGCAATGGGTGCCGCGAAGCGGAAGTTCTGCTCTACCAGCAGAATGGTCAGGCCTCGTTGCTTCAGCTGGGTCAGGACTTCGGCCAGCTTCTGCACAATCACTGGTGCCAGGCCTTCGGTGATCTCGTCCAGCAACAGGATGTTGGCACCACTGCGCAGGATGCGGGCCAGTGCCAGCATCTGTTGCTCACCGCCGGACAGGCGTGTGCCCTGGCTGAAGCGGCGTTCGTAGAGGTTAGGAAACATCTGGTAGATCTCTTCCACCGATACGCCATCGGAGCGTACCTCCGGTGGCAGCATCAGATTCTCTTCCACATTCAGGCTGGAAAAGATGCCACGCTCCTCGGGACAGAAACCCAATCCCAGGTGGGCGATCCGGTGAGCCGGTAGATTCATGGTGTCGTTGCCGTTGACCACGATCCGCCCGGTGCGCTTGCCGACCAGGTTCATGATTGATTTCAGGGTGGTGGACCGGCCGGAACCATTACGTCCCAGTAGGGTGACCAGTTCCCCCTGCATCACGGATAGGTCGATGCCGTGCAGGATATGGGATTCACCATAGAAAGCGTGTAGGTTCTCAATGCGCAGCTTCTCGCGATGGTTATGGCTCATGATACGGCCCTCACTTCATCAGCCTCGGTGCCCATGTAGGCCTCGCGTACCTGAGGGTCGGCGGAAACGGTGGCGTAGTCGCCTTCGGTGAGAATAGCGCCGCGCTGCAAGACGGTAATGCGGTCCGCCAGTCGAGATACCACGTGCAGGTTGTGCTCCACCATCAGAATGGTGCGGTTGTGCGAGACCTGTTTGATCAGGTCGGTGATCATCCCTACATCCTCATGCCCCATGCCCTGGGTTGGCTCATCCAGCAGCATCAGCTCTGGTTCAAGTGCCAGGGTGGTGGCAATTTCCAGTGCCCGTTTGCGGCCGTAGGGCAGGTCAAGTGTCTTGCTGTGGGCAAAATCCGCCAGACCGACCGAGTCCAGTAGCTCCAGAGCGCGACTGTTAAGCCGGTCGAGTACCCGGTCTGAGCGCCAAAAATGGAAGCTGTTGCCCTCTTTGCGCTGCAGGGCGATACGTACGTTTTCCAGCACCGAGAGGTGGGGAAACACGGCAGAGATCTGGAAAGAGCGGATCACGCCAAGCCGGGCAATGGCGGCGGGCTCCATGGTGGTAATGTCACGACCGTTAAAATGTATGCTGCCGGAGGTTGGCTGCAGGAACTTGGTCAGCAGATTGAATACCGTGGTTTTACCGGCGCCGTTGGGGCCGATCAGCGCATGGATATGGCCGCGGGTAATCTGCAGGTTGACGTCATCCACGGCGGTAAAACCTTTGAACGCCTTGGTCAGATTACGGGTTTCAAGAATGAAATCCTGATTCGACTGGGACATGATTGTTATTCTCTTCACAGTTAGAAGCAGCACTTCTGCTTCAGATCTTGTTGTTATGTGAAGAGACGATACGCAGTAATCTTTGCGCAACTATTTGGCAATTCTAACGAAATGTAACAAGTGGCAGGCGGGCACTGGACTTTATGCTACATTCAGTGACATATAACTATAACTATGCCGCCCATGTCTCAGATCTCCCCGATAACCCTGCGACTATTCCTGATGCTGTTGATCCTGGTGGGCAGCATTTTCGGTTCGATTTATATGTTCTCGGTGCCCCTCATCAAGAACAACGTTTTCGGCCTTGAGCTGCATGCCAACCGGCAGGTGCTGAATATTGTTTACGATCTGGCCAACCGCATCTACTTCAATACCGAAACCTATATTGAGCGCACCCTGGGCTATCACGAGCAGCGTTTGCGTTCGATTGTCGAGCTGTCGGAAAATCATATCCGGGCGTCTCTGCGGGAGGAGCGGGCTGAGGGCAAAACTGACCAGCAGATCTGGCCGGAAGTTTTCAGTCATCTGCGCGAGTTCAAGTTTGGCCATGACGACTATGTGTGGGTCGTGGATTACAACAACCGGATACTGGCGCACCCTTCATCCCGGTTCCATGACCGGGATATGCGTAATAAGGCTGACCCGTCTGTCAGCCAGTTTACTGAAAAGCTGGTGCAGCTGGCGCTGGATGAAGGCGAGGGGTTTTACAAATACCAGTGGTATCGGCTGGAAGACACTGAGGTCATCGATAAGTACTCCTATGTGAAAAACTTTCCGCAATGGGGGTTTGTGGTCGGAGCTGGGGTGTATATCGATGATGTAGAGCGGGAGATCCGGCAGCAGAAACAGAAGGCGGTGGCGGCAATCAGCAATGCCCTGAAGAACATCAAAATCGCCAATAATGGCTATCTGTATATCTTCGATTCACAAGGCAATATGCTGTTTCACCCCAACCCGAATATCCACGGTAAGAATTTTATAAACCAGCTGAATCCGGTCACCGGACATCCAATCTATCAGGATTTGATGGCGGTCGCAGATACCGGTGAAGAGCTGTTTTACAAATGGGACCGACCAGATGATCAAGGTAACTATGTCTATGAAAAACTCTCGCTGGTGCGGCATCTGTCCGGTTTTGACTGGTATATCAGTTCGTCGGTGTATCTGGATGATCTGAAAGCCAGCTCGGTACAGCTGAGCCAGCGGATTATGGCGATTGGTTTTTTTGGGCTGTTGGCCGGAGTGCTGGCAGCATTCTTTTTTGCCGAGTGGATCACGGCGCCATTGCGCAAACTGTCCCTGACCGCCTACCGTATTAGCCGAGGCAACCTGACGGCAAAAACCGGCATCCGGCGTAACGATGAACTGGGTACCCTGGCGGAATCGTTCGACTACATGGTAGATCGGTTGCGGGACAACATCACCTCGTTGAACTCCCGAGTGAAGGAGCGTACCAGTGAACTGTCAGAGAGCAACGCTCAGCTGCTGAGGGCCGTGCGGTCGCTGCAGAAAACCCAGAGCGAGCTGCGGGCGGTAGAGGAGCGGCAGCGACTGATTCTGAATGCGTTGCCGGCGCAGGTAGCCTATATGGATCAGGATCAATGTTTTGTGTTCGCCAACCGGGAATACCTGGAAATGTTCGGTGAAGACAAGCGCAGCATTGTTGGCCAGTCGTTGTTTCAGGTAATCGGTGATGTGATGTACCGGGACATCAAACCGTATATCGATCGTGCCTTGCAGGGTGAGCGGGTGGTATACGAGTACCCGATTCGGTTTCGCGGACGGGAGATTCTTACTCGCCGCACCGTATTGCCATTCAATAACGAGCAGGGCGAGGTGGTCGGTCTGCTTAATCTATCGATTGATATCACCAACGAACGCGAGACCGAACGTCGTCTTGCCGAAGCCAGCAAGATGAAAGCCGTCGGCCAGATGTCTGGTGGCCTGGCGCATGATTTTAATAACCTGCTGACGATTATCCTCGGTAATTTGCTGGAACTGCAGAATTATCCGCAGCTACCGGCCGAGCTGAACAGCAATCTGACTCCGGCGATCCGTGCTACCCGCCGGGGGGCTGATATGACGCGCAGGTTATTGGCGTTCTCCCGGCGTCAGCCGCTGACGCCGGCCCATATTCGACCACAGGAACTGATCAGCGATCTGGCGGAACTGTTGTCTGCACCGCTGCCGGAGAATGTCAGACTGACTACCCAGGTTGCCGATGATGCACCAAACATCTATTTGGATGCTGCCCAGATGGAGGATGCTCTGGTCAATCTGGCGCTGAATTCCGCAGATGCCATGCCTGCTGGCGGCGAGCTTTGTCTGCAGGTTAGGGGGCTGCGCTGCACCGACAGCATGCCGGAACTGACCGACTATGATGAGCCGGTTCCTGCGGGGGATTACCTGCATATTCAGGTCATTGATACCGGGGAAGGTTTTTCTGAAGATGCACTGCATAAGGCCTTTGAACCCTTCTTTACCACCAAATCCACCGGTGCGGGTTCCGGGCTTGGTCTAAGCATGGTGTACGGCTTTGTGAAACAGTCTCAGGGGTATATCCGGTTACAAAATCGTATTGGCGGTGGTGCCAGTGTGGAACTGCTGTTACCGGTTGCGGCTGATAATCTGATGGCAGAGGGGAGTGGCGTCGAAGCGACGCCATCCCTCACTGAGCGGATGCTCGCCAGTTCGCTGGTGCTGTTGGTGGAGGACAATCCTGATGTGCGACGGGTGGTCCGCAAACAACTGCTGACACAGAATTTTACCGTGTTGGAAGCCGGTACGGCAGATGAGGCCCTGCAGATTCTGTCTGGGGATATTGCTGATTTGGCCGGGGTAGTATCCGATGTGGTAATGCCAGGAGAGAGTGACGGTTATGCTGTGGCGGAGCGGGTGAAGCAGCTTTTCCCGCAAGCCTTTGCCGTACTGATGACCGGTTACAGTGAACCGCCGCCGGAGAAAAGTTTCACCTATAGCCTACTGCAGAAACCCTTTACTGCTGACAGTCTGACCAAGGCGATCAGCAGCAGCCTGATACATGAATCAGGGGCACAACATGACTAAAAAAGCACTGATTTATGTGATTGAAGATGAATCAGATCTAGGGAATCTTATCTGTTCCAGCTTAGGCAGCTACCATTTTGATACCCGCTATTTTGCTGATGGCAGCAGTGCTGTGGCAAGCCTGGAGCAGGAAAAACCGGCACTTTGTCTGGTTGATCTTAACTTGCCGGATATGGATGGCATTGAGCTGGTCAAACAGCTGCAGTATCAGCAGATCGGCATCATTATTGTATCTGGGCGAGACGCCCTGACCGACCGGGTGTTGGGATTGGAACTTGGTGCCGATGATTACCTGACCAAACCGTTCGAACCACGCGAGCTGGTAGCCCGGGTACAGAGTCTGTTACGCCGTATGCACCTGGCGGGGAAACCGGCAGTGGAGAAAACCCGCTGTGCACATTTTTCCGGCTGGACCTTCTACCCCGAATCCCTGGCACTCTACAGTGAGTTTGAAAATGAAGAGACCCTGAGCCGGGCGGAAGGCGACATGCTGCTCTCATTGTTGCAACACCCCTATCAGATTCTGTCCCGTGATCAGTTGCTGGGTGACAACATCATACCTTACGACCGCAGCATTGATGTGCGTATGTCTCGGCTGAGGAAAAAGCTGGATATCTATCCGGACCGGCCGGCACTGATCAAAACCGTCTATGGCGCTGGTTACATGCTGATGTGCAACGTGAGTTGGGATTGATCCCGGGGGGTGAGTGATGAGTAGGGGCCTGTTGGATTTTAATCGTAATATCAGTCGTACCCGGCAGCAGTTTTTTGAAGACCAAAACCCGGAAGTTAAGTTGGATGAGCTGGTGCGGAATTCTTGGCAGCGCTGTCAGGGGATGGGGCTAGGACACCGGGAACAGCTTGATTTTACACCGCTGAACCGAACCGAACTGAGCCGTATACAGGATCAGGACCGGCAGCTGATCGATTGTTTCAGCCAGGTGCTGCCGCAGTATCACCGCTTGATTGAGAACGCCGGTTATCTGGTGGTACTGACCAATGATAGGGGCATCGCACTGACTATTCAGGGAGAGCTCAGCCGGCATGACCGTGATACCCGGCATACCTTTCGGCCCGGTATCAGTTTTGCCGAAGAGAGTATTGGTACCAATGCAATGGGCTGTGCCATCAATTTCCGGCGTGAGGTCAGTATCCTCGGTGGTGAACATTATGTTGAAGCGATTACCGGCTTTCAGTGTGCTGCAGCACCCGTACTGAACCAAAGGGGTGAGGTACTGGGTACAGTGGATCTGTCCCGTTGTTCAGACCGGCCGGACTATGGTGCCAGACATATTGCCCGCAACATTGCTCGACAGGTGGAGCGGCAGTTGTTTTTCCGCCAGCCGGGTTTTCTTTCTCTGGAATTGAACCTCAGTGGTTTGCCCGTTGCTGTGCAGGATAGTAGCAGTAGCGGTGTGTTGTTGAGTTTTGACCAGGATGGCCGGTTACAGTCAGCCTGTTATCAGGCCCAGTGCTGGTTGGAACTGGAGCGGATGAGTGGCCCGGTGCAGTTTGAGGATATCTTTGAACAGTCCTTCAGCGACTGTGCCGGAATTGCCCCAGGTGGCTGTACACAGGTGCTGCGACTGCACTCCGGTTTGGATGTTATTGCCAGGCGTTGTCAGGCTGATTTGCTACCGCTGAATATATCGGCAAAAGCGGTACGGCCGTCGGTGCCGGAGTTCGGTGATCCCAGCATTGATCGGCAGTTATCCAAGGCGCTGGCTGCCTTGGAAGCAGATCTTCCGGTACTGATCAGTGGAGAAACGGGCACCGGCAAAGAGGTCTTGGCGCGAACCCTGTATCAGCAGAGTGGCCTGAGTGGACGTTTCATAGCCCTGAACTGTGCCGCGATTCCGGAAAGCCTGATTGAAAGTGAGTTGTTCGGTTATGAAGAGGGAGCCTTTACCGGTGCCCGCCGTGGGGGTGCCCGGGGTAAAATAGAACAGGCTGATAAAGGTGTGCTGTTTCTGGACGAGATCGGCGATATGCCGCTGACACTGCAGGCGAGGCTGTTGCGGGTGCTGGAAACTGGTGAAGTCAACCGCCTGGGAGGTGAGCGTAGCCGGATCAGTCGGTTCCGGTTACTGGCGGCCAGTCACAGGGATCTGCCGGATGCGGTACACCAGGGGGAGTTTCGTCAGGATCTGTATTACCGTATCAAAGGACTGAACTTGCATCTGCCGCCATTGCGTCTGCGCAGTCAATTGCCAAAGTTGGTCAATACCTTGGCAGGGCAGGTTTTGACCGAATCCACTCTGACAGCTGACGCCATGGCATGTTTGTGTGCATATACCTGGCCGGGCAACGTGCGAGAACTGATCAATAGCCTGCGGGTACTGCGGGTGTTCTGTCGGCATAAATCGCAGATCGCCGTTAGCGACCTGCCGGAAGAGATCTTTTCCGAAACGGTTTCCCAGCCACAGCAGGGAACCCTGCCGGAGGTGGAGCGGGGTCTGATTCTGAATGCTCTGAACCGGCATCAGGGGCAGGTGCCAGAGGTCGCCTTGGCGCTGGGTCTGAGCCGGGCAACGCTGTACCGAAAAATCCGCAGTTATGGTTTGAAACTGGATGATTTTCGTAGTTGAACCGTCAGTTTCAGATTGAGAAATCAACGGTCTCAGATTGAGACTGAGACGCCCGTTTTTTTACTCTAATATTATTTAATTCTTTTAAAAAACAAATGCTTATTAAGTTTCTCCTGAGCTGGCACATGTCTTGCTGATAGCTATCGGCACAACATAACAACTATAAGGAGAAACAAATGCCAAAATCTTACCCTGTCTGGTCAGGCCTCAAGGCTCTGACAGTTGCAGCTGCGATCACCACCGCATTGCCAGCCCATGCATTGGATGTGGATGCGGGTGATTATACCGCCTTGCCGGAAGGAACCCGTTTGTTTGCCCTGTATGGGCAATATGCTGAACGAGATAGTCTGCAGGTCGGTAATGATAAGGTTGCCGGGGATTACAGCCTGGACTCCGAGGTCGGAATACTTAGGGGGGTGTATTACACCAAGTTGGGTGATTATATTGTCGACCCTCAGTTTCTGCTGCCATTCGGTAAGCTGGAAGCCAAAGGGGATCTGGCCGGTCTGGGTGAAACTGACGGTTTCGGTGATCTGATTCTGGCAGCTACGGTATGGCTGGTGAACAAACCTGAAGAAAGAGAATATTTTGGTATCACCCCTTTCCTGTATTTGCCCACCGGAAGCTATGACAAGAGCGACGCATTAAATCTTGGTGAAAACCGTTACAAGCTGACAATGCAGGCGGGGTATATCAAGGGCTTAGGTGAGAAAACCACACTGGATTTGATTGGTGATGTCACTTTTTATGGTGATAACGATGATTTTACCGCTGATAAATTGACCCTGGAACAGGATGCCAGCTATCAGATACAAGCGTATCTTCGTTACAACATTACCCCTACGTTTGATCTGCGTGCAGGGATTTCAAAGTCCTGGCTTGGCGAGACGTCTGTCGAGGGTATCGATAATGATGATGCCGCTGAAATCACGAAATACCAACTAGGTTTTGGTTGGTTCTTTACGCCAACCACACAGTTGCTGGCGACCTATGGCAATGACATTTCAGTGGATAATGGGTTTAAAGAAAATACTCGGCTCAACTTAAGATTGTTGACCTTGTTCTAATTCGGCTGGCTTCCCCGTAAGTAACTGTACTGTGCCATTGTGCTGAAACCATACCGGGAGGCCTGCCGATCCTGTTTAAAGCGAACGCTCCTCGCCCCTGGAGTGTTCGCTTTGTGTGCTTATGGCTGAACAGGCCAGTCAGATTTTGAACTGACGGATATTCTGGTTCAATTCTTCTGCCATCTGGGCCAAGCCCAAGCCTGCCTGACAGGTTTCTTCAGCGTTGGCAGAGTTCTGATGGCCAAGGTCGTTGATGTGTTGCAGGTTACGGGTCATCTCTTCTACCACATGGCTCTGCTCTTCAGAGGCGGTGGCAATCTGGTTCGACATATCCGTGATGGAGGTCATCTGTTCGGTGACACGCATCAGGCTTTGTTCGGTAGTTGACGCACCGTCTACCAGTTTATGCGCCTGCTCCCGGCTGACTTCCATGGTTTGTACGGCACTTTTTGAGCCTTGTTGCAGAGTCGTGATGATCTGACCGATCTCGGAGACAGAGTCCTGGGTGCGAATTGCCAGGTTACGAACCTCATCGGCCACGACCGAGAAGCCACGGCCACTGTCACCCGCGCGGGCTGCCTCAATGGCGGCATTCAGTGCTAGCAGGTTGGTTTGTTCGGCAATGTCAGTGATCACCTGCAGCACCCGGTTGATGGTGGCGGTGTTCTCTTCCAGGCCACGAACCACGGCTGAGGAGTTTTCCAGTTCGGCCGCCAGCGAACGAATGCCATTCACGGTTACCTGCAGTGCACTGTTACCGCTATTGGCTTCTTCATGTGTGGTCTGCACTGATCCGGCTGCCAGCGTAATGTTGTTGGCAATTTCGTGGGCGGTGGCGCTCATCTCATGCATTGCTGCAGACAGGGTTTCTGATTCCTGCTGCTGCTGCGAAATATGGCCGCTGGTGACGTTCATGGTGGTGGCCAGCTCTTCTGAGGTGGCACTTAACTGATCACTCACAGACCCCAGGTTTTGAATCATCACCTGCAGCCGGGTACGCATCTGTTCCAGGTTATTTTGCAGGTGAGAGATTTCGTCGCTGCCATCGATATCCACCGTATGGGTCAGGTCACCTTCGGCAATACTTTGCATGGTGGCGATGGTGGCATCCAGGCGACGCACAATATTGGACGCGATGGTCGAGCTGATAAGAATACCGACAAGGGTGGCAACCGCCGCACTGATGGCCAGGATAATCAGGGCATTCTGTTCATGCTCCAGTGCCCTTTCGGTGGCATCGTGGGTCAGGGTTTCCACTGTCAGTAAGATGGCCTCAAGCTGTTTTGTCAGCTTATCAGCCTCTTCTTCGACATGAATCAACGTATTGTCGGTTGGTGCATATTGAGCTTGCAGTAAACGGAGGAGCTGTTGCTGGTGAGCTAACTGCCCGGTACGCCATTCTGTCAGTGCCACCATGATCTGGCTAACTTTTTCAGCTTGTTCCGGGGTGGCGGCATTCTTGATGGCTTGTTCGGCCTGGGGTTGCAGCGTATTGACGATTTTGGTGATCTGAGTACCCAGGTCTTGAATCTGGGCCACTTCATGTTGCTGGCGTTCGCTATGCGCCTGGCTGAGGTAGCTCTGCTCACTGTTTAAGCTGGGGAGTAGGTGGATTGCGCGCTCAAAGTGGATTTCCTGTTCAAGCTGGTAAACCGTTATGTGGGTTAGCTGTTCAGTAACAGGAATCGCTTCATGCGAGATATACGTCAGTTCTTGTTTAATACGATCCATGCTGACGATGGCGGTGGCGGCAATTAGCAGTGTAAGTACGATTAACAGACCTGATAGGCCAAATACTTTCAAACGCATGGATAACCGGTTCAATAAACCTATCATACGACTACTCAACTTAAGCTCTTGTGTGCACATGCTATCGGCGGCTAGCGCCAAGTCTGAATTGATTTTTATTTGAATTTCAGCTGGTTAAAACTAAAGTAGGCAGCTTTTAGTCCGTTTGGCTGTTTTTGATGCTGCTAAGCACCAATTGTGCATGTGATAAGTCAAAGGCTTTCAGTGCTGCAGCAAAGGCGGCAGCCTGAGTTGCAAATCCTTTGTGGCTAAGGTTGTAAGTCAGCGTATTTTGCATAACGGGGCTGATATAGCGGTGGCCACTCAGGCGTTCCAATGCCTGATTGATCAGATTGTTGAGTTCTTTCTCTTCAAGTAGCTCAGACGCGGTGGTTGTTATCTCAGGCACCATGCTGCGGAACTGGTTGAGGTGGTCTTCAAGTAATAGCAAAAGTCCTTGGCTATGGGGGAATTCACCTTCTGCCAATTCAAGTTCCATTCGCTCTGCTTCTACGGCTAATACATGGTCTGAGATGTTTCTGGCGTTGGTTTTAAGGTTGCGCAGAAATGATTGTATGCCGGTTTTATCGGCGGCGGCGAGGGCGAAGCGGTAGGCCTTGGTGGACTCGGCAAAGGTATCAACAAAACTTAACAGGCAGCTCTGTAACAGTGCAGGGTTGTTATTAAAGCGGCCCATGGCATCGTCAAAGTCAATGCAGGGAGGAAATACCAGATTTTGTCCGGTTATATTTGCCGGGTCGGCTTTTGGTTTGTCATACAGGCCGTGCTGCTGCAGGGCGGCGATAAACTCCGTTAGTTGAAACGGCTTCATTAGATAGTCATCCATACCGGCTGCCAGGCCTGCTGCTCGGTCCTCTTCCATGACTGAAGCCGATAAGCCGAAAATAACCGGTTGCTGCTTATCTTGCATGGCCCGTATGCGTTGGGTGGTTTCCATGCCATCCAGGCCATCCATATGTATATCCATTAGCACCAGGTCAAAACTGGCGGTCTGCAAGTGTTGCAGTGCCTCGACCCCGCTTAAGGTGCGGGTGATATTGACTTGCAGGTGGTCCAGAATACCTTCCAGTACGTCATGATTCAGAGTGACATCATCCACCGAGAGTATGCGCAGGTGAGACAGGTTATGTATACCTGCCGCTGCCTTGTTCGCCTGACCTGCTTGTCGGCCATGGGATGTTGATGTCAGACAGTTATACAGTCGTGACGGCGTCATCGGTTTGCTGATCAGCTCCACACCGGGTTTGTTCAGCTTGCTGCGCAGCTCTGAGGATAGCAGCGCGGGCACATGCATAATGATTTTGGGGCGTTGCGGTAATATGCGCTGAATTTGCTCCAACTTTAATGCAGGACTCTGGGTGACGTTGTCTGTTTTATCTTCAATATCAAACAATAGTACCTGAATCTTTTGCAAGGTCTCGGCTGGCAGGGCATGCAGCTGCGCCAGATCAGTGACATAGTCGGTTTTTATCTGCCAGCGTGGGGCGTGCAGTTTGACCATTTTCGGCAGCGTATCTTCTGTACTAAGTACCATCATGCGCAGGTCTGACAGGTTAAGGTCATCCAGCGTCTGGCTGTTGTCAGGCAGTTTTACGGGGACGGATAAGGTGAAGCAGCTGCCCTGATTGAGCGAACTGTCGACGGAAATTTTGCCACCCATCAGCATTATGAGCCGTTTACTGATTGACAAACCGAGGCCTGATCCACCATAACGGCGTGCGGTGGTGGAGTCGGCCTGCTCAAATGCATTGAACACGCGTGAACACTGTTCGGGCGACATCCCCACCCCGTTGTCACGGACGTTAATCAGCAGTTGGCAGTTGTCATCATTGCGACGGAAGTAAAGCATGACACTGACATGCCCGTACTCGGGTGTGAACTTAATGGCGTTACCCACCAGGTTGGTAACAATCTGGCTGAGACGCAGGGGATCGCAAATTACACTCAGGGGCATGCCGGGTTCGACAAAAATGCTCAGGTCGATATGTTTTTGCTCCGCGGGTATCGCGAAAATATCCACTGAGTCCTGGAGCAACGTTTCGATCTCGGTTTCCGCGTAACTGAGGGACAGGTTGCCGGCTTCAATACGTGACAGGTCCAGCACATCATTCAAAATGGCCAGCAGCCGTTCTGATGCTTGGTATGCTTTGTTGGCGTAATCCTGCTGGCTGGGTGCCAGTGATGCATCTTTAAGTAATTGCAGCATACCGAGAATACCGTTCATCGGTGTGCGGACTTCATGACTCATATTGGCAATGAAAGCTGATTTGGCCTGATTGGCTTGTTCAGCATCTAGCTTGGCGGTTTCGAGTTGCTGTTGCCGCGCAGACAGTTGTAGCTGCATATCGATAAAGCTGTTCCACAGCTGGCCAATTTCGCTGGTCTCTGTGCTGGGCTCCAGCTTTGTATTTTTTCCTTCGGCGAGAAGTCTGCTGGACTCGGTGAGTTGTTGTATGGGGCTGATTACACGTCGAGATACCAGTCTGGCAGAGATAAACAGCAGTGTCAGCAACAGACCGGTAACGATCAACAGAGATACGGTTTCTACTCGCGTGGTGTTTTGCAGCTTAGACTGCGACGCTTTCAGTTGTAGCTCACTGGCATAGAGTATCTGGCCCAGCTCAAGGCGCAGGGCGTCCATTACCCGTTTGCCTTGGTCGGTCGTAACGATTTGCATTGCCGCATCGTAGTCTTGTTGTTGTGTCAGGCGAATGGTTTTTTCCAGTTCGGTCAGTTTCTCAGTGACGAGCTGCCTGACAGTGATCATGCGTTGCTGCTGGAGGGCGTCTGACGCCGTTAGTTGATCCAGCGTGGTCAGTGTGTTTTCAATTGGCTGTAGGGCGTTATGGTAGGGTTCGAGATAATTGTAGCGCTGGGTTAACAAATACCCGCGCTGGCCGGTTTCGGCATCAACCAGGTGGATTAGCAGTTGGTCAGTTGCTGTGATTAATTGATGGTTATGCTCAAGATTAGAGCTGACGGTATCTTGAGTAACCCGGCCGGTAATAATCAGGGCAGCCAGTACAAGCACCATCATTACGGGCAGGACAATCACCAGAATGGTAAAGCGTTTCAGGGTGATGGATCGCATTGATGAGTGGCCTTTATATAAAACGGACGCCGTAACAGGCTAAAGAATAACTTACCGCTGGCGGAATGTAAGGCCTCAGGCGGTTTTTATTTCGTTGCTGGCGCTGCATACCAAGTTGCGCTGTCCGGTCTTTTTAACCTGCATCATGCAATCATCAGCGGTTTCAATTAGATTCCAGCCGGATGAATCAAATGAAGGCGTATTACTGGCGCAGCCGATGGTGGCACTTGGCTGAATATTTGTATGTTTAAACAGGTCTGCGGTTTGGCATAGGTTGCTGATGTCAAATCTGATGCGCTCCGCAATGGTCATAGCATCTTCCAGTATGGTATCCGGCAGTAATATCACAAACTCGTCGCCGCCATAACGCACCACAACATCCGACGGGCGACGGGCGTGGCTTTGCAGAATATTGGCGACGTAAATCAGGTATTCATCACCGGCTTTATGGCTTAATTGGTCGTTGACCAGTTTGAAGTGATCCATATCCACCATAAGTACACTGAATTCCCGCCGGTAGCGCATAGCACGGCGCCATTCATTGACCAGGCGTTCCTCTAATGCACGGCGGTTATATACCCCGGTCAGAGCATCTTTGACTGCCAGCTTGTTGAGTAACTCAGTTTTGCGTTTAAGGTCGATCAGCGTGCGAATTTTCGAGATCAGTACCAGCTCATGGTAGGGCTTGATCACATAATCCAGCGCGCCATTGGTAAACATCAGTTGGATATCCTGATATTGGTCGGAGGCTGAAACACAAATCACCGGAACATCGGATAGCTGGGGATGTTTTTTAATCTGTCTGAGGAGCTCATGCCCGGTCATATCCGGTAAATTGAGGTCGAGTAGAATCAGGTCGAAATGCTGGTCAAACAGACTGAGCGCGGTGTCACCCGTGGTGGCCAAAGAGATCTCAAAGCCATTGCTGTGAAGCATCTGTGACAGAGCTGTCAGGCAGACACGGTCATCCTCTATCACCAGCAAGTGGGGCAAGCTGTACTGCTGTAGTTCGGCCATGCCTGGAATACTCAGCTTTTTATATTTAAATTGATTGTTTAACTGTTGGAAGTCACAACCAAAGTTGCCTGATTGTGTTATGTCTTATACATCGGAAAATTTTAATATTACTTTAGCTAATATAGTAATCTGAAATTTGTATATTGATCAACTCACAGGGCGGCAGGTGCTTCGTTCTGCCACCGCGCGCCCGTAAAGTGTCAAGATGGGTTGCGATGTGCTATCACCCAGCGACTGATCAAGGTGCCAACGACAAAGGCGGCAAACACGGTCAGAATATCCATGTTGGCAAAGCTCAGAGATGTGATCATCGGCCCTGGACAATAACCGGCAATCCCCCAACCTATGCCAAAAATGATACCGCCCATAATGATACGGCTGTCGACCTCTAGTTTGCCGGGTAAACGAAAAAATTCGGCAAATAAGGGTTTGCTGCGTTGAAGAATCAATGGCGTCAGCAGAGCGTTAACCAACAACCCCCCGGCCATCACAAAAGCTAGCGAGGGGTCCCAGTTACCGGTGATGTCGAGAAAGTTAAGCACTTTGGCTGGGTCAATCATCTGGGCGACGGATAAGCCAAAACCAAACAGCGTGCCGGCAGCCAGCGCGATCACGAGACGTATCATGGCAGTCATCGGTTAGCCTCCCAGCAGATGGCGTGTGATAAAAACAGTGACAATGGCGCTGCCCATAAAACAGAGGGTTGCCACCAGCGACCGGGGGCTGCGCCGGGCCAGGCCACAGATGCCATGCCCACTGGTACAGCCAGTGCCGATCTGGGTGCCAATGCCTACCAGCAACCCCGCCACAATCAGTAGCGGGGTGCCTACCTGTGCTGTGATATGTGCCACACCGGCACCGAGTCCCAGCCATTGGTAGATAAACCCACCGAGTACCAGGCCGACGATAAACATAATACGCCAACCGATATCACCCGGCTGCTCAGGGTAGATGACCCCCCCGGCGATTCCGGATATGCCAGCAATTCGGCCCTTTGCCAGTAACAGAAAGGCAGCGGAGAGGCCAATCAAGGCACCACCCAGCAGGGCAGGCAGCGGTGTGAAATTGATGATAGTCATAGGCTGTCTCGATCTGTTATGGCGCATGGTATTGCAGATATGTGACGCATTATCCCTGTCTGAGCAGAGGAGCGCAAAGGTTATATTCAATATTACTTAAGTATGCAATAAGAGTTAATTTTTATATTTTTTTATTCTAATATACGTGTCTGATTATCTTTCCGAGCAAGGCGTACAGATGGCACTCACAATGCGTTCTATCCTGATAACCGCAGTCGCGGTACTGCCCACAGTAGCACAGGCCACCAATGGTTATTTTATGCATGGTAGTAGTGTCAAGGCGCAGGGTATGGCGGGGGTCAGTTATGCTCTGGCGCATGACAGCATCAAATCTGCCAGCAATCCGGCATCACTGATCGCGCTCGGGAATCAATATGATCTGGGCGTCAACTGGTTCAAGCCGGAGCGTAGTTCAGAAATTTCAGGTAATGGGTTTGGCCTGAATGGCAGCTACGATGCCAATTCGGATCATCACTTCTGGATTCCGGAAGCGGGGTTTGCCCGCCGTCATTCCGATTCTGTCGCCTACGGACTGGCGATGTATGCCAATGGCGGGATGAATACGGCTTACCGGAAAACACCTTTTGCTGCGTTTGGTTCTTCCGGTGCGGCGGGCGTTGATCTGTCGCAGCTGTTTATCACCGGCTCATTGGCCTACAAATTGACGCAACGGCAGAGTTTCGGCATAGGCGTGACCTATGTTTATCAGCGGTTTGCGGCGCAGGGGATTCAGAACTTCGCAGGCTTAAGCAGCAACCCCGCTGCCGTCAGCAATAATGGCCATGACAGCAGCAATGGCTGGGGTCTTAAACTGGGTTGGCAGGGGCAGGTAACGGACACGCTGACATTAGGGGCAAGCTGGTCTTCCAAACTGAACACAGACCGTTTCTCGCGCTACAGCGGGTTATTTGCCGAGCAGGGTGGGTTTGATGTACCGGAAAGCTACGGCGTGGGTTTTGCCTGGCAACTGGCGCCTCGCTGGACGCTGGCGGGGGACTGGGAACGGATTGAATACAGTGACGTGCGTTCTGTTGGTAACCCGCTGTCGTTGTCAGCACCTTTAGGGGCAGATAACGGAGCTGGATTTGGTTGGCAGGATATCGAAGTCTACAAACTGGGTGTGATCTATCAGTTTAATGCGCGGTTGGCACTGCGCGCGGGCATCAGTCATACCGACCAGCCCATTCCGGCGAGTCAAACCTTCCTTAATATTCTCGCCCCGGGGGTGATAGAAGATCACATCAGTCTAGGGGCTAGCTTGGAGATCAGCCCTGAGCAGACCGTTAGCTTCTCGTATACCCACGCGTTGGCACAACAGGTAAAAGGCCAGAACTCTATACCTGTCGCTTTTGGTGGGGGCGAAGCCAATCTGAAAATGAGTCAGGATATGTTCGGCCTTGCCTGGCAATATCGGTATTGAGGTTAATCAGGGGGGCTTGGTAGAGCCTCAACTGGCGTTTAACAGCCTTCTGCTTTGTCAGGCAGCTTGCAGCTTGGAAAGGACTTGTCATTCCGCTGCGCCGCCTTTGGCGCACAGGCTAATTTATTGCCGCAGAGAAAGTTTTGGACTTGTTCGCAGGCTCCTTCATCTTGAATCATCTGCTGTCTTAGCGTTGCTTGCCCATTCATTGCGGGTTAACCGGCACCTTCTCGTCTTACGCTTGCTGCAACCCACTATACTTTGATCAACCACAGCAGGGGTATAGTGAGATGGCACAGCGGTACGAGAATATTTTGCAAACCATCGGCAATACACCGGTGGTTAGACTCAACAAACTGGCGCCAGACGGCATCAACCTCTACGTCAAGATTGAAGCGTTCAACCCGATGGCGTCAGTCAAAGATCGGTTGGCACTGGGTGTGATTGAAGATGCCGAGCGCAAGGGGCTGCTCAAGCCTGGGCAGACCGTCATCGAGGCAACCAGCGGTAATACCGGGATTGGCTTGGCGATGGTCTGTGCTCAGAAAGGCTACCCGTTGGTGCTGACGATGGCCGAAAATTTCAGTGTTGAACGCCGTAAAATGATGCGTTTCCTCGGTGCCAAAGTAGTGCTGACACCGGCTGCGCTTAAGGGGAGCGGTATGCTGGCCAAAGCGGTTGAGCTGGCTGAAAAACATGGCTGGTTTCTGTGCCGTCAGTTTGAAAATGAGGCTAACGCGCAGATGCATTCACGCACCACCGCGCCTGAGATCCTGGCCGCGTTTGACGATGTCGGGCTCGACTACTGGGTTACCGGTTTTGGCACCGGCGGTACGTTAAAAGGCGTGTCACAGGTGCTGAAAGCGCAGAGCCCCGCCACCAAAGTGGTGGTATGTGAGCCGGATAATGCGCCATTGCTGGCCAGTGGTGAGATACAACAGCGCACCGTTGACGGCGCTCCGGCCAGCAGCCATCCCAGCTTTAAACCCCATTTAATGCAGGGCTGGTCGCCAGACTTTATCCCGCAGCTGACCGAAGATGTGGTTAATGCTGATTTTATCGATGAGATCGTTGCGATTCCTGGTGACCGTGCACTGGCGTGTGCCAAGGCACTGGCGCAACAGGAGGGTATTTTTGTCGGGATCAGTGCTGGGGCAACCCTGGCCGGGGCATTACAACTATGTGAACGGGTGCCTGCTGGCAGCAACATCCTGGCGATGCTGCCCGATACCGGCGAACGCTATCTGAGTACACCGTTGTTCGCTGATATTACTGAGGAGATGAGCGACGAAGAGTTGGCGTTATCTTGCTCGACTCCGGGTTATCGGTTCGATCTCGCTCCGGCTGCACCGGCAGCACTGGATCTGCCACAACCAACTGCCGAGATACAGGCGCAGGTTGAGGCTTGGTTAAGCGACACCGAGCAACCGTTGGTGATGTTTGCGTTGGAATGGTGTGAGTTTTGTTGGTCAGTGCGTAAGTTGTTTGCCCGATGCGAGATTCCGTACCGTTCGGTAGATCTGGATTCTGCTCAATATCAACCTGACCAGCAGGGCGGCCAGATACGGGCAGTTATCAATCAGCATAGTGGTAGCATTACCATTCCGCAGATCTTTATCGCTGGTGAATATATTGGTGGTTGCACTGAACTATTCGATCTTTATAAAAGTGGGGAACTGCAACAACGGCTCTCAGCGGTAGGACTTAATCTGCAGTTGGATTCCGACTTTGAACCCTACAGCTTGCTACCAGGCTGGTTGCAACCACGGTAATCGAGACCGGTCGGCGGAGGTCACCTACCGCTAGACAATGCTGCGGCCAGGTTAGTGACATTGTCTCGCGCAGAGCGCTCGGCTCGAACTGGGCAGTGCGAACGGTTTCACCGAGACATAAAAAAACCGCCATTGTGGCGGTTCTTTCATATTTGGTAGGACTAACCAGATTCGAACTGGTGACCTCTACCATGTCAAGGTAGCGCTCTAACCAACTGAGCTATAGTCCTATGGAGTCAGCGTAGTATACTGATAAGATTATCCTGTTCAATAGCTTTCTTTAAAATTCCTTAAAAACACTTATTAAACAACAAATTAAAGTCATAACACCTTATCTCCAATCAACTTACATGACTTCTTATCTGACAAAATTTCAGATGTAACATCATCACTTTATTTATCTGTTCAAATTAAAAAAGTGTGTTATTTGTGTGTTAGAAGTGTGTTATGAATGTGTCACAAGAAAATAAATCCTTATATTTCAATACATTGAATTGTTAGAGCGCTACTATTTCTTGGTAGGAAGTTAAATGGTCTTGGACAAAATGTTCAAGCCCTAAAAGACTCTCCAATAGATTTAGATGCTCACAGTAAAAACTACTCGATTCCCACTGCATGGCCTTTCAGTAGGGGTTTCTAAATGATCAGAAGAAACCCTCCAAACAGGAATACCTAATTCAATACCAATTATTACGCTAAGAGCAGAAAGAATTTTAGGCCCTAGAGGAATCAATAGAGGCCGTGACTCACCAACCAAAGATAGAATCAATGACTTAAGGTCGACATATGTAGAGTAAGGGGACATTACTTTATAAGTAGAAATATGATCTTCTGGAAGAATCTCCAGAAAATCATCATTATTTGCTCTTACTGCCCCCTCAAATTCTGTATTAGGGCTCTCAGGTATCAGAGCAAAAACAATACTTGAATCTAAATAGTTAGAAACGCCTAAAGCCTTACTTCTCTCATATCCCAACCCAAAGATAACAGCCGTAGGTAAATTAAGATCTCCTAATTCACCACATAAATCAGGACAAATTTCACCCAGTGTTCTGATTGGCGTCGGCTCCTCCGGTGGTTCCACATAGGAAGAAAGACTATAGGAAACAGTCAAACTTGAGCCTTCCGAAAGATGTTCAAGTAGAAATGTCATTATGGAGGCTAGTCTGTGCCTGCTCATCACAGAAATTTCTAAATAAACATTGATGGGAGCTTCATAACCATTGGTTTCAAATTCATCGCGTAGATGGCCTATGATGTCGTGGTCTTCACATTCGTAAATATTACAACCATGAGTCTCATAAACAGATTTATTTTTTTGATAATGTAATACATTTGTGTTGCTGGTATATCCGAAGACAACGTTATGACATGAGTTACAAGAGATTTGATCAAAAGCAGAGATTGCCCGACTCTCAAAACCTAACCCCCATATAGCGAGGTAAAATTCAGTTTCAACAGCTTCTTTAAAAACCCTCATAGCAACTCCATTTGTGAGGACTGATCTATTTTGGTTTTACTATTTTTTGAAACAAACTGCTCTAAAATATTATCCATTGTTTCTTCACGTTGGAGAGTCATCAACAACCAATATCTATGAGCAAATATATATGATAACCGACAACGAAAAGGGGATTGTGAAGACATATCCTCAGCTGCATGCTCATAATCAGCCACGATCAAGGCTCCAGCATTCAATGCTGGCCCAACAGCTTTTCTATATTGATGCGGAACAATTATGGAACCTCTAGGTTCGGGGTTAAACCCTCCTTCCACAATGTTACTTTTGAAAGTAGATCCTAAAGCATTGATCAAATCTAGGACAGTTCTAACATTGAGCTTGTCGCCGAAATCAAAACAATGAGGTTCTATAGCAATGGTCCCTAGAAGGGCTTCATAAGACCTAAGGAACTTTTCTAAAGCAGCTATTTGAATATGTAAGGGAATCAAGTCATCTTTTTTTATGGAAGAGACAAATTCATTCATGATCCCAATAAGCATTCGCGGGTTGTATTCTAGTGACCGGCAAATATTATGAAAACCAGCATATATATCTGGTGCTCTTCTCCTTGGTTTTACAGAACCATTTTCTTTTAAGTACAAATCTCGATTTAAAGCTACAAACTGGAACTTTCTTAAAGTTGGCCTTTTATCTTTTTCTGTGTAGCTTGAAATCTTATCAATCTCAATTTCCTGAGAAGAAAGGTATTCACTGAAGCTCTGGTCCTTAGAGGCAAGGCTCGCAAACGTATCATTAAGCGAGAATTCCGGAGGCATCTCGAAGCATTCATCTACAGGCTTTGTAATACCTTTTTTAATGAAAATATTGCCACACAGCTGTTTAGAAAACTCTATTCCTTTATCGTCATCAGTTTCTGTCAAACTTATAAACTTGAAGTCTTGATTTGACATCGAACCTTCTGGCCCAGAAGTCAAATCTACGTTCTGATGATATGGAGATAGTGCAAGTTTTAAAATATAGTCCTCATGCCCGCCTCTCATGGCATCGATCAGGGATTGAACCAAGTGATCTGGAGCAAGTTCAAGTTCATCAAATAGAAAGCACCATTTATGCCCTCGATCATTAAGCAGCTTATTAACTATCGATACAGATGAATCCAGAATTCCTTGTAACTCTCCTGATATAACATCTGGATATCCATCAACTATCTGCCTTCTAAAAGCATCATTAATGAAGGCGGAAATGACCTGTTTTTTCTTTGAAATGGCTACTTCTAAATTACTTATGGTTGGAAAGTTTGGTTTCACTTTCCACATTTCGGCTATTTCCTTAACCAGAACTACCTCATCACTCTTGCTCAAAGAAATATGATTGAAGCGGTCGCTACTTTCATGATTTCTAGATGACCTATAAGAAATTGCTGCCGCGAACCTTTCGAGGATGTGGTAGATAAAGAGTGAATCCAAAATATCTAATAGGCGATGATCACTTTGAAATTTTGTTTTGATTCTTTCAAACTGACTTTTCCATAATCTATCCGTTGGAATAAACACGCCTGAATATGAGATGTTTTCTTTATAGAAATCTGCTGTTGTACCTTGCCAAAGATCTAGGGCATCAATGCTCAACATCCTCATTAATGTTGTTTTTCCGCTTCCCCGTGGACCAACCATGACCGAATGGTTATATGCTGAAAGCCTTTCAAAAAAATCACTTACTATAAAACTTCCACATAGGTCTTTCGTAGAAAAAGTCCGGGCATTGAATGCTTCATGCATACTAGGAATGTATTCAGACATTTTCATCACCCACTTGGATTATTTCGTTAGAAGTTGTAGAAACCCGTAACCCTAACCCTTCTAATTTAGAAATAAGTAATTTGAATTCAGCTGGCATAAGGTTTTGTATGTCACTCTGTAGATCAACAAGATCGGAACGTTCTAAAAATGGGTTATCCTCGTCCAACCTGCCATGAATTTGTTTAGCTAATTCTACACCACTAACATCCCCACCAAATCCACCACGAGCAGGAAGGTTGGTCGCTTTTGATGGTCTCCAAGCTCTTGGATATGGCCTCTCGAATGTTCTAAATTGACCTACCACTTTCTCTTTTTTTTCACTTTCATCTAGGTCAATATCCAGAATATAAAACTGATTCGAAGTTCGATCCTGTATCGTTTTATAAAGCCTTGCAGAAAAGCTTCCCGCAGAGAGGATGACAGGGGGACAGCTGGTTTGGCATTGTCCATATTTGATCTCAGCATAGTGCCTATGCCCGTGGATCACTAACCAAGCACCGGAATATGTTTCATTAATCATATTAATGAGGTGCTGCCCTCCATCCATACTTTCAGTATCTTTACGGTAATCAACATGATCCATTGGATATGGATGGTGGTGAGTAACGAGGATATTAATTTTTTTCTTTTCAAATTGCTCAGAATTTATATGCTGAACTATCTGTTCACAACATTGCTGAGATACTCTTCCTTTTTTGTGTTCATCTTCTCCATAGCCATGATAAGCACTTGAATTAACGATAATAATATTACAATCGTCATGTGGAACCTTACACCAGTTCCAAGCCCAAAAATGCGTATTACCTTCAAAATCAGGCAATGGGAATGAAGGGGTTACAAACTGTAAGTTGTGTTTCGGGGAAAATACATCATCCTTGAGTCTTGACTGATGATCATGGTTTCCGGGAACACAGATAAGTTCTTTAGCTCCTATATTCTCTTTCAGCCAGTGTAAAAAACGCCAACCAGCCTCAAAACCGTCTACGCATGCTTTATTAGATACATCCCCAGCACAGATTAATAGGTCAATATCTTCATTGAGCGAGTTTACATATTCCGCAAAAACTACCCCATATTCACTATCCCCATCCATGAAGGACAGATATGAATCGTCAGCAAACTCTTCCCTGAGGATGGCATGAAGGTCTGATATAACGAGAATCTTTAGCACATTATTGTCCATAATTTTTGACGAGTATTTCCTTACTATCGTTCCAGCTTTCCTTAAATCCAGAAACATGCCTTTTTACAGGAATGACTTCTACTTGATAATCTTCAGATAAAAGCTCTCTTGTTTCTTCACAGGCCCGATACGAAAACAGAAACTTGGCTCCCCTTCTATCAAGTTCAGCTAGGTTATCAAAGAATTCAGGCAGTTCCGATGAATCAAAGCTTCCTAGTCCGTACTCTCCAGTAAATCGCCCGGACTTTGAATAAGGCGGATCAATGTATACAAAATCTCCATCCCCTATTTTCGTTAATGTAGTCTTATAGTCCGCAACAGAAATTTCTGCATTTGCCAGTCGCTTCCGGGCTTCATCAAATACTGCCTCAGATGGGAATTCGCCTGTTCTAGTTCCCATAGGCACATTGAACTGCCCTTTTTGATTCGTCCGATAGACACCATTAAAACAATATCTATTTAGATACAAAAAACGGATAGCCCTATCTACTTTCGATATTGATTCAGGTTCTATTGCTCGGATTCGATAGTACTCTTCCTTGGTTGCTGGAATTTTCACTAGTTGGCTTCTGATAGTGGGATCATTCTTTATGGTATTAAGTGCATTTACCAAATCGACATTAATATCAGAAAGCAGAGCGGGAGAATCAGGGAGTTCAAAAAATAGACTAGCAGAACCACAAAAGGGCTCAACATACCTTTTATAAGATGAAGGAGCGTTGGCGGTTAGCATAGGCAATAACTTTCTTTTGCTGCCTGCCCACCTAATCAATGGTTTGCTTCGCACTTAGTCTTAATCCATTGGACACAGTTGAGAAAGCACCTAGTTTAACCTAATCATATTGTACTAGGTAGCAACTGGTGACTACACTACCAGCCCCCCTTCGATAATACCTTTAAGGCTGAATTGTGATGTAATTGTACCTATGTGAAAAGATCACAATTTAGAGAACTTAGATGTACTAATGCAAACCTTGAACTAGTACATCTAATGAATCCACCTTAAACCCATGTGCCTGATGCCAACTTTAAGAGACTTTCACCATCAGCTTCTCTATTCACGATCCATGAAATCCACATAGATCTCTAGAGCCTTCGGAGGCAGTTTCAGCAGACTTTCTTCTATCCCTTCGTCAGAATACGCTTCATATACTGTTGGATCGTAGGTAGTGACTTTTTCATCAATCACTACGTACTGAGTGCTACCTAGTGTTTTACCTGTTAGCTCACCAGTGAGTATCAACTTCTTGATCGTTTTTGCAGTTGGGGCTGATCCTTCAGCAAAAAACGTTTCTCTAAACTGAGAGATTCTCATCAATTTAGGATTTTGCTCATCGTTCTTAGGCATCTGTTACGCACTATTACTTTCCTATGAAAGGAAAAATACTAGCATCGTCTTTAGGAAAAGAACGCCCCCAAAAAAGAGATAATTGAAGGTATGAATGACTCAATTTCGTAACACATTTCAGAACACATTCTGCTAGTAATAGCTGTGTTTTCGTAACACACTTTTTAGTTTCAAAATTGATTTTTTGAGCGGATTTACCCGATTTTACACACTTTAGTGTGTTACGATAAAATACTATAAGATTATGATATAGAAAGGTTTTTACAGGCTTTAAAGGATGAAAGGCCCTGTGATGTCAAGGTAGCGCTCTAACCAACTGAGCTATAGTCCTGAAGTGCGGTGTATTATACGGTTGGGCTGGGTGTGTTCAATACTTTCTTGCAGAAAATTTCATTTCTTTAATATTGATTGTCAGTCTGATGATTTGAACACCGTCAAACTCAGCGGCGGTAGGCCGCAGCAGTTAAGTGGTTATTGTCTCAACTGCTGCGATTGCAGCATGACAATGTATCAATCCGTTTAAATTCGTTGCAGTAATTGATTCTTTTTCGTGGTGAACTCTTCATCAGAAATGGCCCCTGCATCCCGCAGGCGCGCCAGTTTTTCGATCAGGTCCAGCGCTTCATTAGACGATTCTGTGTGCGGCGCGGAGTACTGCGGGGCCGTATTTTGTGGTTCCGGTTGGCTGTACTGTGGCGCATTGTTTTGCGGTTGGGCAAAGTTGGTATTCGGTTGTGCCGGGACTCCGGGGCCAGAGACAATGGGCAGGCTGCTTACGGCGACGGTTCCGTATTGGCTGCTGAAGGTTAATGACGTATCTCCACCTTGCTGCTGGCTTACCCCGCTGATCTGGTGATTCAGGGTGTCATATACAGTGACTTGACCAAAATGCTCTACCGCCAGGCGTCCGGGAAAAACCGCGTAGCGAATATCGTTTTGTCCGCCGGAGCTGAAAGGCGCTCCAAGGTCAGCAGGCCACCATTGATTACTGCCGGGTGTGCCCGGTTTAACAACAGGAAATACCTGCAGGTTCGCAAGGCCGTTTGAAAGCTCATTACAGAGGTTATCAACTGTCGCTTTTAACCCGTGATTAAACATGTCGCCTACCATCGTCATGCCACCGCGCATCCATTGCCCGGAGCCTCCGAGTTCAGGGCAGTTAAACTGCGCCATGCTCCCGCCGCCGTTGTTAACAGCAATTAACATATGGATGACAGCATCTTGGCTCAGATTGTAACGTTGCGCTACATCCTGCACCAATTGAGTGCCTTGTGGCGTAAGGGTTTGCATGGGGATCTCCAGTTTTTGGTAGGCGTTATGAAAGACCGCCCTTTGGACAGCAATTATACAGCAATTAGATAAGAATTAATGACTGGCAAGCTCAGTTGGCTAGATAAATCTAGCTTTTTAAAACACTGTTTTTCGGGCTCAGCGTAGCTCAGGTCTGATCGCCAAAGGGGTAGGGGGTATTCTCTTCTTCATCCTCGTCATTCAACCAGTGCATGGCCTGCAGTAGCTGGCTGGCTGAGAAATGTTTCAGTTCGCCCCGAGTAAAGTGACTGGCGAGCCTGGATGCCCATTCGAGCCAATCCGGTCCGCCGACAATGGCGCAGCGGTATAACTGATCGCCGTGTGCCAAGCCAAAACGTGCATCTTCCCACATGGCACCGGGTTGCCAGCCTTTGAAATGTGGATCGAGAAACAATAGCAGGCGTGGTTCCGGGTGGGCCTGGCTGACATGTTCAAATAGCGGCAGGAAAGTGGTTTTATAGTCCTCTGCTGTCAGCTCGTCAGTGGCCTGTAAGACCATGATATCGCCTGTGGTTTCCGGTAGAACATATAACATTTCACACTCCCTTTATTGGCTTGGGCTACTGGCGGTGGCCATTATACGGTGCCGCGTTTTGTGTGGCATCTTCAGTTTCGTTCATATTGTAACGAACGTCATTCATTTGACCCGGCCAGAGAGCATGGTATGGTTGCGCCCGCTGACAGCTTGATGTGTCGGCGCACGTAATGGTGCCTTGACGGCTTCATAGGGAACACGGTGCAAAACCGTGGCTGCCCCCGCAACTGTAATCAGAGAGTTGCAGCTTCAAATACCACTGGCCCCGGCCGGGAAGGTGAGCTGCCGCGATGACCTGACAGCCAGGATACCTGCCATTACGACAGCCTTAATCGGCTGTGTGTCACCTGCCAGACAGCGGAGGGCTGGACTGGGCGGACTGCGCATAGGTGACAATATGCTTATATTGTTGCCGGTGTTGTTAAGCCAGATTCCGCCTAGGCCAGGATTGACCACCGGCTCTTGATAGATCTTATTAGGAGCAGTACATGTCACGATTTCTCCATCTCCCGCTTACTCTGTTATCCACAGCCATGGTGTGTGCTCAGCCGGTATACGCTGACAGTGCTGATCAGTCTTTTCTGGTAGTCGCGTCCCGTGTTGATACGGCGCGTTTTGAAACCGGCAGTTCGGTTTCTGTATTGGATCAGTCAGAACTGGCTGCGCGTCAGGTTAGAACGGTTGCCGAAGCGTTGCGCACGGTGCCCGGAGTCAGCGTGGTTCAGGCGGGTGGCCCTGGCGGGCAGACCCAGGTAAGGATTCGCGGTGCTGAAGCCAACCACACCTTGGTACTGCTGGATGGCATCGAAGTGAGTGCCACGTCTGGTACCGACTTTGACCTCGCCCATATACTCACCTTGAATGTCGAGCGGATCGAAATTCTGCGGGGAGCGCAGACTGCACTGTGGGGGCCGGATGCGCTGGGTGGTGTGATTAACATCATTACTCGTAAAGGGCAGGGCGCGCCGGAATATAGCGTGCAGATGGAGGCGGGTCGTTATGACAGTCATCAGGAAACCCTGACCCTGCAGGGTGGCTCCGATAAAGGTCACTATGCACTGGCGGTCAGTCACCAAAAGACCCGCGGTATTTCAGTGGCACCAGAAGCGCTGGGTAACACAGAGCGTGACGGTTATCGTAATCAGACGCTGAATCTGAAAGCAGGCCTTTACCTCAGCGAGCGGGCCGAGCTGGATCTGGTACTGCGTCACACCAAGGCGGACGTGGCATATGATTTCAACCCGTTCGATGCCGATGCGACGGCCGATGTCGCCCAGACATTTGCTCGTGTCGGCGGCCGCTGGCAGAGCCAGGATCTGCACTGGCAGCATAAACTCGACCTGTCTTTGGCGGATAATGACCGTGATGATTATAGTGCCGGTGTGCACTCGACAGTGAACCGGGGACGCAAAGAAAAACTGGCGTATCAGGGCACCTATCAGTGGAGCGAAGGGCAGGCGGATCAGCACTTGACCCTGGCACTGGAAGGGGAAAATGAAGCCTTTATCAACGAATATATTCATCCTATGTGGGGTTATCGGGTTGATAAAACCCACCAGACTCGTGGTGCGGCGTTGGAATATGGCCTTAACCTGGAGCAGGACCTGTACTTAATTATGGATCTGCGTCGGGACAAGAGTAATCTGTTTGACCATGAGACGACTTGGCGGTTGGCAGTGGCTTCATGGTTGGGCGAGCAGGTCCGGTTGCACAGCAGTATTGGCAAGGGGATCAAATACCCTTCGCTGACTGAGCTGTATGGCTACTCGACAGACTTTATCGGTAACCCAGATCTGAAGCCGGAACGTGCCCGCACCATTGACCTGGGTGCGGAATACCATTTCGCCCAGCTGGATGGACTGATAGACCTGACATTGTTCCGTAACCGAGTGGAAGACCTGATAGTCGGGGCGGGTATTAGCTCGTTAAACACTGAGCAACAAGCGACACTGAAAGGTGTTGAGCTGGCGCTGGAGCTGAAACCGAGTGACCGCTTAAGGCTCAATGCCAGTTATACCTACACCGCGACCGACGACGGTACGGGCGCTGACCTACAGCGTCGCCCACGCCATTCTGTCAGCTTGGGGAGTAGCTACCTGCTGTCAAATGGTAAGACTGAATTGACTACGACGTTTCATCACCAGGGCAAACGTTATGACACTAACTTTAACGTCTGGCCTGCAGAGCGGGTGACCCTGGGTAGCTATACCCTGCTGGATCTGGCACTCAGTCACCAGTATTCTCCAGCATTGAGTCTATATGCACGCTTGGATAATACATTTGATCAGGATTATGAAGAGGTGTTTGAGTACGCCAGCGAAGGTCGCATGCTCACCCTGGGCTTTACCTGGACCGGTGGGCTCTGATCAGGTCATGACACGTGTTGGGCTGGTCCTGTTGCTGGTACTGACTGTGCCGGTACAGGCAGGGCTACGCCCCGGGCTGTTCAGTGATGGCCTGCTGCAATCCAGTCAGTTGCTGGGCGAGCAATTTCCCAAACAGCTGCTGGATCCGTTGGGTGGCAGTCATGTTTTGCCCGCACCACCCTCCCGTATTGTCTCGGCCACGCTGGCCAGTGATGAAATGCTGGCTGCCCTCGGCGCGACCCAGCGGGTTGTCGGGGTCACCCATCTGGTTGATAACCCTCGGTTATCCAATGTGCCTGATGTCTATCCCGCCAGTGTGGCGCGAGTGAGTGGTGATATTGAATCGATTCTGGCGCTGCAGCCTGATCTGGTGATTGTCGCCAGCTATACCCGGGTTGAAACCGTGCGCTTGTTGTTGGGGGCGGGCATTCCGGTGCTGCGTTTACAGGCACCGCTGTCTTTGGCCGATCTGGAGCGCAACCTGACGCTGTTAGCGCACCTGACCGGCCATACTGAGACGCTGGCTGCGTTGGTGGCGGGCTGGCAGACTGTTGTCCCGGTCAATTCGTCCCAGCCACGTGTGCTCTATTATGACCTTTCTGGCAGTTCAGTGGGGCCGGGTGATCTGACGCATGAGTTAATTGAACGGGCTGGCGGCTACAATGTGTTGCGGGATACCGGGTTGCAAGGTGTGCAGCGCCTCTCTGCCGAGCAGGCTATCAGCCTGCAGCCTGACGTTATCTTGTTGAGCGGCTGGGATATTCAAGCTAAGGCAGATCAACAGATGTACACGAACCCCGCCTGGCAGAACGTACCGGCAATAAAGCAGCGCCGGGTGTGTGTGCTGCAAGGTGCATGGCGCTCCTCAGCATCGCATTTTCGCTGGCAGGGGTTTGCCCAGATTCAGCAATGCTTGATGGATAGGGAGGAACAGCCTTGAGGCATAAGCAAGCTGGCATCGTGGCGCTGTTCATTGCGTTGCTGGTGGCACTGGCCTTATTGAACCTGTTGCAGGGTCCTGCCGAGATCGGTGTTATCGCGGGCCTGCAGTTGATGGCGATGCAGCTGGGCTGGTTATCGCCGGAGACGCTGCCTGCCTGGCAGTTGGATATCATGCAGCATGTGCGTGAACCCCGGGTGCTGGTGGCGATGTTGAGTGGTACCTGTTTTGCGCTCAGCGGCGCGGTAATGCAGGGGTTGTTCCGCAATCCACTGGCTTCACCTTCAATTCTTGGCGTGTCTTCCGGTGCGTCGCTGGGCGCGGTGATTGCCCTGTATCTGGGACTGGCATCGGTGTCAGTGTGGGCACTGCCCTTGCTGGCTGGACTGGGTGCCGCCGGTACGCTGTTGCTGGTATATCGTATCGCCTTGCTGGCCGGTCATACGGTGATGAGTACCCTGCTGCTGGCGGGTATTGCGGTGGGGGCCATGAATGGTGCCGCCGCCGCTTTTGTGCTGGCGCTGTCTCTGGAGCAGTGGGAGGTTGGTCGGATGATAGTCTACTGGACCATGGGTGGGCTTGAGGCGCGAACTTGGGACCATGTATTGCTGATCCTGCCGGTTGTTTTGTTGTTGCCGCTGGTATTCGCCCAGGCGCGGCGATTGGATATGTTGATGCTGGGTGAGGTGCATGCCGCTTCGGCGGGGCTGGATGTGGCACGGACCCGGCTGCTGTTGCTGGTGCTTACAGCCGTGATGATTGCCCTGGCTGTTTCGGTCAGCGGCGGCATCGGTTTTATTGGCCTGGTGGTGCCCCATGTGGTGCGGCTGCTCATTGGCACCAACCATCGCTGGTTATTGCCAGTTTCTGCGTTGGGTGGCGCGGTATTTTTGCTGCTGGCAGATTTGATCAGTCGCCAGCTGTTCAATGATGGCAGTGTACCCGTGGGTGTGATAACTGCGGCCTTTGGTGCCCCGTTCTTTCTGTTCTTGCTGGTACGTCGGCGTTGGAGTCTGGGGTAAACAATGGCTTTTCTACGGTGTGAACAGCTCAGTTATCAGTATGCAGATCAAACCGTACTGCAGCCGACTACGCTGGAATTTAAAGCCGGACAGTGTGTTGGCCTGATCGGCGCTAATGGCGCGGGAAAATCGACACTGTTGCAACTGCTGATGGGCCTGAAACCGCCTCATGCAGGGCGGGTGCAATTGCAGGATGAGGATATCGCCCGTTGCTCTCGCGAGACTATCGGGCGGGCATTGTCTTATGTGCCACAGTACAGTCCGGATGATGTTGGTCTGAGTGTAACGGATGTGGTGGCTATGGGCCGTTATGTACATCAACCGCGCTGGCTGGGTGTTAATCCGGCAGATCAGGCAGTCATATCCCTGGCATTACAGCAGACCGACCTGACTGCCTTGGCAGCGCGCCCCTTGCATGCACTGTCTGGGGGGGAACGGCAGCGGGTGTTTATTGCCCGGGCACTGGCGCAGCAGGCGGCTATGCTGTTGCTGGATGAACCCACCGCCAGTCTGGACCTGAATCACCAGTTGGAAGTGATGCAGTTGCTATCTGAGTTTGTAACCCGTGGTGGTGGCGTTGTGATTGCCTTGCACGATCTGAACCTGGCAGCGCGTTTTTGTCAGCGTTTGGTATTGCTGAGTGCAGGCCAGGTGGTGGCAGACGGTTCCCCGGCAGAGGTCCTGACACCGGATAATCTGGCCAGTTATTTTCAAGTGCATGCCGAGGTAACGGTGGAGGCCTCGACGGGCGGGTTACGCATCAATCCGCTAGCACCGGTGGCAGAGGACTACTCCAGCCGGAACTGAAATTTGAACAACTGCTGCTCGGTGATTCGGCCGACAGCATGGGTTTGAAACCGTTCGAGATAGATAAACCTGATTACCGCTTGGTCCAGCAGTTTGTGATGACTTGATTGTACCAATTCATGCCGTGTTACCTTGCCGTGCTGATTTAGCCAAAGCTTGACTCTGACCTCGCCCTCTTGCTGTCGACGGACGGCCAGGGGTGGGTAATTGGGAGTGCGGCCTGATACAACCGTCAGCGCAGGGGGAGTACTTACCTCAGAAGTCACTTTGTCGCTGGGCGGTTTGGCGGGTGACAGAGTGCTTGCTGTGGTGTTGGTCTGACCACTGGCAAACACCGGCTCCGGTGGTTGGGTCGTCTGGCTGCGTTTGGGTGTCGCGGGTGGCGCTGTTCTGGGCGCAGGCGTTGGTTTGGTTATTGCGGGAGAGGGCTGCAAATCCGGCTCATGCTGGTTTGGCTGGGTGTTAGCAGGCTTGTGTTTTGCAATTTCCTCGGTAATAGCGGAGGTATCGGCTGGGCTGTCAGGTAGTTCAGCCGCCTTGGTTTCAGGTATGACAGAGTCAGTCGGTTGAGCCGCTGTAATTTGTACCGTGACGGCTCCGCCACCCTGTTGTGGATCGCTATAATCCCGAATGCTGACCCACTGTAGCAAGGCGGCGTGAGCTAGCCCTGCCAGTAGCAGGGCAAGTATCAGGGGTAATCGCCGCGCCAGCCATGAAGGTTTTGCGGCTGCAGTTGGATTAGGCATTACCGCGGCCGGAATCAGTCCTGCACAACACGCCAGTGAATCGTTTCACCCGCCCGGATTGGGACTAGTTGGCTATCGCCCAGGGGATAAGTGGCTGGTACCGTCCAGGGGGCACGTTCCAGAGTGATCTGGTCACTGTTGCGGGGCAGGCCATAAAAATCAGGGCCGTTGAAACTGGCGAAAGCTTCCAGTTTGTCCAGCGCATTCATCTGCTCGAAGACTTCCGCATACAGCTCTATGGCGGCATGAGCGGTATAGGAACCGGCACAACCGCAGGCCGCTTCTTTGGCATGTTGCAGATGTGGTGCGGAATCAGTGCCCAGGAAAAAACGCTTGCTGCCGGAGGTGGCGGCACGTAACAGGGCCTGCTGATGGGTATTACGCTTCAGGATCGGCAGGCAGTAATAGTGCGGACGAATACCGCCCGCCAACATATGGTTACGGTTATAGAGCAGGTGATGAGCGGTGATGGTGGCTGCCAGATTTTCATTGCCTGCTGCAACAAACTCAGCAGCGTCCTGAGTAGTGATATGTTCCAGTACTACTTTCAGTTCCGGGAAATCTTTTAGCAGCGGCGCCAGTGTGCGCTCGATAAAGATTTTTTCACGGTCAAAAATATCGATTTCGGCATCGGTTACTTCACCGTGGATCAGTAACGGCATACCTTCTGCCTGCATCATTTCCAGTACGGGATAGATGTTTTTTACTGAGGTGACACCAGAATCTGAATTGGTTGTTGCGCCGGCAGGGTACAGTTTTGCGGCATAGATATGGCCACTTTGACGCGCCTCACGAATGATTTCGGGTGCAGTATTATCAGTCAGGTACAACACCATCAGGGGCTTAAAACCCTCCCGATGCGATTGCTGCAGGATACGATCCCGATAAGCCAGCGCCATCTCAGTATCGGTGACCGGGGGCACTAGATTGGGCATGACAATGACTCGCCCCATATAGCGGCTGGCATCAGGTACAGTGTGTTGTAGGGAGGCGCCATCACGCAGGTGAATGTGCCAATCGTCGGGTCGGGTAATAGTCAGTGTGGTCATAACGCTATACAGGAAGCAGGAAGTGAACGGGCAGCCCGATTAGCGTCGGGCAATAGCGCGCCAGTATAGCGTTTTTTGACAGATTATTCTTCAATCCAGACTTTGCGTACTGGCTCGCCAAAGTCATCGTAAAGGGTTTTCTGTTTTACGCTGCGGCGAGTCTGAGAGCCGCGTGATGATGAGGGCTTGCGGGACTTGCTGCGACGAGAGTCAATAGCCGCAAGCAGCTCGGGCACTGGGGTGCGCTCTGTCGCCGCTGTTTTCGGACGCTCGATGTAACCTCTGCCCAGGGGGTAGCGACCATCGACCAGGCCGGTTTCACCCATTTGTACTTTCTGAATTTGTCCGCCTTTTTTCAGAAATGCCTCGACCTCGGACTGCAGCCGGGATCTGATTTCTGCTTTACTGGGACGACGTTCGAACATGTTTGTACGATATCCTTGAAGTGCTGAGGGTATTAGACAATACCTCTGGACTTCATGCTTAAATGACTAGACTCTCTATTGTGGCTGGAAACGGGAGAAAGTAAAGGTGTCAAACAGAAACCTGATATTTGTTCTGTTCTTAATCATTGTGGGCTGCGGGCTTGGAGAGTCAGAAACTGACGCGGTGTTGCAGGTAGGCACTAACCAATGGCCGGGCTATGAGCCTTTGTATCTTGCCGACAGTAAAGGCTTTTACGGTGAACAATCGGTGCGTGTAGTGTTGCTGCCCTCGGCCAGTGAAGTCATGCGGGCATTGCGCAATGAGGTGATTGATGTCGCGGGTCTGACTCTGGATGAAGCCTTGCAATTAGCCTCGTCTGGCGTGGCTTTGAAGCTGTTTATGGTTACAGATATATCGGCGGGTGCCGATGTTATACTGGCCCATCCCGAGATTGAAAATATACAAAGCCTGGCGGGCAAACGGGTAGGGGTTGAGACAACTGCCTTGGGAGCTTATGTATTAAGCAGGGCCTTGCAACTAGCCGGTGTTGATTCGGATAAGGTACATTTGGTGGACCTGCAAGTTGATCAACATGAGGAGGCGTTTACCGCCGGTCGGGTTGATGCAGTGGTCACCTTTGAGCCGGTGCGTACAAAACTGCTGACCCACGGGGCACAAATACTCTTCGACAGTCGCCAGATCCCGGAAGAGGTTGTCGATGTGCTGGTGGTGCGAGAGTCAGCCATAGAGCAACATGAAGCGTCGCTCAAGTTGCTGGTGGATGGTTGGTTTAAAGCGCGCTCACTGCTTGAGGAGCAAAACGCCAACGCCATGTTGCTGGCAGCTAAGCATCAGGGGTTGACGGTGTATGAACTGCGCGGGGCGATGGCTGGACTTGAATTGCCAAACCGTAGCAGAGTGCGTTATTTGCTTGCAGAGAAGGCGCTGGTGGATAAAGCGGCTCCGGTGCAGCACTGGATGCGCCAGCAAGGTCTACTGAGGGGGGAAGCGGTAGACTTGGAAAGTTTATTGCTTCCCGGGTACCTTTAACGGATTACATAAGGTTGTACAGTGCGGGTTTCTCTGCGTTTTACCATCCCGGCCATTATCTTATTGAGTGCTTTGCTCATACTGCTGATTGCGCTGTTTGCCATCAAGCCGATTGTTGAGAACAATAATCTCGACGAACTTCATTCCGACGCCCGGCATACCATTAACCGCTTGCAGGGCACGCTTGAATACCTGCTGCAAAAAGGCGACCTGGAAGGGGTGCGCCGTGAGGTGTTGCTCAGTGCCAGCAGTAATAAAGTCAAGCACCTGATTCTGTTTGATCACCGCAATCAGGTGATGATGTCTTCGAATCCAGGTTACGAGAACAGTAGTTTCTTTGAAGTGCAGCCTTACTTGCATATGAGCCTTGATCTACTGGCCAAAGCCAGAGAAAGCCGAGGTTATGTATCCGAAATTAACCCTGTTGAAAACTCGCTCTACGCTGCCATCCCAATTCAGCAGTATGTGCGTCAGGGAACGGGTATTCGACCCGATACCCTGGGGGTGATCCTGTTGGAGCTGGATCAAAGCAGCATTGCGGTGCGCAGCTGGAAAGAGCTGAAGTACCTGTTCTATGCCTTGCTGGTGGCATTGATTGTCCTTTCAGTCGTGCTGGCCTGGACCTTAAATGCCGTGGTCACACGGCGCGCCAAAAAACTGGTTAAACAGTCCCTCGCCTATTCTAAAGGGCAGTTCGACATGACTGGCGAGTGGCGCGGCTGGGATGAACTGGGCATGCTGGGGCGCAGTCTGAATCAGATGGCGGGTCAGATACAGCAATACCATTCTGAGTTAAAAACCAATGCTAATCTGCTTGAAGAGCTGCTGTATAACTCACCCTCAATGATTATGCTGCGAGACCAGGAAGGCAGATTCATCCGCGCTAACCCGGCATACCTGCAGTTTTACGGTATTGCCGATGAGGCAACCTTGCTGAGCAAGCGTCTGCCTGATCTGTTTCATGCAGACGAACTGCATGATCTGGAGCAACAAGATCAGCGGGTACTGGCTACTGGCAAGCCAATCTATGGTCAATTTGCCGTGAAACGGCAGGGCAGGCGTTATCAGTTCCTGTGTAGTCGTTTTGCCCTGGAAAATGAGCAGGGCGAACGGTATGCGGTGTGCAGTATCGATACCGATATCTCTGATCAGTATGAAAAAGAGGAAGAGTTGCGCCTGTCGCGTTACATCTTTGACACCACCAATGAAGGCATCATGGTGACAGATGCCAATCATGTGATTACCGATGTTAACGCTGCATTTCAGCGGGTAACAGGTTATTCACTGGATGAGGTGAAAGGGCATAAGCCAAGTATTCTGAACTCCGGCAAGCAGACCTCCGGGTTTTACGTGGATATGTGGCAGCAGATTGATACGCTTGGCAGTTGGGCGGGTGAAATCTGGAATCGTAAGAAAAACGGAGACATCTACCCAGAGTGGCTGACTATTAAGAGTATTGTCGGGGGCAATGGAAAAATATCCGGCTATTTTGGTGTGTTTACCGATATCTCTGAACACAAAAAGACCCAGGATTCACTGAAAAGCCTGGCGTATTATGACCCGTTGACTGAGCTCGCTAACCGTACCTTATGCCAGGAGCGCCTGGTGCACGATATGCGATTGGCAGATCGGCATAATGAGTCCCTGGCCTTGGTGTTTATCGATCTGGATTTTTTCAAGCATATCAATGATTCCATGGGCCATGAATGTGGTGACCAGCTGCTCTCAGAGACGGCGCGGCGTATTGAGAGTCAGGTGCGGCAATCAGATACTGTAGTGCGCTGGGGTGGTGACGAATTTATTCTGATTTTGCCGGGTATTCACGAAGTTAACATGGCGCAGATCATCGCCGACAAAGTGCGTGCGCAGTTGAAATTACCTTTCTACCTGAAAAATACCGAAACCTTTATCGGTGCCAGTATTGGTATTGCCATTTATCCCCATGACGGCAGCGATGCGACCACGCTGATACAGCATGCCGATGCGGCGATGTATAGCGCTAAGAAGAAAGGCCGCGACCAGATCTGCTTCTTCGATATGGAGATGAATCAGAAAAATCTGGAGCAAATTAAGCTGAAAAGCGATTTGCGCTATGCGTTGGATAACAACCAGCTCGAAGTCTATTATCAGCCCAAGGTTGCTATCACCACTGGCGAGATTGTCGGTATGGAGGCGTTGCTGCGTTGGCAGGGCGAGGCAGGCCAGTTTATCTCGCCTGCCGAGTTTATTCCGGTGGCGGAAGCTAGCGGGTTGATCCTGCCGATCGGTGAATGGGTATTCTCTACTGTGGCTGAGCAGGTGCACCTTTGGAATGAAGCCGGGCTCATGGAGGGTCGCCGTGTCTCAGTTAACTTGTCTCCCAAGCAGTTGGTTGATCCGAACCTGGTTGAACGACTGCAGGCGACTGTCAGCAGGCATTCAGGTTTGGATAACGCGCTGAGTATCGAAATTACAGAAACTGCGGTTATCGAAAACCTGGCAGTGGCGTTGCCAATTTTGCAGCAGTTACGGGGTATAGGCCTCGAACTTGAGCTGGATGATTTTGGTAGTGGTTACTCATCGCTTAACTACCTGCGTCGCCTGCCGGTAGACGTATTAAAAGTGGATAAGTCGTTTACCTTTGAGTTGAACCAGAAACACACCGATATCGCCATCATGGATGCAATTATCAGCATGGCCCATACCCTGGGCATGACAGTGGTTGCCGAAGGCGTCGAATCTAAAGAGCAGCTTGCCAGTCTGGCAGGGTTGGGCTGTGATACTGCCCAGGGCTATTTGTTTGCACCAGCGGTGACCGCTGAAAAGATGCAGCGGCTGCTCTCAGGCAGCGGTTTCAACGTCGATTGACAGCGGCACAGGTTTAGCTGGAATCGCTACGCCGCAACCGGTAGCATAACTGCTTCTCAGTCTTGTACGGATGACAGCCCCAGCAATGAGTTATCAGGTTCTGGCGCGTAAGTGGCGCCCCTCCCGTTTTCAGGAGATGGTTGGCCAGGAGCATGTGCTTAAAGCACTGGTGAATGCTCTGGATGACAATCGCCTACATCATGCTTATCTGTTCACCGGCACCCGTGGTGTAGGTAAAACCTCTATTGCCCGGCTGTTTGCCAAGTCACTGAATTGCGAAACCGGGATCTCTTCACAGCCCTGTGGTGCATGCTCTGCTTGTCGTGAAATTGCTGAAGGACGGTTTGTTGACCTGATAGAAGTGGATGCTGCATCCCGCACCAAGGTGGAGGATACCCGTGAGCTGCTGGAAAATGTGCAGTACGCACCGACCCACGGCCGCTTTAAAGTGTACCTCATAGACGAAGTGCACATGCTATCGACACACTCCTTTAATGCCTTACTGAAAACTCTGGAAGAACCGCCACCGCATGTGAAATTTCTGCTGGCAACGACGGACCCACAGAAATTACCAGTCACCATTCTTTCGCGCTGTTTACAGTTCAACCTGAAAAATCTGGTACCCGAGCGTATTGTTGGTCATCTGACCCATGTGTTGACTGAGGAGCAGATTAGCTTTGAAGAGCTGGCGTTGTGGATGTTGGCCCGGGCGGCTGATGGTTCCATGCGTGATGCCTTGAGTTTGACAGATCAGGCCATTGCGTTTGGTGCAGGTCAGGTGATTGAGGCCGATGTACGCGCCATGCTGGGGACTATCGATCAGCACCTGGTGTTCCGCATTATTGAAGCGCTGGCATCTGGTGATGCTGCTGCCCTGCTGCAGACGGTGGCAGAGGTGTCTGAGTATTCACCGGACTTCAGTGCGTTGTTGGGCGACCTATTAACTGTTCTGCACCGGCTGGCGATTTGCCAGACCTTGCCTGAGGGCATCGATAATAGTCTTGGTGATGAGCAGCGGGTTCGTTCATTGGCGGCGATGCTGACAGCGGAAGATGTACAACTCTATTACCAGATCGGCCTGAATGGTCGTCGCGATTTGCCTTATGTGCCGGATGCGCGGGAAGGCTTAGAGATGGTGCTGTTGCGAATGTTGGCGTTCAGACCAGCGGATGCGGTTCCAAGGCCGACCAGTCTTAAGCAGCACGCAGACCCATCTGTAACCCCAGCAGCTCCGGCAGCGGCTCAGCCTGTTGCTCCTACCACTGCTGCCGATGTGCCTCCAGCAGCCCCGGATGTGTCGGCAGAGGAGCCTGCCCCGGTAAAAAAGCCCCAAGCTGAACCACCGGTGGCGGATGATCCGCCACCCTGGGATACTGAACCTTCTGTAGATTATGAGGACTACCAGCCGGCAGAGATGCCTGCTGCTAGCGATGTGAGTTCGGCGCAGTCGCATAATCAGCCCGCGGAAACTGCTGTTGCCCAGCCACATCCCGTTGCGCCATCAGTCGCGCGGCAGCCTGTTGCTGAGGCAATCGTTACGCCGCAGAATACCCCGCCAGCACTGGTTGAACCGGAGAGTTTCGAACCTGTGCCTGCACCCACCGATGTCATATCGGCCGCAGCTGATGGGGCGCCGATGACACTTGCCGGGTTGACTACCAGCAGTTGGGTATTATTGCACCCGCAACTGAAGCTGACGGGTATGACAGAAAGTCTGGCTGGTCACCTCAGTCTGGAGCAGGCCAGCAACACAGAACTGGTATTCCACTACACCCCGAATCAGGCGGCAATGCTCAATGAAACACAGCAGCAACGCATCATTTCTCACCTGCACGATTATTTCGGTGAGCCAGTTAGGGTAGAATTCATACAGGCAGCACAGCAACAGGAAACTCCGGCCCAGCATCAGCAGCGTCTGCGAGAAGCAAGACAACTGCAGGCATTGAATGCTCTGCGTGAGGATCCTGTCGTGCAACGTATTCAGCAGGTGTTTGATGCGCAGATCAATCTGGCATCGGTAACACCGATTGACCCCGTTAAATGAGGTAAATTTTATGATGAAAGGTGGCATGGGCAACCTGATGAAACAAGCGCAGCAGATGCAGGAAAACCTGCAGAAAGCGCAGGAGCAGATTGACAGTACCGAGCTGACCGGTGAGTCAGGTGCGGGTCTGGTCAAAGTGGTGATGAATGGCCGACACGATGTGCGTTCTATCAACATTGATGACAGCCTGATGGAAGAAGATAAAGAGATACTGGAAGACCTGATTGCGGCTGCGGTGAATGACGCAGTGCGTAAGGTTGAGTCCTACTCGCAGGAAAAAATGTCTGAAATTACCGGCGGTATGGGTTTGCCACCGGGTTTCAACATGCCGTTTTAATCCATGTCGTTCAGTCCGTTACTGGAACAACTGATCACAGCATTTCGCTGCTTGCCCGGTGTTGGCCCCAAAACGGCCCAACGTATGGCGTTTCACCTACTGGAACGTGATCACGATGGTGCGCTAAACCTGTCCCGGGTGCTGGAGCAGTCGGTCAACGATATTGGCCATTGCCAGCAGTGTCGTACTCTGACGGAACAACCCTTGTGCGATATCTGCTCATCTACCAGCAGGGATACATCACTGCTGTGTGTGCTTGAGTCGCCCGTCGATATGCTGGCGATTGAACAGACCGGTGGTTTTGGTGGACACTATTTTGTTTTGTCTGGTCACTTGTCGCCTATTGATGGTATCGGTCCGGAAGATCTGGGTATTGATCTGTTGCTGGAAAGGCTGCAGAAGGGGGAGGTTAAAGAACTTATCCTCGCCACCAACCCGACAGTCGAGGGTGAAGCAACCGCCCATTTTATTGCCATGCAGGTTAAAGAGCTGGGTATTCAGGTATCCCGTATTGCTCACGGTGTGCCCGTAGGCGGTGAACTAGAATTTGTCGACGGCGGAACCCTGGCGCATGCGCTGGCGGGACGCCGCACACTGCTGTGAGAGTCCAATGAGCAATTTCACTCCCTACCAATGGCAACAGCTGGAAGCGGCGGCAGATACGCCGATCTGGATCGATACAGTTGCCGACCTTGAAACCTATTGTGCCCACTGGCAGACCCTGCCGTTAATTGCCTTGGACACTGAGTTTCAGCGCGTGGAGACCTTTTATCCAATCCCAGGCCTGATTCAGCTGGCGGATGACAAAGCCTGCTATCTGATCGACCCATTGGCAATTGACGATTTCTCGGCCTTAAAAGCGCTGTTTGAAAATACCGATGTGATCAAAGTGATGCATGCCGCCACTGAAGATCTGGAACTGTTTTTAAACAGCCTGAACTGCTTGCCCGCGCCATTACATGACACCCAGGTCGCAGCCGCGTTTCTCGGTTGGGGAGCCTCAATGGGGCTGCAGCGTATGCTGGAGCAGGTGTTGCAAGTCACCGTAGCCAAGGGCGAGACCACGTCTAACTGGTTGCAGCGGCCGTTGACGGAGTCTCAGGAGCATTATGCGGCACTGGATGTGGCCTATCTGCCTGCGCTCTATGCACTGCAGGTAGAACAGCTGGAACAGAAGGGTATGACCGACTGGATTGCCCAGGAGTGTCTGGCATTGTTGCACGGCGCATTGGATGTTGACCCTGAGGGGTTGGTCTATTACCAGCGTTTCAGTCAGGTGTGGAATTATCCCGAGCATAAAATTGCTGCTTTGCGTGACCTGACCGCTTGGCGTGAACAGACCGCCCGTCGCCGGGATGTGCCCCGTAATCGTATTCTGAGTAACCAGGCACTGATCCGTATTATTGAGACCTGGCCTCGTTCGGTAGCTGACCTGGCCCAGCTGGATGATGTGAAAAAACGGGTATTGCGCAACGACGGCGCTATAATACTCAGCCTGTTAAAGAACGGTGTGCGCAGTGCGCAGGAAGAAGTGCCGGCACCGGTTGATCGCCCTTTGCATTATTTCTGGAATAAACCCCTGAAAAAACTCAAAGCAGTGATCAGGAAGGTAGCTGAAAGCTATGACGTGCCGCCGGAGCTGCTGTTACGCCGTAAAGAGCTTGAAGCACTGGTGCGCTCGGGTATTGAGCAGGGTAATTACCGTCTACCGGATAGTGTCAGCCCGTGGCGTAAACAACTGGTAGAAACCCCACTGCTGGCTGAGCTGGCAGAGATTGAGCAACAAAGAACACAAGAGGCGAATTAAATGCTGAAGATCTGTTCGGTCTTTATCAGCCCGCGTAAAGATGAAATGTATCTGTATGTGGACAAACACGATCAACTGAAACGTGTACCAGAAGCCCTGCTGGAGATGTTTGGCCAGCCCAAGCATGTGATGGATATTCCGGTAACGGCAAAACGTAAGCTAGCTCGGGTGGAAACTGAGAAGCTGCTGGCTGAGCTGGAGTCAAAGGGCTATTACCTGCAGATGCCACCACCAAAAGACGATTATATGCTAGACCTGCATCAGGACCGCCCTGAAACCGGAGTCCGTTAACCGTGGCGCAGGAAGTCTTCTGGCGAAGCAAATCATTACAGCAGATGAGCTCTGATGAGTGGGAGTCGCTGTGTGATGGCTGTGCCCTGTGTTGCTTGCACAAGGTAGAGGACGAAGATACCCAGGAAGTGTTTTACACTACGGTGGTCTGTCATCTGCTGGATTTTGAAACCTGCCGTTGTACGCGTTATGAAGAGCGTTGCAGTCTGGTTCCTGACTGCGTAAAGCTTACCCCCAAAGATGTCGACGAGTTCCACTGGCTGCCGCCAAGCTGTGCTTATCGGCTGGTGCATGAAGGCAAAGACCTGCCCGAGTGGCATCCGCTGGTCAGTGGTGATCCGCAAAGTGCGGTGGATGCAGGCGTGTCGGTGCTGAATATCTATGAAGTGCGTGATGACCAGATCAGTGAAGAAGATTTGGTAGATTATGTGATCGAGGAAGGTTAATTCTCGGTTAGCGCTTTTGGTATTACCTCACTCTGGGGCCAGCGTTTCCGCGTCTATAGCCGTTGTCTCATCCATAGTTTTGCACCTGAGCAGTTCCGCTACGCTTTCTGCTGCAAGGGGCTTATAAAAGTAATAGCCTTGGAATATTTCGCAGCCCATCGCTAACAAAGTCTGTAGTTGTGCTTTGGTTTCTACGCCCTCTGCTACTGTTTCGAGGTTAAGGCTTTTGGCCAGATTCAGGATAGTGGCGCAGATCTCACCATCTTCCTCTTTGGTAGCGCACTCCTCGACGAAAGACTGATCGATTTTTAAAATATCCAACGGCAGTCGTTTCAGGTAGTTAAGCGATGAATATCCGGTGCCAAAGTCATCAATGGAAATATTGATATTAAGTTGCTTCAGCTGCTGCATAACCTCGATACAGCGTTCAATATCCTGAATTAAAACGCCCTCGGTGATCTCAATTTCGAGCAGGTTGCCAGGAATTGCGTAGAGGCTTAATTGCTGTTTGATAAAAGGTATCAGCTCCTCCGAAATTAAGTGTCTACCGGATATATTCACCGATACCGGAACCACAGATAAATTCTGTTCACGCCATTTGGCCAGCTGTTTAAGTGTACTGGTGATGACTTTTTCGCCGATATGGATAATTAGGTTGCTCTGTTCGGCAATGGGGATGAATTCGGCTGGTGAGATCAGTCCTTTTTCCGGGTGGTTCCAGCGTATCAAGGCTTCCATGGCAATAAGCTGGTCATGGGATCGAAAGACTTTTGGTTGGTATACAAGATAGAACTGATCCAGCAGCAGGGCTTTTTTAATCATCCTCTCGTAGGTGGCCGATTTGGTGGCATGTTCCGCCATATAGGGCTGGAAGATCTGGTAGGTATCTCTGCCGCTCATCTTAGCGGCATACATAGCAATATCGGCTTCCTGAATTAGGCTGTCGGCATCGACCATGCCACAGCTGGAAACAGAGATGCCAATACTGGTGGGGATGCTATAGGACTTACTGGAGATCTCAGCAGGGCTACGCATCACGGCAAGGATTTTCTCAGCTCTGGATTGCAGTACCTCCTCCGTAAGCTGGCCGCTAAGCAGCATGATAAATTCATCGCCACCCCAGCGCGCAATGAGATCTTCCTCACGTGAAATATCGGTTAGCCGTTTTGCCACTTCACACAGTAATTGATCGCCAGCCTTGTGACCCAGAGTGTCATTGATCTTTTTGAATTGATCCAGGTCGAGGAAGAACAGCGCCACGGTTTGACCGTCAGTTTTGGCGAGTTGAATAGCCTCAGACAGCTTCTTCAGCAAATGGGTACGGTTAGACAGGCTGGTCAGCGGGTCTTTGTAGGCAAGGAATGTGAGGCGCGATTGTAGTTTTTGCTCCTTCGTGACGTCCCGGATATGCAGTGTAAATTCGGTCTGTGAATCTTCGCTCAAATGGCTGCTGGTGATAGTGACTTCAGCCGGGAATAGGTGACCAGAGATCCTTTGCAGGGTAATGCTGTTGCGTCGGTTAAGTACCAGACCGCTGGCAGAACTAAACAGGTGCTGCAGGCTGTGCTCTACTTCTTCCCGGTCCTCTTCAAGGATAAAATACTGGATAAAGTGTTTGCCCAGTACTTGCTTTTTCATGCAGCCAAGGGTTCTTTCAGCGGCGTGGTTGAATTCGATTACCTGCCCGGTACTGTCAATCGAAATGATGCAATCCATCGAAGAGTCGAGTATTGCGCTTTTGCGTTTTTCACTTGCTTTAAAGCGTCCGATCGCGTTGTCGCGCTTCATCATCTCCTGATTGATGCGGCTTATTACCTGGTTGTACTTGTGAGCGATCTGGCCCACTTCAGTGAAGGGTTCCTCGGTGACTGGTGTAGTAAAACTGCCTTGGTGTTGTTGGTGCTCCATATCGTTCAGTAGATCAATCAGCTCGGTTGAAGCGCGGTGTTCACTGATATTGAGCCCTTGCTTTTCAGCCGCCGCAGAGACGCGGAGTGGAATAATGTTGTTTGCTGCTTTAAAGAGCAGATAGCTTAGCGAGAAACTGTAAGCGCCTATGGTAGCAATGCCTAATATCTGAACTCCCAATTGCTCAATGTGATCGAGACCGGTGCCTAATAGCTCCGGTTTGGCGAACAATGCCACTGCCAAAGTTCCCCAGATGCCGGCAAAAAGATGGGCAGGGACAACGGCAAGTGCATCGTCGATCTGCCTGGCTTCGATCCACAGTGTTCCGTAGTAGACTATGGCGCCGGCAACCAGGCCGATGATGCAAGAGGCGAGGGGGGTTACTGCATGACAGCTGGCAGTAATGCCAACTAATCCTGCGATAATACCATTGAGAATATAGCCAACATCTATATAGCGTTTACTCGCGTAGTGCAGGGAGGAGGCCATAATGCCGCCCCAGGTAGCAGAAATGCAGGTGTTGAGTAATATGCCCGGCACCTGATCATTTAAGCTCAGCATGCTGCCACCATTAAAGCCAAACCAACCTAACCAGATCAACAGCGTGCCCAGAGCCGCCAGAGGCAGGTTACTGCCTGAAGGAAACGTCTTATTTGCAGCGTAGCGTTGTAACCTTGGCCCGATAATCAACACTGAGGCCAGGGCAACCCAACCACCTACTGAGTGCACGACAGTGGAGCCAGCGAAATCGACAAAGCCACGTGCTTCAAGCCAGCCTTGATTATTCTCATTGTAGAGACCTGCCCAAGCCCAGTGACCCGTGATGGGATAGATAAATAGATTGAGTATGGCGGTCACATACATATAACCAAGGAAGGTCATACGCTCTGCGACTGCACCAGAAGTGAGCGTGGCGGCGGTACCGCAGAACATCATTTGAAACAAAAAGAAGCAGTATTGGAAAGCGTTGTTGTTGTCGCCAAAGAGGAAGTTATCGACGCCAAATAGCCCCGATTGACTGGTGCCAAACATCAGGCCAAAGCCAAATAACCAGAACAGTGCGGTGGAGAGAATAAAGTCTGAAATATTCTTGGCGGCGACATTAATGCTGTTCTTGCTGCGGGTTCTGCCGCTTTCAAGGCATAAGAAGCCCGCCTGCATCATGAATACCAGCAGAGCGGATACAATGAGCCATAAGTTGTTCAGCATGCGTAAGCCCCTATGCTGCTACCCAAAAGCCGTAGCTGCTGCCAGACTATAAAGATTTTCTAGAGTAGCGCGACGCTATAATACTGTGCAAAAAATATACCGATTAATTCAGTTTTTAGCTTTTGAACAAAAAAACCGCTATCCGAATCCGGACAGCGGTTTTATTAATGCTCAATAAACCTGAAGGTTATTGCTGGTTGCTCACCTGCGGTTTGATCAGATCACTGAGGGTGGTCGGACCTGCAACTTTAACTGCTTGGTTACCTAAAGCAGAGATGGCAGCCTGTTCATTGTCTAGCCAGACAGGCTAAAAGCCAACGAATGTAGTGTTTATCTGCCCGGTGCCGCAGTGGTTTGTCAGGTGCGCTTACTGACTCCCTACTTATGATCGGGGCGATGTGGCTTGTTGGTGATTTTTTTGGCGTCACTTATCGCGGTTTTTTCCGCTCTCTTTTTCTTCTTCCGCTCGTTTTTCTCAGTGACGATCTTGATTGCCTCATCTTTGTTTAAACTAGGGTGTTTAGCGAGTAGCTCTGCGACCCTTTCATCAAACTTGGTCATTGTTGAACCTCATGCTTTGCAAGTGCAAATATAACGGGAATTTTGTGGTTGCCGAACTGGAGAGGCGCCTAACAATACGTGCGATGCCTGGTGGGTTTTGCAATACTGGCAATTATAACCGCACTTAACCTATTTGGACTGCCCCCATGGGGATGTTTTTTCAAATGTAGATACGTACAGGTCCTCAACCTTATCCCTGGCCCATTGCGTCTTGCGCAGAAACTTGAGTGAAGATTTGATAGACGGATCGCTCTTAAAACAATTGATATTCACGCGCTGAGCTAACCCATCCCAGCCGTAGTGTTCTTGCAGTTTCGTGACAACCTTTTCCAGGGTCATACCATGCAATGGATTGTTCGGTTGCTTTTCACTCATGCTACAAATGTACCTCTATTAGGCGCGTGATTCGCTGGGGATACACGTCGTTAAAACCGCTCGCCCGAACCGCAGCTTTGTCTGCCCAGTCACCAAGTGGCAATGGCGCAGCAACGTGTTATGCATCATCCCTTAGTCCCCCATATTTTTGACACAGCACCATTTGAACCCAGCGTGCCGACAACTACAGCAACGATGCCCATACTCGCAAATATGATGACAGGTATCAGTGATCCCAAATCACCGGTTGAATAGGTCGCCACAACGGACACACACGATAGGAAGATAAACAGTACGCCTAGAATATTTAAAGCAACTCTGTGTGACTTCTTGTAGTTCGCTGGAACGTCTTTGGTTTCGAACAACTTCAGTATTGGCCAAAAAAATTTCGTGAGTATAGTTTTCATAATCTCTATTCTTTGAGAGCCTGCCGCTCTTTAATATAGGCTCGTATATAACGCCTCAAGCAGAGGCGGCAGCTTCCTTGATGTGTTATGCCTTTTTGTCTTCAGCCTTTTTTACCCGCACTTTGTTGCCCCCAACAAGCTTATTGTTTAGGTTTTTCATGGCGGCCTTTGCCTCTCCGGTCTTTGGCATTTCAACAAATCCAAAGCCTTTAGAAATACCGCTTGAAGGGTCGATTACCAATTTACACGATTGAACATTGCCAAACTGCTGAAACAGCTGGGTCAATTCATCTTCTGTAGTTGTGCGGTCTAGATTTCTCACTAATAATTTCATATCTACTCTAAGAGCTAGAAGCTCAGTTGTAATAATTTGAAGAATGCATAACGCCCAAAGCCCAAAGCCCAAAGCCCAAAGCCCAAAGCCCAAAGCCCAAAGCCCAAAGCCCAAAGCCCAGGCTAGCTGTCCGCTGCTTTTGTTTGTTCAATTTGTGTGTTTGCGATACCAAAAGGTATATGTACCATTGGTATATCGCCAGCCTTTGATTCTAAATGACTTCTTTGGTCATCAAAGAACATATGTGGTTTCAGTTTTGACAAAATTCTATTTTTCTCCATGCCGCCAAGAAAAAACATCTCGTTAGCGCTTACCCCCCAATCCTCAAGGGTTGTAACTACACGCTCATGAGCTGGTGCATTTCTGGCAGTAACAATAGCGGTAGTTAGCGCCCTCTTATAGTTTCGATCTTTTTCAATTTCACGATCCTCTAGTTTTTGGAGGAAAGAAAGCTTCTTGAACAGATCGGCTAAGGGGCCAGGCTTGTGGGGTACTTCAGAATTGGCGACCTCATATGCATGAAACTCTGGCAGGTCGCCACCCTTGAATATTGCCTCTGCTTCGTCATCAGCAATAACTCCGTCAAAGTCGAACGCAATTCTTAGCTCATCGTTTTCGTCATCACTAATTACCTTGCTAGGTAACACCACTCCGCCTGGGTATCCCGCATCAATAGCATTTTGCACATCCTCTTCATTTGCCGACAGGAATAGTGATGCGTTAAACGCGGGAATATATTCAAATGGTGACTTTCCTTCCATAAAAGCCGCCCTGGATATATCGAGATCATAATGTTTAATCGATCTAAAAATCCTTTTCCCTGTGGCGGCTGAGTTCCTTGACAACAACACTACTTCGACCGGTAACTGGTTAGGAAAGCGCTGATTGATTTTTAAAAATCGCTTAATAAAAGGAAAAGCAACGCCCTTCTCAAGGACCTTGTCCAAATTCTCTTCTTGAAACTTTTTATAGGCCTTCGGTCCTTCTTCAACGAAAACCGCATGCGACTCTGACAGATCAAACAGAGCACTTGATGAAACCGCTATAACCAGCTTTCTTTCAATAGGGTGCGGCATATAACTCCTTGAGAATTGAACAGCCAAATATACGGCATATTGTCAGAAAACTTCACGGCAATCTGTCGTATATCGTTACAAACGAAGATTGAGTTTTCAGTTTCATTAAGTTGATTCTAATAGGGTTTGTCTGGGGTTTCGTGACGTGCTCAGGCTGATTTTTTGCGGTATGTTGTCGCGATACCCATGCAGGACAGGGTCTGGTGTTAGCGGAGTGGTCACGCTCTGTGCTCATCACTTGCCCTTGTGTCGATGGGGCTGAGAAAGCGTCTTGCTTCGTTATAAAGCATTGTGTGTTGGAACGCAAAAGCGTAGCCAGTCTCATTTGTCTGGGAGTAACGCGTGCCGCTACTGCCTGGCGGCTTGCTTGACCATGCCGAAGGTGAGACCTACAACTAGTAGTTAATGAATCGGAAACGTTGTGTCGATAGCCGGAGGTTAGGATGAAAGGACTACTGCTGGTTGCGCTGTGTTGGGTGGTTACCTGGCCGCTGTCTGCGGCAGAGGGGGTGATTGATGTTAAAAGTGCCTTCGGTGTTGAGGAAACGGCGGATCGTTTGCAGACTGTGCTTAAACAGAAGGGGATGAAGCTGTTTGCCCGTATCAATCATGCTCAGGGTGCTGCTTCGGTAGGATTGTCGTTGCGAGATACTGAGCTGCTGTTGTTTGGTAATCCCAAGGTGGGAAGTCCGTTGATGCGCTGTGAACAGTCTGTGGCGCTTGACCTGCCCCAGAAGGCTTTAATCTGGCAAGATGAAAATGCTCAGGTCTGGATTTCCTACAATGATCCCGGTTACCTGCAAAGTCGGCATGCGATCAGCGGTTGTGATGAGGTGTTGGCTAAGGTGGAAAAGGCTTTAGCGGCATTCGTGCAGGCAGCTGCTGGTGAGGATATGTGAGGTGGTAGAGTGTAAAACCGAGTACTTTATCGCTATTAAGCAATAAAAAACCGCAGCCATCACTGACTGCGGTTTTTTTATGAAGCGGCTGTTGCCAGCCTGGACTTCATCTTACTTCTGGTTGTCCAGCTGCTGTTTGATCAGATCACCGATGGTGGTCGGACCTGCAACTTCAACTTCTGTGTTACGTACAGCAGAGATGGCAGCCTGTTCATCAGCCTGATCTTTGGCACGGATAGACAGGGTGATGCCACGGTTGCGACGGTCAACGTTAGTGATTTTAGCTTCAACTTCGTCGCCAACGCTCAGAGCAGTCGTTGCGTCTTCGATGCGATCAGCAGAGATCTCGGAGACTTTCAGGTAGCCTTCGATGCCTTCAGCCAGCTCAACGGTAGCGCCTTTAGCATCTACTGCAGCAACTTTACCCTTGACGATGGTACCTTTGTCATTGGCCGCTGCGTACTCAGTAAATGGATCGCTTTCCAGCTGTTTGATGCCCAGAGAGATACGCTCTTTCTCTGCATCGATAGACAGGATAACCGCTTCAACTTCTTCGCCTTTCTTGAACTGACGCAGTGCAGCTTCAGCATCGGCTTCCCAAGTGATGTCGGACATGTGAACCAGGCCGTCCAGATCATCCTGCAGACCTACGAAGATACCGAAGTCTGTGATGGTCTTGATAGTGCCGGTAACTTTGTCGTTAGCCGCGAAAGATTCAGCGAAAGATACCCACGGGTTGTCAGCACACTGCTTGATACCCAGAGAGATACGGCGACGCTCTTCATCCACATCCAGGATCATGACTTCTACTTCGTCACCAATCTGAACCACTTTGGATGGGTGGATATTTTTGTTAGTCCAGGACATTTCAGACACGTGAACCAGACCTTCAACGCCGTCTTCGATAGATGCGAAGCAGCCGTAGTCAGTCAGGTTGGTTACGCGAGCGGAGCACTTGGCACCAGCTGGGTAACGGTCTTTGATCAGGGACCATGGATCCTGATGTAGCTGTTTCAGACCCAGAGAGATACGACCAGATTCTTTGTCGAATTTGATGATCTTAACTGTGATCTCGTCACCTGGGTTCAGCATTTCAGATGGGTGAGAGATACGTTTCCAAGCCATGTCGGTGATGTGCAGCAGGCCGTCTACACCACCCAGATCGATAAAGGCACCGTAGTTAGTCAGGTTCTTAACGAAACCTTTAACTTCCTGGCCTTCTTCCAGAGTCGCCAGCAGTTCATCGCGCTGTGCAGAGTTAGCTTCCTGCAGAACCGCACGACGAGAAACAACGATGTTGTTACGCTTAGGATCCAGTTTGATCAGTTTGAATTCCAGCTCTTTGCCTTCCAGGTGGTCAACGTCGCGTACTGGACGCACGTCAACCAGAGAACCTGGCAGGAAGCCCTGGATGTTGTTGATGCTGACGGTGAAACCGCCTTTAACCTTACCGCTGATGTAACCTTTAACAGTTTCTTCAGCATCAAATTTGGACTGCAGAACTTCCCATGCTTCAGCGCGCTTGGCTTTTTCACGGGACAGACGGGTTTCACCGAAACCATCTTCTACCGCTTCCAGCGCAACTTTAACGTCGTCACCGATTTTGATTTCCAGCTCATTCGCATCGTTCAGGAACTGGGAACGTGGAATGATGGCTTCGGATTTCAGGCCGGCGTGAACGGTTACCCAGTCGCTGTCGATATCAACAACTTCGCCCACTACCAATTTGCCTGGAGTCATATCCAGAGACTGAAGGGATTCTTCAAACAGATCTGCAAAGCTTTCGCTCATGAATTAGTCCTATTTAAAAAGGCTACGAAGATCGCAGCACTTCTGCCTGCAATAACCGGCTTGCAGGGTTAGTCGTTTATCCGGTCAGGGGGCTAAGGCCGGGATCACCCCAAACTGGATAGAAAATGAGCGCGCATTATACAGAATTCCCGTATAGAAAACACTGTTAAAGAAGGAATTGCTGTGTTTTGTACGCTGAATATCAGGGTGAGGTGCGAAAATCGGCCAGTTGCAGTTCCAACTGTCGCTGGCAGGGGGTGGTAACTGTTTCCAGGTCCTGCAACAGCAGGGGAGAGAGCTTGGTTTCGCCACTGATGTCGGCGAAGTATTCCTGGATGGCGCGGGTTTCATCCGCTGAATTGGCAGCGATCTGAATACCGTCCCCAACACAGAATGCATAAACTGACAGCTGGAGGGACACAAATTGCTGGCGCTGCTCGTCATCGAGCATCAGTCGGCGATTACGTATCACATCATGGTATTTCTGTTTGACTGCCGCCGCCATTGCCTGTTGCTCGGCAGTGTTGAAGCGGCGGGCATCCTTGCTGTCCTGCAACAGTTTTGTCATCTGTTGTTCTACAGCGGCCAGTTGCTGGTTCATGCTGAGGGGCGCGAAATGCTCATTCATACGCCGGTAGTTCTGTAACTCGGTGACCTGTTCCCGTAGGGATTCGAGCTCGCTTTGCAGTGTTTTTTTATCTTCGATTAAACGCTCGTTATCGCGGATCAGGCCACGTATTACGCGCTGCGCGGGCGTTAGCTTTTCATCGCCGAAGGTTGGCGGGAGTTGCTTTCCGCCCAATAGCCCGGTGGACTCTTCGTATTTGCTACCGGGGATCACCTTAAAACCAAATTGTTCAAATTGTTGCTTATTCTCTGAGTACTGGCCACCGGCTTTTTTAACCACTAAATACCCGCCAGCTAATAAAATTATCAGCACGAAAGGCGCGAGGACAATCAGTATCACAGTGCGTTTGGTCACAATACAGTACCTTCAATGGGCGCAGTCATTGTAGGTTTATTCGGCACTCGCAGTGGAATACTTTAAAGTGAGGTAGAGTAGGTCGATTAAAATTCGTCCACTTTCTGTCAGCATCGCTTCAGCTTCCGGGTTGACGGGTTTGCCCTGTTCATCGGTTTCCAGCGCATCAGTGGCTTCTGTCAGGCTGGCGAACGGAGGAAGTTCCTTCGCTGCTCGGCGGCGATTTTCTGCTTCAAGCTGCCAGCCCTCAAGTGCTTCCCGCTGTTGCTTAAGTGCGCTCTCTTGTAGGGGCATTAGCACATCTTCTTTCTGCTCTTTCAGGTGTGCGATCTGCTCGCGCATATATTGGAAGTCAGGATCATTGGCGGTTCGTGCCTGATAGCGTTGCTCGAGTTCTGTGAGGAATGGCTTAATGTCGATATATTCGCCATGTGGGGCAGAGCGTACTGTATCCCAGTCCAATGCTTGGTCTAGGGCACTTTCTCCAATAATGTCCGGGTCATACAAAGTGGGGAAACTGATATCAGGGTGTACGCCTCGGTTTTGCGTGCTGTCGCCTGAAATTCGGTAGAACTTAGCATTGGTTAATTTTAGCTGGCCGTGATTCAGTGGCAGCAGGGTCTGTACGGTGCCTTTACCAAAGGTTTGGCCACCGATGATGATACCCCGGTTATAGTCCTGAATAGCGCCGGCAAAAATTTCCGATGCAGAGGCGGATAGCCGGTTCACCAGAACCGCCATTGGGCCGTCGTAAGCCAACTTAGGGTCGTGGTCGCCCAACACTTCAATGCGACCAGTAGAGTCTTTTACCTGAACGGTCGGCCCCCGATTGATAAACAGGCCGACGGTTTCATTGGCTTCCCGCAGTGAACCACCGCCATTGTTGCGCAGGTCGATAATCAAACCATCAATCTCTTCGGTTTGCAGTTCGTTGATCAGGCGTTCTACATCCCGTGAGGTGCTTTTGTAGTTGTCATCGCCATTACGCAGGGCGGCAAAATCGATGTAGAAGGCAGGAATTTCAATGATCCCCAGACGAAATTTGCGATCGAAATGATTCAGTTCCAGCACACGTTTTTGTGCTGACTGCTCTTCTAATTTAACTTTGTTGCGTACGATGCGTATCACGCGAACGGGGGCGTTATCTCGCTCAGGTGATTTTACCTGCAGTCGCACAACTGAGTCTTTGGGGCCTCGGATCAGGTCGACCACGTCATCTAGGCGCCAGCCTACTACGTCTTCAAACTCGCCTTGCTCACCTTGAGCGACACCAACAATCAGGTCAGCGGCTTTGAGCTGTCCGGTTTTATCGGCTGGGCCGGCGGGCACCAGTCGAACAATTTGGGTGAATTCATTTTCACTTTTTAGTACAGCGCCAATGCCTTCCAATGACAGGCTCATGTTGATCTGGAAATTTTCTGAATTGCGGGGTGAAAAATACTGTGTATGTGGATCAAACTGTTTTGTGAACGCGTTGGCAAAGGTCTGGAATACGTCTTCCGATTTGATCTGGTTAGAGCGTTGTTGCTGGTTTTTGTAGCGTTTCAGCAAGACCTGTCGCGCTTCATCTTCGGTTTTATCCGCCAGCTTCAGGTTTAACAGTGCACTTTTAACTCGCCGGTGCCAGAGGCTATTCAGTTCTGCCGTATCTTTTGCCCAAGGCGCATTTTCGCGGTCATTGTTGAGTGTTTCTGGCACAGTGAAATCAAACACCATGTCGGATTCAAGCTCGCCGATAATAAAATCCAGGCGTTCTGCCAGGCGGGACTGAAAACGGTTGTAGATCAGGTAAGCAACCGATAGATCGCCTGATTGGATTTGATCGTCAAACAGTGCCTGATAACGGGAAAATTCGTCAATATCACTTTGCAGGAAGTAGCTCTTGGTGGGGTCTACGTCTTGCAGATACTGGGTAAATATCTTTTCCGATAACGCGTCATTCAGGCTGACGCGGTTGTAATGCCCTAGCTTTAGCGATTCAGCAATTTCCACCAGTGTAGAGCTGTGGATGGGTTGTGCTTCGAGTTTCGCCTGAACAGCGGCAAACGGCAGCAGGCACAGCACAGGGATAGCTAGATAACGCAGCGGAGATAACATAGTAGACATAATTGGACTGACTTCCGGGACAAGTTCGTATTTAGGACAGGGAAAACCGGTCTCAGGTTCCCATATGCTATCAGGCAGCGACAACACTACTGATTCTGAGTGTAGACATGGGGTTTCCTGATGTAAACTGCAACCTCTTGTTGTTAAAAAGGTTGTTTTGCAATGCGTAATCAGACTTTTCATCGCTTGGGGTGGATATTGGGGCTAGTACTGGTCCTCTTGGCTGGCTGTGGTGAAAACCCGGAAGAGGAGGCGTTCAGACAACAGCTAAAAGACAAAGCGCTGAATGATGATACGCGCAAGCTGGGTGAAGCGTTTCTACAGGAAAATGCACAGCAACCTGGGGTGAAAGTAACCGTCAGTGGTTTGCAATACCGCATAGAGCAACCCGGAGAAGGCCCGCATCCAGGCATCACTGACCTGGTGACTGTGCATTATGAGGGAACCCGGGTGGATGGCGGGGTGTTTGATAGCTCTTACCAGCGGGGTGAGCCGTCTACGTTTCCGCTGAATCGGGTTATCCGTGGCTGGACTGAGGCTGTTGGCATGATGAATAGAGGGGCCGTCTGGACACTGTTTATACCACCAGAGTTGGCATATGGGGCAACCAGTCCGTCTGATCAGATACCGGCGAACTCCACGCTGATTTTCAAAGTGGAATTGGTAGATTTTCAACCGGCGCAATAGTAATAGAGATAGATTGATGAGTGATTTTCTGCAACAGCTACAAGGGTTTCTGGCGGCTTCACCAACGCCTTATCATGCCACAGCGAATATGGCGCAAAGTCTGCAACGTGCAGGCTATACCTTTTTGCCCGAGAGTGAGGCCTGGCAGATGCAGGCCGGCGGTCGCTACTACACCACTCGTAATGGTTCTTCACTGGTTGCCTGGACCTTACCGAAAACCGCTGCGCTGGAAACCTCGGGGTTGCGCATGGTGGGTGCGCATACCGATTCGCCCTGCCTGAAAGTTAAACCGAAACCTGAATTGCACCGCAATGATTATCATCAGTTGGGGGTCGAGGTTTATGGTGGTGTGTTACTGAATCCATGGTTTGACCGTGATCTGTCGATGGCGGGTCGGGTCAGTTACCTGAATGCGGCTGGCCAGCGGTGTCAGAACCTGATCGATTTTCAGCGCCCGATAGCGGTCATTCCAAGTCTGGCGATTCATCTGGATCGGGAAGCCAACAAAAATCGCGCAATCAATGAGCAAACTTACCTGCCGGTCATTCTGGGGCAGGGTGCAGAAGCCCACGACTTTAAGCAGATGCTGACGGCACAACTGGCCGCGCAAGGTGTCACTGATGTAACAGATATTTTGGAATATGAAGTCGTCCTTTACGACACTCAGCCACCGGCCTGCATTGGAATGGACCAGGCATTCATCGCCTCTGCCCGGTTGGATAATCTGTTGAGCTGTTTTATTGGCCTGACTGCACTGCTGGAAGCGGACAGTGATATGGGTACCTTGCTGGTGTGTAACGACCATGAAGAGGTTGGCAGTATGAGTGCGTCGGGTGCTCAGGGGCCGATGTTAAAACAGGTGCTGGAACGTATGCTGCCAGAGCCGGAAGCACGTGCCCGGATGCTGGCACACTCGGTGCTGATTTCGGCCGATAATGCCCATGGTATCCATCCTAACTTTGCAGATCGGCATGATGAAAACCACGGCCCACTGCTGAACGCGGGACCGGTGATTAAAATCAACGCCAATCAGCGTTATGCCACCAATAGCGAGACCAGCGCACTGTTCCGCCATCTGGCTCAGCTGGATGGTTTGCCGGTACAGTCGTTTGTGGTACGCAGTGATATGGGGTGTGGCAGTACCATTGGACCGATTACCGCCGCAGAGTTAGGTGTGCGCACTCTTGATGTAGGGGTGCCGCAGTTTGCCATGCATTCAATCCGTGAGCTGGCCGGTGTGGAAGATTGCACCACCCTGACGACTATCTTGCGCCGTTTTTATACCACGACAGAGGTGTAATGACTGTTTGCTGCCTGCTGCAATTGCCGTAGGCAAGCTCTTCCAGCCAGTAACACTCAATCAAGACCTTTAAACATGCTGGCAGGCATCTGTATGAAACCGTCTGAAGATCAGTGACTGCCACACTGGCTGATGTATGCGGGATCTGTGATGCTTCATGGTGGAGAGGTCAGTGCGGTGCAGGTCGGAGGCTCATCCTGGGTACTTCTGACAAATTATTGGTAATGACCAGTGAGCTGATTGTTGTTTTCGGTTCAGTGATAAACACAGGCGTGTCCTCTGTGAGCTATCCGTTCAGGATAACTTTAGCGTTGGCATCCTCCAGGCCGTCGCAGACGCCGATGATCTTATCGATGCCAGCAACTTGCGTACATTTTTGACATCGGGTTGCGGGCTTGGCAGGACATGTATACCGCCTTGACGATTTACCTGTTTAGCATTGATCATCAGAGTGCAGCGGCGCAAGCTGGATGAAGTAATCAGGCTGAGCTGGAATGCTAACAGCAGCTGGCTACAAGTTTGTCTTACTTGGAAACACGCGCCATCGCCGCAGAAAAAAACCGTGACGCCTATAGGGATCAGATCGATATAGAACAGCGCACCTTGCTTGATCTGCTGGATTCTGAAAATGAGCTTTTGAGTGCCAAGGCTGAATCTGCCGAGGGGCGCTTTGATAAGGTTTTGGTGGACTACCGTTTGATGGCGGTGCTCGGTTTACTGCTGCAATCCCTTGAGGTCGCCTCCAGGGAAGAAGCGCAGTTTAGCAATGCCCTGATAGCCGGTTGAAGTAAAAAAGCCTCCATGTGGAGGTTTTTTATGCAGTGCTAATCCAGGCGAAAGGTATCGGCATCCTGCCAGGCTGGAAATGCTTCACGAAACTGTTGTAGTGCACTGCCAGACAGCGTGCGGCTGGCAATTTGCACCGGCTGGTTTGCCAGATCAAGCTCGGTTTCACCGCGAAAATTAACCAGCATGCTATCCCCATCAAACTGATATTGGTTGCCATCTTCACCGGTCCGGTTTACGCCGGCCACGTAGCACTGGTTTTCAATGGCGCGTGCCTGCAGTAGCGTGCGCCAGGCAGTTCTCCTGGGGTTTGGCCAGTTGGCAACGTAGATCGCGAGATCGTAATCATTCAAATTGCGACTCCACACCGGAAAGCGCAGGTCGTAGCAGACCTGGGGCAGAATTCGCCAGCCTTTATAGGTCAGCACGGTGCGTTCGCTACCTGATTGATAATGCTTATGTTCATTCCCCATGCGAAACAGGTGGCGTTTATCATAGTGATAACAGTCACCCGCGGGGGTAACAAATAGCATTCGGTTACGAAAGCCATCTGTGGTTTTCATGACGATACTGCCACAGATGGCAGCGCCTGTAGTCTTGGCTTGATGACGTAACCAGGTGACTGATTCACCGTCCATTGTTTCGGCAACGGCTTCAGGTTGCATGCTAAAGCCACTGGTGAACATTTCGGGCAGCACAATCAGGTCAGTGGTGCCGGTTAGCGCCAGCAGATGTTCAGACAGCATGGCTCTATTCTGTGCAGGCGCCTGCCAGTGCAGATGGGTTTGTACCAGGCTGATGGTTAAATCTTGCATAAACGCTCCGTTGCTTCCGACAAGGTGGCTTCTCCCTTGGCAAAGCAGAGTCGGATAAAACCGGTCTGATAACCGCCTTTATAAAAGGGTGATAGTGGTATAGCTGCTACGCCGACGTTTTCCAATAACCAGCTGACGAAGTCGAGGTCTGTCAGGTCGCTAACATTGCGATAATCCAGAAGTTGGAAATAGGTGCCCGCCGAAGGCGTAAGGTCGAATGGGCTTGCGGCTAACGCCTGATTGAGAAAATTCCGCTTTTGCTGATAAAAGCCGCCAAGTTGCTGCTCATATTCAGGGTGGGCAACCATAAATTCGGCAATGGCTGCCTGCAGTGGTGTGGCGGAGCTGAAAGTCAGGTATTGATGTACCTTTTGTAGCTCTTTGGTTAGCGACTTGGGTGCCACGCAGTAACCGATTTTCCAGCCGGTAACATGGTAGGTTTTACCAAACGACGAGATAATAAAACTCCGCTCTGCCAATTCGGCGTGGCGGTTGACGCTCATGTGCTTGGCACCATCAAATATAATATGCTCGTAGACCTCATCTGACAGTAAAACAATATCAGTGTCTTGTAATATCGCCGCCAGTCGCGCCAGGTCGTATTCGGTCAGTGTGGTTCCGGTTGGATTGTGTGGCGAATTGATGATGATCATCCGGGTGCGTGGCGTGATGGCCGCTTCCACTTGTTGCCAGTCGATCTCAAATGCGGGTGGCACCAGGGCGATGTGTACACTGGTAGCGCCATTGAGGCGAATGGCTGGCTCGTAGCTGTCATAGGCGGGATCAAATACGATCACCTCATCGCCACTGCTGACCACAGCACTGATCGCGGCAAAGATCGCTTCTGTTGCACCGGAAGTGATGGTTATTTCCGTATCCGGGCTCAGCTTGCGTTGATAACAGCGCTGTACCTTATCAGCAATGGCGTCGCGCAGTGTGGCCAGGCCGGACATCGGTGCATATTGGTTAGCACCAGCCTGGATATGTTTGCCTGCAGCATTGAGTAATTCAGCCGGGCCATCAAAATCCGGAAACCCCTGCGACAGGTTGATTGCCTGGTATTCTGCAGCCAGTGCTGACATCTGTGAAAAAATGGTCAGGCCGATATGGGGTAGCTTGCTGGTGGGGTAGCGCATGTCATATCCGGCATTGGTATTGGCATCGACAAGATGCCTTGAGGTATGTGAAGTAAACGTAAATATGTCTGTTTAGGTGCTTCGTAAGGTATTGGCCCAGTATCCGTCATGTCACTCGGCTACCATTGGCTCACTATACTGTTTTTATTGACCGCAGAGGAAGCCTTGGTCTGGTTAGCACTTCGGTGCGTAACATCCCTAGCCATGGGCTTTGGCCTTAGTGCCATCTACGTGGCCGTTATCCTTGTATAGTCTGATTAATCCCATAATATGTAATTAGTTCGTATTTCTTTGCGGCATGTTACGCGTAGTGTAGATACAACATATGTTCTGTGTATAGGCAATGGAGAGTTGTGCCATGAACGTCACTAAGGTTACCGAATCAGTTATTGTCATTGCTATACGTGGTGAAGTGCTTGTTCAAGACAAGCATGGACATGTCCGCCTGCTTAAGCTTGATGACAAACTGTTACCTGGTGACACCATTCTGCAGGGCGATGGCGCCTTGGTGCTGCAAAATCAGGCGGGTGAGCAGACAACACTCGGTGACGTTGACGATCAGCAGTCAGATCAGACTTTCTTTCCTCCAGAACAGCCATCGGCTCAGCATAACAGCCAAAGCGATAAACCGAGTGATCAGCCGGCAGCGAAACCAGCAGAAGCCGATGATAAAACAGCGGTATCCGAAACACCGCTAACGCGTGATACCGGAGAACTGGATGCTCAGGTACGGGTTGAAAGATCGGCACAAGAAGCCTTTGCAGAGGCGGGCTTTGAGCAGAACGGTTCGGGGTTTTCGGCGGCGGAGGGTGTGGTCAGCGAGCTTGGTGCAGAAGGGAAGCATGTAGAGCTGACTGGTACTGGATCTCAGTCCGTATTCAAACCCTCGGTTGAAGGCGGTAATTCAGCGGTCATTGCGCCTGATAAATTAACTGGAACCCCCGGAACTCTTCAGCTTCATGGTTCTTTGGTTTTGGATAGAGGGGTTACGGGATTAGCTGTTTTCAGACCTGCAACCATTCAGACCAATTTTGGCCAATTAACCATTACCGATAAAGGTGAATGGTCGTATACGGCTTCCAATTTGCACCCGGGGCTGCAAAGTCTGGGGGAAGGTGCCAGCACTACAGAAACCGTTCTGGTGGCCAGTAATGATGGCAGTAAGCATCAGATTACTATTCATATTCAGGGCAGTAATGATGCTCCGGTGCTGCAAGCCAGCCATCACACGGTTGATGAGGGCGGTGCACTGTTATCGGGACAGATGGTCGCAACGGATGTTGATTCTGGAGACTCGCTTAGTTTTAGCTGCAAACAGGCGGTAGCAGGGTTCAGTCTGAATCCTGATGGCAGTTACAGCTTTGATCCAGCTCATGCGCAATACAATAACCTGGCTGCCGGCGACTCGCTGGCACTCAATGTTCCCATAACTGTCACGGATTCGAAAGGTGATACCGATAGTCAGATATTAGAGATTATCGTCACAGGAACTAATGACACGCCTGTCATGACCATAATGTCACCGGTGCTTGTGTCTGAAGGTGATACCGTTTATCAGGGACAGCTAAGTGCCACCGATCCCGACACGGGTGAACCCTTGATGTATTCTACCTCCGGGCATGTAGATGGTTTCAGCATGCTTCCTGACGGTAAATATAGTTTCAATCCCAGTCACCCTGCTTACACCAGTCTTGGCGTCAATGAACAACTGATTATCAATATCCCTGTAGTAGTGTCAGATCCACATGGAGGAAGTGATACCAAGACACTCAGTGTGACAGTGTTGGGTACCAATGATGCTCCTGTCCTGTCTATTGTGCCCCCCGAGAATGTCGCCGAAGACGCAGTCATCATGCACGGGCAGCTATCATCAACAGAGATCGATCATGGCGATACGGTAGCAATCTATGCAACGACCAGGCATGTCGATGGTTTTGTCATGCACCTGGATGGCAGCTATGACTTTGACCCGTCGCATATTGCTTATCAGAATCTGGCTGAAAATGAAGTCAAGGAGCTTCGTATTCCGCTGAGTGTGATGGATGCTCATGGTGCAATGGATAAAGGCGAATTGATCATCCGCGTCACCGGCACCAATGATTTACCACGCATGACAGCTGTGCCTGCTTTGGCGGTACATGAAGGCGATGCGGTTTATCATGGCCAGTTAACTGCGACAGATATCGATACTGGCGATACGCTCAGCTATACCGAGACCAAACCGGTAGCCGGTTTTACCATGAACGCAGATGGTAGTTACACCTTTGACCCCGGTAATGCAGCCTACAATAATCTTGGCTTTAATGAGCAACGTGTGATTGATATTCCCATTGTCGTCACTGACTCACGTGGTGGCAGCGACACTCAGGTTCTATCTGTGACGGTGATTGGCACGAACGACGCGCCTGTCATCTCTGTTGTGCCACCCAGTGATGTTCGTGAAGATGCAGTCATGATACATGGTCACATTACCTCAACGGATGTTGATCATGGTGATATGGCGATCTATGCATCGACAAGACATATCGACGGCTTTGTTATGCATCCGGATGGCAGCTATGACTTCGATCCGTCTCACATTGCTTATCAAAATCTGGCACAAAATGAAGTCAAAGAGATACATCTCCCGCTCACAGTGATGGATGCTCATGGTGCCGTGGATCAGGGCGAACTGATTGTCCGCGTGACCGGCACTAATGATTTGCCAAGTATGGTCGCAGTGCCTGCTCTGGCGGCACATGAAGGCGATGCGATTTATCATGGCCAGTTAACTGCGACAGATATCGATACTGGCGATACGCTGAGCTTCTCCGCTACCAAGCCGGTAGCTGGTTTTACGCTGCATGCCGATGGGAGTTATACCTTCGATCCTCGCGATCCAGCATACGACCATCTGGCACCGGGTGATTTTGATAAGTTACAGATTCCGGTTGAAGTCACGGATCCCCATGGCGGGACAGCAACCCAGACCCTGGAAATCACAGTCAACGGAACCAATGATAACCCGGTGATTGTGGGGCAACCCCTACAACGCGTCGATGAGGATGGTAGCGTCAGAGGCCAGTTTCAGGTCACCGATCGCGATGATAATGAGCACTTTAGCTACAACGTACCCGCACCGGTTCCCGGTCTGACATTAGCACCAGATGGCAGTTACAAATTTGATGCTAGCGATTCTTTTTATCAATATCTGAAACAGGGGGAATCGCTGGATCTCTCCATCCCGGTTGTCGTGACCGATAGCCATGCAGGTCAAACACAAAGCCAGATACATATTCATATTACCGGCACTAACGACATCCCAGTGATCGGTGGGGTCGACCACGCTATCGGTGGTGTACAACAGGCACAGGCGGGCAATCTGCATATTGATGGTGACCTCATTATAATGGATGTTGATGCGGGTCAATCCAACTTTCAGGCTCAGTTGATCAAAGGCAGTTACGGCATACTGGCACTTGATCAAAATGGTCATTGGGGTTACACCGCATCAGCCAATCAGCCGGGATTAAAGATGCTGCATGGCAGTCAGCATGTTGAAGAGACCTTCACGGTTATGACAGCAGACGGCACCCCGCACGATATTGTAATCAAAATTCAGGGTCAGAATACTCCCGCAGCCTTCGGTGGTGTTAACGCGGGCATGACCATGGAAGACACCGTGGATACCTTCTCGGGCAAGATGTCTGTAACAGATCCCAATGTCGGTGAGTCTAAGTTCACTGTACAAGATCATGATACCGCTCACGGTCATATTTCCCTCACAGCCGATGGCTCTTGGATATACCACCTTAACGATCAGGATCCCGCGGTTCAGGCACTCGCAGCAAAAGGAACGTTGACCGAGAATATCGTCGTGGGTAGTGTCGACGGCACGCCCCACATTATTACCATCAATATTGCCGGTACCAACGACCAGCCTGTCATCACCGGCAGTCACGCAGGTAAAGTCACTGAAGATACAAGCATCAGTACTGCTGTCGGCACACTGACAGGCTCTGATGTGGACGCCGGTGCAGCGTTAACATGGGCGGTTGCAGGGTCGGATCAAGGTCAATACGGCACCATCGCGGTAGATCCGGCAACGGGCCAGTGGACCTATCATCTCGATAATAGCCGCGCTGCAACCCAGCAACTGACCGATGGTCAGTTACAGAAAGAGACGTTCACCGTTGAACTTATTGATGAATATGGTGCCAAGTCGCAGCAAACGGTCACAATCAGCGTTATAGGTGCCAATGATGGTCCGGTTGTGTTCTCCAGTGCGACGCTGCCGGGTAGCAGTGAGGATGTGGATGTCACACTTACATCATCGCAGTTGCTGGCTAACGCTACCGATGTGGACCTGGGTGAAAGCGCATTACTCAGCATAGAAAATCTGCAGGTCGACCACGGCACTATTACTGACCATCACGACGGTACGTTTACTTTCCATCCGGCCGCTAATTATAACGGCGATGTCACCTTTACCTATGACGTACAAGATCCTCATGGCGCTTCGGTCAGTACAACCGCGCGCATGAATCTTGCTGCCGTTAATGATGCTGCCACGATTTCTGGTGATGACCGGTTGGCAACAGTCGACGATGACACGGCGCTGAAAGGTCAGTTACAGGTTACCGATATCGATTCGACCAGTGAGGAACATTTCACGCCGTTAACCGATGTCGATGGCACCTACGGCAAGTTCTGCATCGATGCCAGTGGCCAATGGAACTACACGCCGGATGCACGAGCCGATGCACTGGCACCGGGAGATACACCGAAAGAAACTTTCACCGTCCACACCGTGGATGGCACTGCGCACACAGTCGAGGTCGTGGTTACCGGCTCTTCCGATATCGCCCTTGGTGGCGATACTACGGGTGCAGCAACAGAAGACACGGCCACCATCATCTCAGGTGATCTAGTCATAACGGATGAAACCGGTGTGGCTACCACGCCTCATTTGGGTGACCATAGCCTGTCGGGTACATACGGTTCGCTCGATCTGCGTGACCAGGGCCACTGGATTTACAACCTGCATAACCAGGCTACCAATGTACAGGGTCTGAAAGATGGTGAAATGGTGGAGGATCATTTTCACATCACCCTGCCAGACGGAACTACTCAAGATGTAAATATTCAGGTCACTGGTACCCATGACCTGCCGGTGATCGAGGCAATGGCTGCCACCGCTGGCGCAGCTGAAGTGGATCAAGTTGTGCAAGTATCCGACTTCACCGGCGCCACCGATCTGGACATGCTCAACACCGAACATACGGGAGTATCGGCTGGCGCAAAAATTGTCGGACTTTACATGCCGGGCAGTGATTCCAATTTATTGGCCAACATTGCGCTGGGAGATTTACCGACCACTCACTCCGCCTATGACACTAGCAACCTAGCCGCTGCCGGGGCAGGCTATCAGTATTTGGATCAGCACGGATGGTTTGGCCAAAATCTCGAGGGTGGACCGACTCGTTTCACCGCGCTCCCGCCGGATGTCCGTAATAATTTTGAAGGTGGACTCGTGGTGTTCGAGGATGGCACCTTCGGCCGACTGGTCAAGGTTTGCGAGGATCCTCGTCCCAACGGTCCCGGTGACTACATCTATTTCAACAAATTCGAGGGTGTAGACACCAACAACGGTTTATCCGTCTTCTCTGGTGATGCGGCAGCCGGATCACAGGTCGAAGTCTATGAAGGTGCCCAGCACCTTGGCACTGCCACTGCGGACAGCCATGGCCGTTGGCAGCTTGGGGTGCCTAATCTGACCGATGGCGACCATGCTATTCACACCGTAGCAGGAGGTATCCAGTCGGAACCCATGATGGTGGGAATTTCAGGTAATCAGGCAGACCTGACACCCGCCACGCCGATCCTTGGAACAACGACGGAAGACGACAGCGCCCACCAAAGTCTGTCCGGGCAGATGCACGTCACCGACGCTGATATTGCTGACCATCCTGCGTTTACGGTGCAACAAGACATTGGCGGAAAATACGGGTCTTTCTCTATTGATGCCGATGGCAATTGGCACTACACCCTCGACAATTCTGTTGCCGCTACTCAGTTCCTCGGCGCACATCAAACGGCCCACGAAACTTTTCTTGTCGAAGTCACTACCGATAGCGGCGAAACCGCTACGCAGGTCGTTCAGGTTGATGTGACCGGCACAAACGACGCGCCTATCGTGGCGCAGGTGATTTCCCCCGTCAGCGTCAACGAAGGTGATGCGCTTAGTTTTCAGATACCCGCAGGCAGCTTTACCGACGTGGATGACAGCATGCTCAGCTACACGGCAACCCTGACGGATGGCAGTGCTCTGCCAGCTTGGCTTCACTTCGACGCAGCAACGCAAACCTTCAACGGCAGCCCGACGCATGCTGAAGATGGCCAGCTCAGCGTTAAAGTCACTGCGACTGACGTGCATGGCGCTGCGAGTTCGACAAACTTTGCTTTGAGCGTGATCGACAATGTCGCACCGAATAGGCCAACCATCGATCCCCTATTCGCGGACATCGACACCGCCACACCAACCCTGACCGGTCAGGCGGAAGTCGGAAGCACTGTCACGATCATGGACGGTCAGAATGTAGTCGGCACCACTATCGCTGATGCTCAGGGGCACTTCAGTTTCACACCGTCATCGGCTTTGGCCGATGGCAGCCACAGTTTTTATGTCACGGCAACCGATGCTGCTGGCAATGCCTCGTCACCCAGCAACATATCTAACACAGCAATCGACACACAGACCCAGCCCATTCTCAGCATCGACAGCATTGATAATTCTCTGGAAGTGCAGACGCAAACGACGGGTGGACACCATGTCCATGGCGCCAACCATCCAGGCAACAGCGGACATTGGGCTGCTAATGCATATGAAGTGACGTCTGGTGATGTGACAATCCATGGTTCAGCCGCCGGTGTGGCAGATGGTAGTACCGTCACCTTGCAGCTTCAGGATAAGCTGAATCCTGCGAATACATTTGATCTGACAGCGACCGTCAATGCTGGGCACTGGACGGTCACCATTGATCATTCCCAAGTCGACAAGGTAGGTCAGCACGATTGGCAGGTAGGCGTCAGTGCCACCAATAAATTTGGCGATGTCATCCATACCAGCACAGAAATTATCGATGAAGGTGCATTGACGCAAGCGCTGACTGAAGGCGCAGCGGGAGCGAATCTGGACTTACTGGATGGTGCAGACGGTATGGCTGTGCAGAATGTATTGTATTCCACAGATGGCACGCAGTATTTCAGCCGAATCCCGGCAGGATTTGCTTTGGCAGCAGACGGTCACACCCTCCAGGTTGATCCCGACAGCGCGGCTTTTGAACATCTGGCAGAAAATGCCCAAGTCACTTTCCATGTAAAATACGATATCGTCGAGACCGTCAGTGGTACAACTGAGGTCATCCACCAGACTGCATCTGTCATTATTACCGGCACTAATGATGCGCCAACAGTCTCATCTTCTGTTGTTTTAACCGCAGGAACAGAAGACACAGAAGTAACCTTAACTGCTGCACAATTATTGGCCAATGCATCAGATGTAGACCACGGTGAATCTGCTCAGCTGAGTGTGCATAATCTGCAAGCCGATCATGGCACCATCACCGACAACCCCGACGGCACTTTTACCTTTCACCCGGAAGCTAACTACAACGGCACTGTCAGCATTACCTACGATGTGCAGGATCCACAGGGATCCACCGTCGCCACATCGGCCAGTATGGATCTGGCTGCTGTAGCCGACGCTGCCACAATTGCAGGACAGGACCATCTCACGGCCCATGAAGACGGAGCTTCTTCGATCCACGGACAGCTCGGCGTGAGCGATCCGGATGCCGGCGAGTCACATTTTAACCAGCAAATGCACGTCACCGGCTCCGGTGGATTCGGCCATTTCACCGTCCTGCCCACCGGCATGTGGATCTTTTCTCCAGACAACGCCAACCCCCGTGTTCAGGCGCTGGGCGAGCATCAAACGCTCACCGATGAATTGGTCGTCACCAGCACTGACGGTACCCAGCACACGGTGACCGTAACCATCGAAGGTACCGATGACACGCCGGTGATAACCGGCGATACAACTGCGACTTTGACAGAAGATACCGGTGTCACAGCAACCGGGGCGCTTTCAGCCTCCGGCACCCTGACTGTTTCTGATATCGACGACGGGCAGAATCCAACCTTCGTCGCCCAACACATTCCGGGCAGCGGCGGCTACGGCATTTTCAGCATCGATGCCGCAGGCAACTGGCAATACCTCGCCAACAATGCCAATCCGACCATTCAAGGACTGAAGGCAGGCGAACCACTGACCGAAACGGCCGAAGTCGTCACCACGGACGGCACCCGGCAAACCATTACCGTCACCATCACCGGAACCAATGACGCGCCCACTGTAACAGCCGCCTCAGGACACCAGACGGCAAGCGAAGATGCCCCGCTGATTTTCTCTGAAGCAACTGTGCTTGGCATGGTAGGCGCGACAGATGTCGATTCAGACACGCTGCATGTAACCGGGATCAATATCGATCCGACATTTGGTCAGTTCGCCCAACGGGCCGATGGTTCCTGGATTTTTACCCCGGCTTCCCAGGTCAGTGGCTCTGATCTGCCGGTCACCATTGAGGTGAGCGATGGCCACGCCACGAGTTCAGCGCAGGGCCTGCTCGATATCACCGCAGTGGCAGATACACCCACGCTTCAGGTGACAGTCAGTTCACTGGCACATCAGGCTGCCAACAGCTATAGCACGGCAGATTTTAGTGGCACGACCGAAGCCATCGATTTCGATGTCACCAGCAGTGGGTATCAGATTCCCGGTGAGAATCAGCAGGCTGGCTACTATGCAGTAATGACCGCACACGGTGGCACGGCCGATGATGTTTTCCGCTTCTCGGATTTGCAGCCCGGGCAAACCTATCAGGTTGATGGTGGTTCGGGTTCGAACGTACTTGATTTCTCCAGCTACCACGCAGACGACGTAAAGATCGATACCGGTGCAAAAACCGTTACCGTGACATTACCGGGTGGCAGTACGTCGACTATCCACTATGAGAATGTCGATCAATTCCGCTTTTCTGACACCGTGTTCGATGGAACGCCCCATGGTTTAACGCCGGTCAAAGGGCAATGGGTCGCTGAAGGCGCACAGATCGAATCTACCGGCGGCGGTCCGATGCAAACCTCCATCGTGAATTTTCAGGGACAGTTGGCTGCTGACTACACGCTGGCAGCAACAGTGAATGCGCACCATGCTGCTCCCGGGCATGCATACACCAATGGCGGTATCGTGTTTGATTATGTCGATGAGCATAATTACAAGGTTGCTTTCCTGCGTGTCGGGAAGCAAGCCTGGACGATTGAAAACTGCCAGAACGGTCACACCACAAGAGTTGCAGGTGTCCAGGACCCGGCATTAACCACAGCCGATGCTGATCACGAAGTTGAGCTGCGTGTGCATGGTTCGGTGGCCGAGCTCTGGTCCGGGGGTGTCATGAAAACCTCCCATGACTTTCATGAGCCTTTGAACAATGGCCAGTTTGGTGTTGTGGCGGATCGTGCCCAAACCGCTTTTACACTGGAAATGCAGCCCAGCGATTGGGCACCTTCAGCGCCGGATCTCGAGATCCTGATGGGGGCGCACGACGGCTCAGTCACTACCGCCGATGTGCTGGCGCAATCGATTGATCCGGAAGGCCATGCCGTGACCCTGAGCAGCGTACAGGCAACCACATCACATGGCGGTACCGTGGTCGATAATGGCGATGGCACTTTCAGTTACGTCCCTGCATCTGGCTTCACCGGCCAGGACTCGTTTACTTACGAGGTCACCGACGGCACCAACGTAACGACAGCCACAGTCCGAGTCAATATTGCCAATATTCATACAGTGCCCGACGCACACCCCGGCGATCCCTTTGTGGTCAACATTGGCACTGACTCGGTGGACGCCGGTGAAACCCTAACCACGCGATTGGTTGGCCTGCCAGACGGCGCCATTGTCACCGACGGCACCCATACGGCGACGGTGAGTTCGGGTGATCATCTGGATGTCAGTAGCTGGGCGCTGCAGAGCATTACCGTTACCCCTCCGGCTGATCAAACCGACAACTATCTTGTTCATGTCGAAACCCGATCCACTGATGGTGCTGATAATTCTCCTTGGGTTTCAACCTCCTTGCGTGTGCAACTGGACCCACTAAGCTCCACGTTTGCTGATGCCTCCATCACAGGAGTTCTCGCGCAAAGTACTGATGAAGACAGTGCGGTTTCAGGCGTTCTGACAGTCACCGATGCTGACGCAGGGGAAGATCATTTTGTATCGCAACAAAATACAGATGGCAGCTATGGCGCCTTCAGCATTGATGCAAGCGGACACTGGACCTACACACCTGATGACCGGGCAGACGCACTGACAGACCAGGTAACTGCGAAGGAAACCTTTGTTGTACAAAGTGCAGACGGCAGCATTCAGCATATTGAGATTACGCTGACGGGAACCGTTGATGCGGCAGTGATAAGCGGTACCGATTCGGCCTTGATGACAGAAGATCAGAATCTTCAGCGTGGAAATCTGAACGCCCAGGGACAGTTGAACATTACGGATAGAGACTCGGGCGAAGCCGCCTTCGTCGCGCAAAGGTCTGCTGCTGGCAGCAATGGCTTAGGCGAGTTTCACGTCACGGCGACAGGTTCCTGGGCCTATATCGCAGATAACAGTAACCCGGCGATACAGGCACTCGGAGCAAATAGTGCCCCCCTGACCGACACCTTGGAGGTTACCTCCGTCGACGGCACAACGCACACCATTACCGTCAGGATACAAGGCTCCAACGATGCACCGGTGGTGAGTGCAACTACGGCTGCAGCTGCGGCAGACATGGGTTCTACCGACGAGGACACCGCCAAGACCTTCACCGAAGCAGAACTGCTTCACCTCGTCGGCGCCAGCGATGCCGACACCGCTGACACCCTTCATGTCACCGGAGTAACCAGCCCTCACGGCACCTTCGCGCAGGATGCCACCAGCGGCGACTGGACCTTCACCCCAATGGCGAACTATCACGGCGATGATGTGGCCGTGACACTCACTGTCAACGATGGACACGTCGACACCACTGCCCACGGTATGCTCGATGTGACTTCAGTGACCGATGCCGCCACCGCCAATCTCGCTCCGGTGGCCGAGCAGCATGTCATGGAGTTCCACGAAAACCTTGCCGGCGCGGTGATGACCGATGGCCCACTTCAGACCCACGGCGACATAGCGTCACTGGCCATCGAACTTTCCGTCATCGGTGGGAATCAGGGTAAAGTCTCAGGTTTCACTGGTCCGACGCTTGTGAGCTACGCGGCAAGCAGCAGTGACCTGAACACATTTTACATCTGGAATCCTAATAGCCTGACTCTGCACATCAATGGTCAGGAGATTGATACCCACGTCAACATGGGGACGGATTCGGACAGCCACCGATGGTCCTTTGTCTGGGACGGGCAGAGCGGTGATCTCGATATTCTCAAAGACGGACAATCCGTTCATCACCAGACCGGCGTGGCTCAAGGCTACCAAATCCCCGGCGGTGGCGTACTCGCCTTCGGCAACGATCAGGACAGCCTGGGCGGTGGCTACTCAACCGGCGATGCCTGGCACGGCCAGATGTTCAGTGCAACTGCCTCCACGGGGGTAACCGCCGCGCAGTTGGCCAACACCCCTCTACGTAGCGCCACGCAGGGCAACGCGCTGTTTCTCGATATTCAGGCTGAGTCCAGCGGGGTGGTCGATACCACCGGACATCACACCATCAGTGTGGCAGGTGGTGTGTCCACACCGACCACCATGGTTGATACTAGCATTGCCAACCCTTTGCCTGGTGCCCTGCTGCACCTGCACCCAACGGTCACAACACCAGATCCGACGGACACGGTTTCCGCCGTGCACATCAGTGGCCTCATTGCCGGCACGGTGCTTTCCGATGGACACGGACACAGCCAGACAGTCACTGGACCCGGCGATGCCACCGATGTGCACGGCTGGACACTCACTGATGTCACTGCACAACTACCGGCGGGTTCGCATACCAATATGCAGATCGGCATTGAGGTAGAAACAACCGGTCCGGATGGCACCCACACCAGAACCGACGCCAACGCCGCCGTCATCATCGACCCGACGGCTTCCGTTCCCGACGCCACCATTGCCGGCGACGACACCGCCACCACAGCCGATGATGATACCGCGGTGTCCGGCACGCTCACCGTCAGTGATTCCGACGCCAGTCAGGCGCACTTCACCGCTCAGACCGACGTCAACGGCCAATATGGCAAGCTCTCCATCGACGAGCAGGGCCACTGGAGTTTCACGCCCGACGACCGCGCCAATGCGCTCTCCGCTGGCGAAGCCCAAACCGATACCTTCACCGTCACTTCGGCCGATGGCACCACTCACGACGTGGCGATCACTGTCACCGGTAGCGACGAAGCACCGGCGGTTGCCAGTGACGAAGGTGATTCATCGGTAGAATCGTCAGACGTAGCATTCATGGTTGACGCTGAGAACACTGCAGCTAACGCCGAGAGTATCGCCGCTGATACTGAGGTGTCCATCCCAGATACATCGGTTTCCGATCTATCTGGGCTTTTAGGTACAGACACTGCGGCTAGTCTTAACTTTGATAATGTTAATCAACAAGCCGCAAGTTCAGAGCCAACATCCGATACATTGATGCCCGTGTCAGCAGACGATGTTCTAGCCATGCCGGATGCGGCCGCTCAGACGTTGTTGGATTCCATTGAGAGCCAAAGCACGCAGACACCGGATCTGGTAAACCCCACAAAAACCGACTCTGCTACTTCAGATGACGCGGGTCTGTCTCAGGATGACCAGGCCTACGCGCCTGATCAGTCCATCATTGATTCACAGATCGCGGACGCTTCGGATGACCAGAATGTTTAAGGTTTTTACTTTTTTGCGTTTAATTCAGGATGAAAAAAATGGCAGATAACACGCCGACATCAATTGATAGCCAAGTTATAGCCGGGTCTGCTTCACATTTTGACCCACTGCTCACGTCCTTGGTTATTCTGACCAAGTTGCATGGCAATCCGATGAGCCCGGATAGCTTGAGTCAAGGCTTGCCCCTGGAAGGTAACCGGCTGCCGCTACATGTATTTCCGCGTGCTGCGAAACGGGCACGTCTTTCATGCCGGTTGCTCAAGCGAGAGATTGCTGAACTCAGCCACCTGGTAACGCCCTGTATTCTGTTGCTGAAGAACGGTAACGCCTGCGTGCTGGTGGATCTGGATGAAAGCCAGCAGCGTGCTCAGGTGATTTTGCCTGAAGCGAGTGAGGCGCAGGGCCTGGAAGGTGAAGACCGCAGTCATGGTGCTACTGACATCAGCCTCGAAGAGCTGGCAGAGGATTACTCAGGCCATCTGTTGGCAGCTAAACCGGAATTCCGTTTTGAAAAGCGGGCGCAGCAGCACCTTAAACTGGACACTGAGCACTGGCTGTTCGGCACGTTGGGGCTCTCGTGGCGGATCTATCGGGATGTGATACTGGTCTCTATCCTGATTAACCTGTTTGCGCTGGTTATGCCGCTGTTTACCCGCAATATTTATGACCGCGTTGTGCCGAATAATGCCATTGAAACGCTATGGGCACTGACCATCGGTGCCATCATTATTTTCAGCTTTGATGCGCTGCTTAAAATGATGCGCAGTTATTTTATCGACCTTGCAGGGAAAAAAGCCGATCTATTGCTGTCATCAGAGCTGTTTTCCCGGGTGATGTCGATGCGGATGGAAAAACGTCCGGCCTCGGTAGGGTCGTTTGCCCGTAACATTCAGGAGTTCGAGAGCATCAGGGACTTTGTGACCTCCCTGTCGGTTACCACGCTGGTCGATCTGCCGTTTATGCTGCTGTTTCTGGTGGTCATTGGTTTGATCGGTGGGCCTGTAGTGTGGGCACCTATTGCCGGTATTTTATTGCTGGTGCTGGTGAGTGTGCTGCTCCAGCCACTGATTAAAAATACCCTGGAAAAATCATCCCGTGCGTCTACCCAGAAAAGTGCGTTGCTGATCGAGGGGCTTAATGGCCTGGAGTCGGTGAAAACGACTGGTGCAGAAGGGCAGTTGCAATCTATCTGGGAAAATTCTGTCAGCCATATCGCCGACTGGAATATGGCGGGCCGCAAGTATTCTAATTTGGCCGGCACCCTTGCCGCTTATGTCGGGCAGCTAGTGAATATCGGCATGCTCGTAATCGGTGTCTATCTGATTGTTGCTGGCGACCTGTCGATGGGTGGGTTGATCGCCTCAGTCATGCTGTCCAGCCGGGCCATGCAGCCCATGAGCAAGCTGATCAGTTTGGCGACCCGTATTAACTCGACCCGTTCGGCGTATCAGTCGGTTAAAAACATTATGGAAATCGAGGTGGAACGCTCGGACGATAAAAAATATGTCTATTTTCCAGAAGCGAAGGGCGATATTACGTTCGAAGAGGTTGATTTCAATTATCCGGATGCGTCATACAAGTCACTCTCCAAGGTCAGTTTTAAACTTCAGCATGGTGAAAAGCTCGGCGTCATTGGCCGGATAGGTTCAGGAAAATCAACACTGGCGCGTCTGGTGTTGGGTTTGTATCAGCCGATTGAGGGTCGGGTTGAAGTGGATGGCATTGATATCAAACAGATAAATCCTACCGATCTTCGACGTCAGATCGGCGCAGTGAATCAGGACCAGGTGCTTTTTTATGGCACTATCCGGGACAACATTGTGATGGGCGTACCCCATGTTGAAGATGTAGTGATTTCACGCGCGGCGGAAATGGCAGGGGTGATGGACTTTGCTGCACATCATCCAGAAGGTTTGGATATGAACGTGGGTGAACAGGGTAAGTGTCTGTCTGGTGGGCAACGGCAAGCGGTGCTGCTGGCCCGTGCCTTGTTGTTGGATCCGCCCATTCTGTTACTGGATGAACCCACCGCCAGTATGGATAACTCGACAGAGCAGCGTTTTCTGCAGCGGTTGGAAAAAATTCTGCCGGGTCGCACCCTGATTCTGGTGACCCACAAACCCAGTACTTTGCATCTGGTCGATAAACTGATGGTACTTGATAGTGGACGTATGGTTGCCTATGGCCCGAAAGGAGAGGTCATGCAGCAGTTAACCGGGAATGGAAACTCTCAGGATGGGAAGGGGCAGGCATAATGTTTAGTAAACAGTCCAAACTGCAACAAGATCTAGAGTTTACTGCTGACAAGCGCAACATGGTGCTGTTGGAAGCCCCTAAAGGGGCTCGATCCATGGTATACGCTATTGTGGCGTTTTTTATCATTATTCTGTGCTGGTCATTGCTGGCAGAGATTGATGAAGTGCGCAAAGGTGAAGGGATAGCTGTACCGATTCACCAGATTCAGAAAATCCAAAACCTTGAAGGGGGCATTCTTAAGTTACTGGCGGTGGAAGAGGGGGACAGGGTTATAGCGGGCCAGACACTGTTGATTCTGGACGATGCTCAGGTGGGATCCTCTGAAGAACAGATTGCGATTGAATTAAAGAGTTTACAAGCAAAAGCTGAACGCCTGAATGCTGAAATTAATGACGTGCCGCTGAACCAAGAGGATTTCATTAAAGAATTTCCAGTCTTGGCCAGTAACGAAATTAGTCTGTTTACGTCCAAGCAGGAAAAATTGAACCAAGATCTGGCCGTGCTACAGTCTAAACTTGAGCAAAAATCAAACGAAATTACCGAACTTGAAGGTCAGGTGAGAAATGGTAAGCGACAGTTATCACTGGCCAATCAGGAACTGAAAATGATTTCTGATCTTCGGGACTCGGGTGCTGTTTCAGAAATAGAAATTATTCGTGCGCAGGAAAAGTCGACGGATATAAAAAAAGAGTTTCAAAGTGCGGAGTCGCGACTGAAGCGTGTTCAGGAAGAAAAGAACGAAATTCGACAAACGATTGAGCAAACCCGTAACGACTATACCAATGAAGCCCTGAAAGAGCGTGATGAGGTGTTGTTACGGGTCAACAAACTTCAGGCGCAGCAGACTGGGGTAAAGGATAAACAAGACCGCACTACAATGTCATCGCCACTGGATGGCATTGTGAAGAAGATTAACGTTAATACCATTGGTGGCGTGATTCAGCCTGGCATGACCGTGATAGAAATCGTTCCTTTTGGTGACAAGTTACTGGTTGAAACGAAAATTCGGCCTAAGGATATTGGTTTTATCCATCCGGGCATGAAAGCCAAGGTTAAATTCTCCGCTTATGACTTCGCAACCTATGGCGGCATGGATGGTCAGGTCAGCCAGGTTTCTGCTGATGCGATAACCAATGAGAAAGGGGAGTCGTACTTTTTGGTGAAGGTTGAAACCGACAGGGCTTATCTGGGCAGTGTGGATAATAAACTTCCCGTCATTCCTGGTATGAGAGGTGAAGTGGATATAGCAGTGGCCAAGAAATCGGTGTTTGCTTATTTCTTTAACCCCATCCTGAAAGGTACGAAGTAAGTTTTCAGCTGACCTGACTAATAAAACCTCGAACGGCACGCGGCAACGCCCGGTTGTGTCATTCGAGGTTTTTTACATTATAACAATCGGCTGAAGGGTCTTTCGGTTAGCTGTATTGATCATCCGACAAGCTTGTCGGATCTGCATAATCGGTTCTGTGTGCGTTACTAGCGACGGGCGACGGCAATGTTAAGGTTCTGCTTTGCAACGTGTTCAGATAATTACTGTATACGCAGTATTGACTGCGATCATCGCTCAGTTTCACCAAACGATGATGCTGTGTCTTAACAACGAGATTAGGACGTTTTTACCAGGCGAACAGAGGAATTTTTGACCATAGCTGACAGCTTTTCTGTTGCCAGATCAATATCAACACGGATTGGACGATCGGTTATCCGTCGGCCGTGACTGGCTTTAGAACCGCGCTTGGATGAGCCTGCGTGATTCAACACTTTGCTTTCGCTACTGCGGCGGTCAACAAGGCGCTTGCGCCGTTCAGGACCTGTGTACTGGTTGAAGTGATATTGAATAAACCACTCTTTTGCATGAGCCAGCGTTGGAAAATGGGCGCTGATACACTGGTTGTTGTCATCCAGCCAAAAGTAGATGACCTTGTAGTCTTCAAAATCTTTAACAAGCTTCGGCATAATACTGCGTGATTAACCTGATATAAAACGTGGATATTCTATGAATGTGACAGGTGTCTGTCTTTAAGATTTTTTCTTAACTCAGAAAAATGTTCGGAGCCAATTGTCACGGAAGCTGGTCGGAGTGACAGGATTTGAACCTGCGACCCCTGCCTCCCGAAGACAGTACTCTACCAAGCTGAGCTACACTCCGATTGGGTGCGGATTCTATCAACCACTATAGCTAAAAGTAACCGTGTAGCGGTGGTTGCAGGAAATATATTTCCGTTACACTGGATTGTCAGGTAATGGGGTAACCTGTGCACACCTCACCCCAATGTCTGCCATTGACGTATAGGGGTACTGACAGGTCGAACATCAGCTTCCAGTGTCTCTCCGGTAGGTCTGCAGCAGGAAAGCTGCTTCGTGCTGGCCGACAGATTGGTAATAGTTGTCTGCAGATAACCGATTAATGCATTGTCTTGATCGACCTGTCTTATGATGTCAGAGCACAGTCTGCCAATGCGGCGAAGTCTGGCTTGAATAAGGCGTTATCGGGCGCTGCTTTGGGCTGCTGTGCTGTTTTCAGTTGGTATGTAACGGCTTGCATTCAAGCTGCAGGGTAAGGTTGTTACCTGTCAGGCTCACCGGGGGAGGTCGCGTCGACTTGTGCGCTGAAGGTCTCGATAGCCTGATTATGACCTATACCTAATGCCGTTCGTCGGGCTTTGAAACTGGTCAAACTGTATTCATTACTGTTTGTTCAGTAAGCAGGGCAGATACACTCGCCAGCGATTCAAGAATGTCGAAGGATATTGCTGATAGATCAAGAGTGGACGACGTCATTATCTGTCTGCTCAACTGCAGAATTGATGAGGGTAGCTTGATGGGCATATCAGCGGCGTGCCGAAGCTGAACTTTAAACGCTTGTTATTGGCTTCAATCAAAGTTAAATGCAGTGGTGGTACAGCGGAGGTGGAGATGTTGTTCGATTATGTGTCTGATTTATTCATGCGGCTATTTAACAGCACGGATAGATGGAACAAAGTATAAGGAAACCGAACGGAAGTAATGGGTGAAGACTGGAGAAGATGGTCGGAGTGATAGGATTCGAACCTACGACCCTCTGGTCCCAAACCAGATGCGCTACCAAGCTGCGCTACACTCCGACGGCGATTTTCTTTGGTGGAAAATCATACTTTCAAAGTTTAGTTGGCTCCCCGAGCTGGACTCGAACCAGCGACCAATAGATTAACAGTCTACTGCTCTACCAACTGAGCTATCGGGGAACACCTCGAAAGTGCGGCGTATGTTAATGAGCATTCCTAAAGCCGTCAAGGGCTTTTTGCTGAATTTTGGGGGTGTCTCGTCAGCCTCAGGAAAAAATAAAAAGTTGTTTGAAAAACAAACATAAATGTACATTTTTTGTACCGATTGTACCTCAGTACAGTAGGCGTCTTGGTTGACAGTGTTTATAACTAGTTACAACAAGTAAAACCAATGAGACAGGATTGCAGCCATGAGTGTTATAGGAACCGTAACCGCCCTGACCGGTAAAGTTGTTGCTGTTAAAGCTGACGGCACCGAGCGAGTATTGGCCCTGGGTGACGAAGTGCTTGCCGACGAACTGGTAAAAGTCGGCCCGGATAGCCACATTGAAATCTCCACGCCAAATGGCATGGTTGCTTTGGACAGCGGCCAACAGTGGCTGGTGACGTCCGAAGCTTATGCTGATCTGGAAAATTTTGATCCGGCTGATGCCATTATCCAGAGTCCTCAGGTTTTACAGGCAGCGCTGGATGCTGCAGGCAACTTGCCTGAAGCCGCACAGGCTGCAGATAACGCACAGGCAACTGAAGATCCTGCGCTGGCACTGACCGGTGAGCAGGGTTCTGATGTTGATGCCATCCAGGCAGCGATCTTGGCGGGTGAAGACCCAACAGCTGTTGCAGAAGCAACTGCTGCTGGTGAAACCGCAGCAGGTGGTCAGGAAGATAACGGGACATCGACTGTTGTTATCAGCCGTACTGGCGAAGAAGTCACACCGGATGCAGGTTTTGGCACCACGCCAGAGTCCTACAGCTTTACTACGCCAGAAGAAGAAGAGTTTGGCCTCATTCTGCCGACTGTCAGCGTAGAGGTTGAAGTCGAAGTTGAAGTTGAGGGCCCGGTAGATCCTGAGCAGCCAGAAGTGCCGGATACACCAAATGAAGCGCACCCTGTCCTTGTCAGCGGCAACAATATCCTGATTCTGGAAGGTTCCGACGCGCCAGAAACCAACGAAGTGACTTTTAACTTGGTGCTTAGCGAGCCTTTCGCTGACGATGTAATCGTGACGTACCAGTTAAACAGCGGCACCGCTACTTATGGTGAAGACTGGACGAATGGTGATAATCCAGACCATATCTATACAGTGACCATTCCTGCGGGTGAAACCAGCTTCCCGGTTACCATTAACATTGTTGAAGATAAATTGGTTGAGGGTGATGAGACTCTCACCATTAAACTGCTGAGTGCCGACAATGCGGATATTAACCCTGCGTCCGACACCGGCACAGTCACTATTTATGATGACGATACTGCGCCAGTGGCGAATGATGACGCGAATAGTATTACTGACGGTGAAGAAATCAGCTATACCGTTTCCGGTAATGTACTGGATAATGATACCGATGAAGATGGCGATGCTGACCCAGGCAATGGCCTCTTGTCAGTGGTTGATGCGCCGGTTGTAGTAGGGCATGAATATGGCACCCTGACTATTCAGGCTGATGGTAGCTATGACTTTACCTTGAATGCAGCTGGCATTGAGGCACTGATTGCCCTGACAGATGATCAGTCAGCTGAAGTGACGTTTGATGATGCTTACCAGGTTACCGATGGGGTTAACCCTGGCTCCATGGCTGATGTCACTATTACCCTGAATGGTATCGGCACCGATGCGCTGGTAACAGATGATGCGCAAGCGGTGACCGAGGACGCTGACGATCCGACTCTGAGTGTTAGTGGTCAGGTATCAGTTGATGACAGCGATGCAGGCGAAGATGCCTTTGATAACAGCACTCTGAGCTTCGGCACCCGTACCAACTCTGATCCATCCGACCTGGATGCAACCCAGCTGGGTACGCTGACACTGGATGATGACCAGGGTAACTACACCTTTACTGTCGATAACGCGGCAGTTCAGTACCTGGATGCCGGTGATACCATCGTGCAGACCTGGACTGTAGATTCACTGGATGGCAGCGGCACCAGTACTATTACTATTACCATCAACGGTACCAGCGATGCACCGATAGCCAATGCTGATACTAACTATGTTGACGAAGGTATCGATGATGCCGATTCCGCGTTGATCTCCGGTAATGTGATAGTTGGACAGGCCAATGGCTCAGATGCTGCTGAATCTGCTAATGGTAGTGAAGCATATGCAGATGTGGCTGATACCGATGTCGATTCACCGACGTTGCAGGTGGTTCAGGTTACCGGCAATGGTGCTCCTGTAGGTGATGGATCATCACCGATCAGTGCTGCGACTGTTGTGGCTGGTCTATACGGTACACTGACCATCAATGCCGATGGTTCCTACAGCTATGATCTGGATGATACCAACCCAAATCTGGATGCATTGAACGTGGGTGACGAGTGGAATGATAGCTTTACCTACACTGTTTCTGATGGTGTGCTGACGGATACCACTACACTGACGATCACTATTAACGGCCAGGATGATGCGACCCAGCTGGAGCTGGCGAAAGATGTCTGGTTGCCAGCAGACCCAAGTCAGTTGCCAGCTGAGTATGTCGATGGTTACCCGCTGAATATCAGTGTGTACGATGTGGATACGGATCTAACCATTACCTTTACTGATCTGGTGACCGCTGAGGTGAATCAGGCAGCGGAAGGTGATCCGGATAACTTTGTGTCTATCGGTAAGGTGGTGTATTGGGATGGTGATTCCTGGGAAGACGTGGCACTGAATCAGGAGTTTATTCTTGCAGCGGGAGACACCCTGCCTGAGTTCCGCTTCATCGCCAACGATGCTCTGGATGTCAATTTCATCACCGAGTCATTTGATGACGTTATTTCCTACACCGTAACGGGTGATGGTGTTAATGAAACTGCCAATGTCACCCTGCATGCCCTGCCACCAAATGCGCTGCCAGAGCAGTCAGCACAGGTGGGTAACGGTAGTTCGCCACTGACCTCCGGTAACGATCAGGAATCCAGCTTGGTGTTGGAGCAGTCACTGGTGAACAGCATCATTGCTGACCCAACTAACGGCTCTGTTACCCTGTTTACCGACTTCCAGCAGTCACCGTTCAGTGTGCCTATTGATGTTGGCTCACAGGATGGTGCTCAACTGGAAGAAGAGGTTACTGCAACTGTAACGGTTGATGGTATCGAGTTTATGGTCATTGAAGGAACCGGCGTTGGTGGTGGTGATCTTGACCGCTGGGAGTATGATGCTGAAACCGGTTTGATGAAGTATGTCACCAGCTACACCGAAATTGTTGAAGTGGGTGGTACACAGACGCTGGCTGAATATCTGACAGCTAACCCACCATCTGCAGGCGATACATGGGATGTACTCTACAATGATGATGATGGCGGTAACTTCCAGGCTCGTTTCGTTCGCTTTGACTTCACTCTGGATGATCCGGGTGACCTGGGTGTCACTGCAGTGGGTACCAATGACCCGAACCTGATGTTCGGCTCCAATAATGGCGATGATCTCACCGGTGGTGCCTCTGACGATATCCTGTTTGGCCGTGAAGGCGATGATATCCTCTCCGGTCTGGCTGGCAGTGACTCCATTGTTGGCGGTAGCGGCAGCGATACCCTGATCGGTGGTACCGGCGGCGATATTCTGACCGGTGGTGGCGATGGCGACACCTTTATTCTGGGTGCTGGCGACGGTGATGGTGCCATGGATACCATTATCGACTTCAATACCGGTGAAGGTGATGTGCTGGATATCAGTGAACTGCTGGATGTCGTGGAAGATGCTACTACCCTGGATGGTTACCTGCACTTCGAATCTGTAGGTGCCGACACTGTGGTTCACATCAATACTGATGGTGACTACACTGCCAATACGCTGGAAGCGGGTAAGGATGAGCACACCATTTTGTTGCAGAATGTTGATCTGACAGCCGGTGGTACACTGTCTGATACCGATATCCTGAATAGCCTGTTGACCAATAACCTGAATACTGACGCTTCCTAAGGCCAGTCGCTAGGTAAGGTAAAACGCCCCGCTCTGCGGGGCGTTTTTGTTTCTAACTGGCTGAAAAAAAGCCAGAATAATCTTATATCTTCTCTGCCCTTATCCCTCCGGTTTTTTTCCGCTAGAATCGGTCAATTAAGCGAATAAATGACTCAACTCAGACGCGGATATCGCCTGAATGCTGTTCAACAAGCTGCCTGATCAACTTTTTATCCCGCTGTCCAGCCAGAACCGGCAGGTGTATCAGTCGGTTCTGCTGTCCCTGTCCGACCTGTTTTTTGATGAAGACCTGGTGGACCCCTTTGTGCCCAAAGATCTGGTGCGCTCGGCGATCGAAGATGCGGTGGTGCGCCTGGGCGTGCGGCGCTGGGAGCCGGAAGAGGGCGATGTCACCGCAGAAGGGCAACCGGATCTGCCCAGCTCCAGTGCGGAGTACTCCAGCCGTATCTATCGGCGTTTAGTGGAGACCGGTTGGCTGGAAGAGGAACAGCGCATCTATCGCACCTATGTGTTGTTGTCGCCGTCAATCAGTTTTCTGCTGCGTACCCTGGTGGCGATCGCCAATTTGGAAAAACGCAGCTATGGCGGTGCCGTACTGAATGTACTTAGCTCACTGGAATCAGCCATCAAAGATCCGGTAGGGCGGGGGATTACCCTGTCGGAGGCGGCTCAGACGGCATCTGACTTCAGTGCCCATCTGACCGATATGATGCTGGGGCTGCGAGAACTGAAGATCAATCTCTCCCAGAGCAACAACCCGCAGGAAATAGTGCGTAACTTTTTTGACCGGTTTGTTGAGCATATTCTGGTTTCGGATTACAAAACCCTGAAGACCAAGAATAACCCGTTCCGTTTCCGCCAGCAGATCTTGTCATTGCTGCGCGAGTTGCAGTTTGACAGTCTGACACTGCAGCATCTGACCGAACACTATCAACAGCAGTTTGAGATCAGTCTGTATGAGGCTGAAGCCAAGGTACATCAGCATATCAATCGGATTATCCGTATTTTTGAGTCGGTGGATCAGCGCCTGGCAATCATCGATGATTTCCGTTACCGGCTGGAAAAGCGGGTCTCGGATACCGTGCGTTATATGGACAAAACCACGCCGGGCATGGCCTCGCGTCTGTCACGGGTGATCACTCAGGTCGCCCGTCGGGATGGCCGCGAAATTCCGCGCATCAGCTCGCTGGACGCTGTGGGTTTTCTGTCTCCGGGCAGTATTCGTAATCCGATTAAACGTCGACAACCCGCAGAACCCAGGGTCATTACCCAGCAAGAGATCGATCCAAGGGTGCTGGAACTGCGGCAGCTGTTTAAAGACTATAAAGAGCGGCGGGAAGTGCGTATTGACCGTATCGAACTGTATGTCGAGCGACATCTGTTGGGCAAAGATCAGGTCAGTGCAACCGAGTTCAGTATTGAAAGCATTGAGGACTATATCTGCTTCAGTTATCTGCGTCATATGAAGTCGCTGGGGAAAAAGGCGCGCAAAACCACTGAGCAGTACGAGATCAATTTTCAGGAACAGTATGTAAACGTTGCCGACATGGTCGAATGTCGCGACTTTGTAATCCAGAGGAAAGCATAAATGCTAGGTGATTTGCAGAAAATCGTCAGTCGCAGCGATCAATATCAGGCCAGTGATTTCAGTCGGGCCGCCAACCAGCTGCTGACCAACCAGTTTCTTTATGCTGATCGTCCTGTGCACCGGGACAGTTATTTCCTGGTGGCTTCGCATATAGATTATTTCACTAATCTGTTTGAGGCCATCGGCTGGTCATTTGTCTATCAGCCGGATGAAGCCTATATGGGTATTTTACCCCAGGGTGAAGAGCGTTATATGCGCCTGAAATTAGATGAATCTCTGCTCTTGCTCTGTATTCGCCAACAGTATGAGCAGCGACTGGAAGGGTTTGAGGTGGAAGCCGGTCAGGCCTATACCAGCACTGACGAACTGCTGACCAGCTATGAAAACTTGACGGGTAAAGAGATACCCAATGAAACCCGTTTAAAAGAGATTTTGTCGCTGTTTTCCCGTCATGGGGTGATCGAGCGGGGCAAGCCGGAAGAATCCGCGCCGAAGAACATTCCGCTGAAGATTAACCCCATTATCCGTCAGGTGGTGGTGGAAGATTACATTCGCCAGCTTGAGGCACTTTGTGATCCTGAAGAAGCGGATGAAAGCGAAGAATCAACGGTCAGCCAGAACAGTGAACAAGAGGTGAGCGCACCATGAAACAACTGAATCGCATGGTTCTGGTTAACTGGTATGTGCTGGGTGCGGTAGAGATTCCCATCAAGGGCAATGTGGCCGTGGTTGGCCCGAACGGTTCAGGTAAATCGTCCCTGTTGGATGCGATTCAGACTGTGCTGATGGGGGGTAATAAACGTCACCTGAGTTTTAACGCCTCTGCTGGTGAGAAAAGTGAACGTAGCTTGCGTACCTACTGTCTGGGTTTTCTGGATGATGACGGGCGTAAAAATACTGCCCGTACGGATTCGCTGTGTTATCTGGCGATGAGTTTTTTCGATACCGAAACCGCGCAGGAAACTACCGTAGGGGTGGCGATCAGCGCCACTACCGCGTCTGCTGAAGAGGATGTGCTTGGCCGGTTTATTCTGCCGAACTGTGCCGTATCACTGGATGATTTCACCGAAAAAACCGACCAAGGACGTTTGCCTAAACCCTGGCCTGTCGTACGGGAGAACCTGCTGAAGCAGTGTCCGGACATGATCCTGGAAAAACGCTCCAGTCGCTTTGTGCGGGAGATGGTGACCCTGCTCAGTTATGATACTCAGATGCCAAATGACGATGATAAATTCGTCAAAAACTTTAAAAATGCGCTGAAATTTGTACCCATTGATAGCCCGACCCGATTTATTCGTGAGTTTGTGCTGGATGAAAATATCGTTCATGTAGGCGGCTTCCGTAAATCCCTGGATGAATACAGGGCGATGGAACAAAAGACCCGTGAAGTGGCGAACCGGATCGGCGAACTTGAAAAGGTGCAGGAGCTGTGTGGCGGTATTTCACGCAATATCAAAAACGCCGCTGAATATGAGTGGGTGGTGCATGAAACCCGGTTTGAAGATGCCGACCTGAAAAAAGAAGATTCGGCTGAACGGCTGGAGCAGAACCAGGAAAAAGAAACCACCCTGCAGCAGGAATTGGATCTGAAGCAGGATGAACTGGGTCAGCTGATGCAGGACCTGGCCAATGCCCGTGCTGAACTGAACACCACCGACTCCGCGCACAAAGTGAAGGCACTGGAATCGTCCATTGCCGCTAAAACCCACGAAGTGAATGTGGTGAAAGAGCGTATCCAGAAGGTCTACAGCCTGATGCGTACCACGGTAAGTTTTGCCGAAAATAAGGACCTGCTGCCAGAGAAGTTTGCTCCCGCTGTAGAGGAGTGTGTCGCGTTATGGCGCAGCGGCCAGGATATGATGGCCGATATCTGGCCGCATGCTCCGGTTGAAGTGGATAATGTACTGGATAACCTGAAACAACAGATTGAAGGTGTGCGGCGCGAAGTGTCGCGTCGTTATGAGCAGTCTGTCGTGCGTATCTCTGAGTTGCGAGCCAGTATTCAGGATCAGAAACATGCGGTGGATGCCCTTAAGCAGGGGCATGCGCCGGTGCGGCGCAATACCCGCGACTTGATGGAGCTACTGCAGGAGTACGGTATTGAATCAACGCCTGTGTGTGAGTTAGCGGACATCAATGATGACAAATGGCGTATCGCCCTTGAGTCGTTCCTGGGTGCCCGGCGCGAAGCCCTGATTGTTGACCCGGACCGGGTTAAAGAAGCCATTACGCTGTACCGCCGTAAAGGCCGTCACCTGAAAGGTAGCCGAATTGTTAACACCACGAAAACCGGTGACTGGCTGAACCGCTACAAAGCCGGGTCATTGGCGCACTTTATCGACACTGACAATGATCATGCCAGAGCATATCTGAACCGTGCGTTGGGCGGAGTCATGGCGGTAGAAACGGAAAATGAATTGCTGCGTCATGAGCGGGCACTGACCTATGATTGCATGTTGCAGACTGAAGGTTCGACCACTGCGATCAACGAAATGCAGCCGATTATGGGCATTCGCCGCCGCGCTGATCAGGCCAGCCTGCAGGGTAAACAGGTCGACCAGCTGGTGCAGGAGTTCAGCCAGCTGGGGCGTAACCACGATAGCCTGGAAAAACTGCGCGATGGTTTGATCACCCTGCATAACGGCCTTGAGGGTATCAATGAACGGGTATTTGATCTGGTTAACCAGCGCGAACAGCTGAACACTGAAATTGAAGGTCAGCGTCAGGCTATTACCGATATGCGTAATCAGGATGATACCGGTATCCAACAGCGTATCAGTGATTTGGTGACAGAGCAGAAAGAGTCTGAGCAGATTCAGCGCAGCCTGATGGACAAGTTGCAGAAGGTGCGTACGGCCATTATCAAAGACACGGCCTCACTGGAAGTGCTGGATAAAGAACTGGAAGAACACGCCGCTGCGCGCACTGTATGTGAAAGCCGGGACGCTTTTGACGCCCAGGCTGCGCAGGAAAAACGTGATTATCTGGATGAATCCTGCTCGGGTGAACTGGAGCGGGTGATTTTCGAGGCCGCCAAACGGGCGCAGTCCGAATTGGCATTGCATGAGAAAAAGAAAAATGCCGTGCGTGATGGGGTAGCCCAGTACAAGGCTAAGTATCATGGCGGTGGCCTGAGTCATCAGCAGCTGGATAAAGTTACACCGGATTCCACTCACGCAGAGTTGTCAGAGTTTGTTGATGAAACCATTCAGGCATTGAAAGATTCTGAGTTGGCAAATTACAGTCAGAAAGCAGAGCGAGCCCGTCAGGAAGCGGAAACCGCATTCCGTTCTGACTTTGTCGCGCACCTGAATGACCAGATTAACAAGATTAAGGATCTGATCAGGGAGTTGAACCAGCACCTGAAAGGTCGTCCGTTCCACAAAGAGATGTACAGCTTCGAAATGACACCTAACCCGGAATTGAAAGATATTCTGGAGTTGGTAGAAGCTTATACCCAGATCGACGGGGCCAACGTTGGCTCATTGTTCGATATGAAATTTGATGGTGACCGGCCGCATAAAGACGCACTGACTAAGATCCATGAAGTGCTCAAAGATGAAGGTGAGAGCAGCCTGCTGCAGGACTACCGCAACTTTTATAACTTTGAATTGGTCGTGAAAGACCTGGATGGCAACCGCAAAACTACCCTGACTCAGCGTATTAAAACGGGGTCCGGTGGTGAGCATCAGGTGCCGTTCTATGTGGCGATTGCCGCTGCGTTGGGTGCAACTTACCGCCTGCGCGAGAGCAGTGACGGTAAACCGCTGGGGGGTATGAGTCTGTCGGTATTTGACGAAGCATTTAACAAGTTGGACTCTGAAAATACCGTAACTTCTCTGGGCTTTATGAGTGATCTGGGCCTGCAGACCATTATTGCTGCGCCGGATGAGAAATACTCACTGCTCAGTTCCTGTATGGATACCATTATCAATGTTTGCCGTGATGGCCGGGTGGTGGACCTGGATGTGGAGTTCCCAACCCAAAAAGGGCGTGAGTTGCTGAATTCAGATAATCCGCTGAAAATCATCGCGCAAAGCGCTGCAGAGGAAGCTGAAGCGACGGCTGAAGTGTGATCTCTGTGTTGCAGTAGGCTGTCAGAGCAGTCGTGGTTCAGGCCATGTCAGCTTGGGTATCAGGCTGGCAATCGGCTGACCATGCAGTAGTAGAAACAACCGGCCTTCACGCAGCTCACCCGAGCAGGGTTGATCCTCTTCCAGCAGAAGCTGAATTAATTCGTCTGCTGCGGGTGTTGCCGGGGGAGCAGAGGGTCGTAACTGACTGCCTTGCAAATATACCTGTTCTGAGCGTAGATCCTGAAACTGTTGATGGCTGATCATGCGGCAGAGGCTAAGGTTGTCCCAGCGTTGCGGCTGAGCCGTTAAGGGTTTTAACAGCCCGGTCTGTTGCGGCGGCAGCAGTTTTTCGCGAGCAAATACCTTGCGTGCGGTCAGATCCGTATGGACTTGCAACAATGCGTTATCCCGCACGTTGCTGCTGAAATCCATTTCATTTAAACCGTTAATCAGCGTCTCGAGCTGCCAGTTGCAGGCTTTTATCAGTTGCCAGGCGGGTTCCATGCTGTTGCGGGAACCCAGGCTGTACTTGATCGCGTCGCCGTGTTCAGGAAACAGGGTTAGCTGCAGGAAGCTGCTTTGAAAGTCCACCAGGCAAACAGGCTGCTCCACATAGCAATATGGCTGCTCACGCCGGCAGAAGGTGATCCACTGGTCACGTGTGTTCAGGCTGGGTAAAACCCGGATATTCACAGGTGGGCACTCATGACGGATAATCGGTTGGTTATGCTTAGCAGGTAGATGCGAGTATAACTAAATCAGGCGATGGACTTAACTTTTCTTACCAGGGATCGGGTACTGCCAGCCTTTTCTCGCATAGGTTTTAAAGGATTTACAGATGAAATTGCTAAATCGCTCGGCATTTGTGGTGCTGCCTAAGCAACCTTTTGTTGATTGGACTAATGGTCTGGATGTGGATGCAGATGGGTTGCATCAGCATCTATCACTGGATGAGCAGCGTCGGGAGGGTACGGTATATCTGATTGATGAGGTTGTCAGTGAGCATGATTTTGCGCAGTACCTTGAGCGCTGCTGGCAGTCGATTTTTCAGAATGAATTGTCTGCCTGGGATGAACTCGGTGACCTGTGGCCGCCAACGGTGGACTTTGACATTTTTCAGCAGTGGTTTGATGTTTACCCCCAGATCATGGCGATAGACTTGAGTGAAAAGCCGATGCTGCTTGCACAGCTTGAGGGTGTCTGAGTAAGATAAGATTTTGTTTTATATGGAGTTGAAGGCATGGAACAGGGCATAAACCTGCATGGTCTGACGGTGCATCCCTTGCGGGAGTCCTTGTATGAGGAGCTGCACTCACGTCCTTTCCAGGTCATACCATCCCCCGCACGGCTGACGCATATGGCGGTGATGTGTTCGCCGGAGCAGTGTGTCGAGCAGTTTGAACACTTGAAAACGCTGTACCTGCATTTTGGCAAGCAACCCCCGGAACGAGATCAACTGTGCTACCACGTTGATTTTGGCAAGTTACGGGTGCGGCGTGAAAAACACATGGAGTTCACGACCTACACTTTTATCAATACCGAGGCTGAGCAAGGCGGGAACCCTTTTGATCACACCGGGTTATCCCTGCTGCCAGAGGGGTGGTTGGCCGGTATCCCAGGCACGGTAATTTCTGCGTTCCATGTTGCCACTGAAGATTCGCGTCAGACCCATGAGCTTAATCTGCCGTTGGTTAAACGGTTCTTTGAAGGTATGCGCTTGGTGGGCAGCAGCCCGCAGCAGGGTGATGCAAGAGTCTGGACCACCTTTCAGCTGCATAGCGATGGCTTTGGTCGCTTCCTGATTTACAACAAGCAAATGAGTGACAGTCAACTGGGTCGTCTGACTCAGCGAATTATGGAGATTGAAACTTACCGGGTGATGGCGCTGTTGGCACTGCCGATTGCCCGTGAGTTCAATCCGCAACTCAGTGAGATGGATCGGCAGCTGGCGGCGATTACCGCCTCGCTGGCGGACTCTTCGGGCGGTATCGAAGAGAAGGCAATTCTGGCGCGGCTGACTGACATGGCCGCCTGGGTGGAGGATTGCCGCGCCCGCTCTACATTCCGTTTCAGTGCGACTTACGCCTACCATGAGTTGGTGATCAAACGGCTGGATGAGCTGCGGGAAGATGAAGTGTCTGGCCATTTGACCATTACTGAATTTATGACCCGCCGTCTGACACCTGCGGTTCGCACGTGCCAAGCGATCAGCAGCCGGCTGGAGGATCTGTCCAAACGTATTGACCGGGTATCAGATATGATGCGGACCCGTGTCGAACTAGCCATTCAATCGCAGAACCAGGCGCTGCTGGAATCAATGGATCAGCGGTCTAAAATTCAGTTGATGATGCAGCATACCGTAGAAGGGCTATCGGTCGCGGCGATCAGTTATTACACCATTGGCCTGACCAAACATCTGTTCGATGCCCTGTATAATAGTGGCGTAGAGTTTAATAAGGATCTGGCCCTGGGCATTGCTGTGCCCATAGTTGTGACCACCGTTGCCTTGATTACACGTAAGATTCACAAACGATTTACTAAATTGGCCGGGGTCATTGAGCCGGGTCGTCCAACTGCAGATTAGAATTGGTCAGAGTATATGAGCATTGCCAGTACCATCGAAGCCAAATTGCGAGCCGCCATTGGGGTGCAGCATCTCCATTTAGAAAATGAAAGTCATATGCATTCCGGTACTGCCACCGAAAGCCACTTTAAGCTGACATTGGTGGCCGGCGACTTTGCTGATAAACGATTGGTGCAGCGACATCAGCTGATTTACGGCCTGTTAGCTGAAGAACTGCAAGGGCCAGTCCATGCGTTGGCGCTGCATCTGTTTACGCCCGAGGAGTGGCAGGCACGTAGCGGCGAGGTGATGCCATCACCCACCTGCTTGGGCGGCTCTAAAGCGGACCCATAATTCAGTTTTTCAGCGGCTGCTGTTCTAGTGACAACAGGTAATTTTTCTGCGATAACCCTCCGCTATAGCCGGTGAGCTGACCTTTGCTGCCAATCACCCGGTGGCAGGGTATCAGAATCGGAATCGGGTTACGGTTATTGGCCATGCCAATGGCGCGGGCTGCCCGGGGGTTGCCAATTTTGCGGGCAAGGTCGCCATAGCTGCAGGTCAAGCCATAGGGGATATCCTGCAGTGCCTGCCATACCTGTTGCTGAAAAGGCGTGCCCTGAGGACGTAGGGGGAGGGTAAACCGGTTGCGCTGTCCGCCGAAGTATTCACTTAGCTGTTGGATGCAAAGGTCAGTGACGGGATTGCTGACCAACTCGGGTACCGTTTCACCATCGCGCATAAAATGGATGCTGGTAACAGCGTCATCGTTAGCCTTGATCAGCAGGGTGCCCAGCGCGGTGTTCATCATGGTGGCATACATGGCAAGACCCTCCTGTATCGGGTTTAACAAGTCGCAGCGTTGGAGATGCGAACCCAGTGCCGTTTTTATGATCCTACTATAGCAGCCGCAGGCTCCGGACGAACAACAGCGGCTGACGGATTTTATCTATTCAAGTCAATCCAGGGTTTGCATTACACCAATACAGGATCTGCTTTTGAAACAGTTTTATGACTGGAAATACATCATCCAAGTAGCGCTGGAGCACAGACCCGCGCTGGTGAAGGCGAATCTGATTGCCTTTTTGGCGGCGCTGGCTTCGGTGCCCTTGCCACTGTTTATGCCATTACTGGTGGATGAGGTGTTGCTGGATCAGCCGGGTACGGTGGTCAATCTGCTGAATGGTTTTTTCCCTCCGGCATGGCATGGGCCGGTGCTGTATATCTCGGCGATTCTGGCGTTTACTGTGATTCTGAGGTTGATTGCGCTTGGCTTTAACGTCTGGCAGGCGCGGCAATTCACCATTATCTCCAAAGATGTTATCTACCGTATTCGCAGTGGGCTGTTGCAACATTTGCAGCGGATCTCGATGGCAGAATATGAAACGCTGGGCAGTGGAGCGGTGGCTTCAAGGCTGGTGACTGACCTGGATACCATTGACCGGTTTGTTGGCAGTTCGGTGAGTCGCCTGTTGATCGCAACACTTTCTGTGCTTGGCACCGCCATCATTTTGCTCTGGATGCACTGGCAACTGGCGCTGTTTATTTTGTTTTTAAATCCGGTGGTGATCTATTTCACGACCGTGGTGGGCAAACGGGTTAAGCAGCTTAAGAAAAATGAAAACCAGGCCTATGAACTGTTTCAGGCCGCATTGACAGAAACTCTGGAAGGCATTCAGCAGATCCGCGCCAGCAACCGCGAACAGCACTACCTTTCCCGGTTAATGGATGACGCTCGGCATGTGCGGGATCGTTCGACTGCGTTTGAGTGGAAGAGTGATGCAGCCAATCGTTTCAGCTTTATTCTGTTTATGGTTGGGGTGGATCTGTTTCGTGCCCTGTCGATGCTGATGGTGGTTTTCTCTGATCTTAGCATCGGCGAAATGATGGCGGTATTTGGTTACCTCTGGTTCATGATGGGCCCGGTACAGGAGGTGCTGGGTATTCAGTACGCTTATTACGGTGCCAATGCCGCTCTGGCGCGCATTAATGGCTTACTGGCCTTGAATGAAGAGCCGCATTATCCGGCAGAAATAAATCCGTTTACGGATACTCAGGTGGCGATTCGCATTGAAGATGTACACTTTGCCTACGTGCCAGGTCAGGAGGTATTGCAGGGTGTCTCTCTACAGATTCCGGCCGGGCAGAAAATAGCGCTGGTCGGGGCCAGTGGTGGCGGAAAATCAACGTTGGTTCAGGTGTTGCTTGGCTTATACCCCGCCAGGACAGGGCAGGTGTATTTTAATGATGTGCCGGTGACCCGTATCGGATTACCCAGGGTGCGTGAGCACGTTGCAACGGTTTTGCAACAACCTGCGTTGTTTAATGGCACCGTGCGCAGCAATCTGGAGATGGGGCGTGAGTTTACGGATCATGATCTGTGGCGTGCCTTGTCAGTGGCGCAACTAGATGAGCTTGTCAGGCAGCAGGATGAGGGATTGGATACTAGAGTGGGCCGTCAGGGAATCAGGCTGTCGGGTGGCCAAAGGCAACGCCTGGCGATTGCCCGTATGGTACTGACGGATCCCAGTGTGGTGATCTTGGATGAAGCAACCTCTGCGTTGGATACTGAAACTGAGCTTGCGTTACATCAGGCACTGCAGCGCTTTCTGGCTGGACGTACCACTATCATTGTGGCTCATCGCCTGAGTGCGGTGAAACAGGCTGATCATGTTTATGTGTTTGAGGATGGTCGTATCTGTGAACAGGGTGGCCATGAAGAGTTGCTGCAGAATAAAGGCTTGTACGCCCGTTTGTATGGAGAGTTTCAAACGTGATTAAACTTGCTCAGGATCGTGATGCGTAAACGTTTTCCCTGGCGCCAGGGCAATGCTATCGAGTTGATGGTGGATGGCGAAAGCTTTTTTCCGCGCATGCTGTCGGATATTGACCAGGCCCGGCATAGCCTGTTGCTGGAGTTCTATTTTGTGACTCCAGGCATGATTGCCGATAAGTTTATTGCGGCGCTATTATCAGCGCGTCAGCGCGGCGTCATGGTCAAGCTGATTGTGGATGGTTTTGGCGCGTACAAGTTTGTTCGCAGTGAAGCAGCCCGGCTGCAGGCTGCCGGCATCGATATGGTGGTTTACAACCCGCTTAGTGTGCTGAAGCTGACCCATAATTTTGCTCGGGATCACCGTAAATTGATGGTGGTTGATCAACAGGTTGCGTTCATCGGGGGTACAGGTCTCAGTGATGTATACTGGTTGGCAGAGGAGCAGGGTAGTCCATGGCATGAACTGATGGCACGGGTTGAAGGGCCAGTGGTAACTGACATGGTCAGCCTGTTTAACCAGCTCTGGCAGCGCTGCACTGCAGAGCATTTGAACCCGGGCGGTGCTCTGGGTCAGACTCGCGGTGATGTGGATCTGCGGTTGCGTACGGTACAGGGGTTGTATCAGCAGGATATTAAAAGCAGTTTCCTGCACCGGGTAAATAGGTCGCAGGAAAAGATCTGGCTCATGACCGCCTATTTCTTGCCTTCGTTTTCGATTCGGCATGCCTTGCGCCAGGCGGCTCAGCGCGGAGTGGATGTGCGTTTGATTATTGCCGGCCCCTATACCGACCAACCCTGGGTATTTCATGCATCGAAACGGTTTTACCGACGATTGCTGGCAGCAGGCGTGAGAATCTATGAATATCAACCCCGTTTTTTGCATGCCAAAATGGCGGTGGTTGATGACTGGGCAACGCTGGGTTCCTGTAATCTGGATCACTGGAACTTGCGTTGGAACTTGGAAGCAAACTTAGAAATACATCAGCTACAGTGTATACAAGAGATGACGGAGATCTTTGGCCGCGACCTGCATCACTGTATTGAAGTGACCTATGCGGACTGGCAAAAACGCCCTTGGCATCGGCGCTTGAAAGAAGTGGTTTGGGCTTGGATCAGTCATCTGGTTTTAAAAATAAAATGAGGTATTTACCATGAAACGGATATGGATAGTAATCACTCTCGCTATGATGGTGGTGCTGACAGGTTGTGCCAACAACCTCAGTGGTAGTACCTATTCCCGCAGTGAAGCCCGTAAGGTGCAAACTGTGAACTATGGCGTGATTGAAGCGGCTCAGCCAGTGGTGATTGAAGGCCGTACTGAGGGTGTGGTGGGTACTGGCGCAGGTGCTATCATTGGTGGTTTGGCGGCCAGCGAAATTGGTGGTGGTAAGGGCAAGAGTATCGCCACCATCATTGGTGTGGTGACCGGTGGTATTCTGGGTCAGAGTATCGAAGAGTCAGCGACGCGTGCCCAGGGACAGGAATTGACGGTCAGGTTGGAAAACGGTCAGGTTATTTCGGTTGTGCAGGAGGTGGCTAATGGGCCTTTCTTCCGTCCGGGGGACCGGGTTCGGGTATTGCAGCGTGGCAGTACGGCCCGTGTAACCTACTGATGATTGTATGCTTAAAAAAGGCTGCCAATGGCAGCCTTTTTTATTTGGCAATGGTTTATTTTTCGGGGCTGTGGAAATACAGATACAGGTCAACCAGCAAGTCCGGAATCTCCTGACACATCTGTTGGCTCAGTTCGCTATTTTTGCGGATCGCCAGAATGTCGCTTTCGTCAAACAGGTCAGAAGCGACCATGATCGGCAGTAACATTTCAGCCACGTCCTCTTCGGTACCTGGATTGAACCAGTCCTCTTCATTGGTAAACACACCTTCCATAAAGGCTTGTGCCCACCAGGACAGGGATGAGATATCTTCATCCTGTTCGGGTTCAAGAGTCAGGTCGCAGGGCAGCTCTAGTGGCTGGTCGCTGTAGAGGTCGCCACCAATCTGGGTGTAATAGCGTTGCAGCAGGGTTGTGAGCTCAGCTTCTTCCTGTTCGGATGCCCACTTGGGGGTGCCGTCAAAAATCAGTTCCAACCGCTCTGCTTCCGGGCAGGCTTTGGGGCTAATATTCAGGGCAGAGAACAGACCGTGCACACCAATCAGATCGAGACTGTCTTCAGACACTGCGTCGGAATAGAGAAAATCTTCCAGTCGGTCGAGTTCGGCGTCGGTGAGTGCGTGGGTTAGAGAGAGGCTCATGGCGTAATTTCCCAGTCGAATGACATTTGCGCTGATTGTATCCTGCTTGGCCGCAATGGGCAGCTTATTTATCCGCTTATAGGCTTTTATCCAGTGACAAGCTAACACGCATTCAGGATAATCAGGTCATGATGGATGAAGCCCTGCAGCGCCTGCGTGACGTTTTCGGTTACGAAGCATTCCGACCGCCACAAGATGCGGTGATTGCCACATTGATGCAAGGGCAGGATTCACTGGTGGTCATGCCTACCGGTGGGGGAAAATCACTCTGTTATCAATTACCGGCACTTTTGTTGCCCGGTACCGCGATTGTCGTCTCTCCGCTCATTGCCTTGATGCAGGATCAGGTCACCGCGCTGTCCCAGCTTGGCATTCGTGCGGGCTGTCTTAACTCCAGTCTTGACCAGCAACAGGTGTTTGCCACTGAGCAGCAGTACCGCAGCGGTGAACTTGATCTGTTGTACGTAGCGCCCGAGCGTCTGCTGCAGTCGAAAACCCTGCAGTTGTTGCAGCAGGGACAGGTTGCTCTGTTCGCTATCGATGAAGCGCATTGTGTGTCCCAGTGGGGCCATGATTTCAGACCGGAATACTTGCAGTTGAACCAACTGCGAGAGATTTTTCCACAGGTACCACGCATCGCCCTGACGGCAACCGCTGATCAGCGAACCCGAGATGAAATTCATCAACGGCTTGGCCTGCAGCAGGCAAAGGATTTTATTCAGGGTTTTGATCGTCCTAATATTCGCTATCGTATTGGCCAGAAAAACAGTGCGCGGCAACAGTTATTACGGTTTATCAAAGCGGAACATGCTCAGGATACAGGCATTGTTTATTGCCTCTCCCGTAAACGGGTTGATGAGACCGCAGCCTGGTTATGTGAGCAGGGGTTTACTGCCTTGCCTTATCACGCCGGGCTGGAACCTGAGTTGCGTGCCTATCATCAACATCGCTTCCTCACGGAAGAGAGCATCATTATGGTGGCGACCATTGCTTTTGGCATGGGCATTGATAAGCCAAATGTTCGCTTTGTTGCGCACCTGGATCTGCCGAAAAGTATTGAAGCCTATTACCAGGAAACCGGGCGGGCGGGGCGTGATGGTTTGCCCGCTGATGCCTGGATGGTTTATGGCCTGCAGGATGTGATGTTTTTGCGGCAGATGCTGGCGGGCTCTCAAGCACCGGAGAGCCAGAAGCGCATAGAGCAGCAAAAGCTGGAAGCGATGCTTGGGTTGTGCGAGGTCACCAGCTGCCGCCGCCAGGTGTTGCTCGGTTATTTTGGTGAGGATGAGCATTCGCCCTGTGGCAATTGTGATACTTGTCTGGAGCCCGTCTCGGTATGGGATGGCACTGATGCCGCACGTAAGGCATTGTCTGCAGTGTATCGCTCAGGTCAGTGTTTTGGGGTCAATCATGTGGTCGATATCCTCTTAGGTAAAAGTAATGATAAAACCCGCAGTCACCGGCATGAGTCGTTATCGACTTGGGGGATTGGTGCTGATCTGGACAAGGCTCAGTGGCGCTCAGTGTTTCGGCAATTGATTGCCCGTGGTTATCTGGGCGTGAATCTGGAAATGCACGGCGTGCTGCATCTGACTGAACGCTGCCGTCCTCTGCTGCGTGGTGAAGAGCAGGTTGAACTGCGCCGGGATCAACGACAGCAAACCGCTTATGGTCAGAGCAAGCGTCCGCAAAATCAACTGTCAGCTGAAGATTATAAACTCTGGGAAGCTCTGCGCGCTTGTCGGCGCAGGCTGTCCGATGCTCAGGACGTACCGCCGTATGTCATTTTCCATGATGCCACGCTTATGGAGATGGTGATGTACTGTCCGGTGACGGATGAACAGTTGCGCCGCCTTAGCGGTGTAGGTGAGCGTAAACTGGCACTGTATGGTGATGCTTTTCTTGAGGTCTTGCGTGAGCATGTGGCTGCCGCTGCAATTGATACTCCTGACCTGCAAGCGGAGCAGTCGGTGGTTTTGTTTAAGTCCGGCATGACGGTGGCACAGGTAGCGCGTCAGCAGAAACTTTCTGATCGGGTGATCTATAACCATCTGGCTGGTGCGGTCAAGCAGGGGCAGCTTAATGTCGATGAAGTCGTGGAATTACCTGCCGCTGAGCGGCAGCAGATAGAGCAGTTAATTCTTGAGCACCGCACTGTGTCTGGCCTGTCATTGAAGCCGGTGTATGAGGCACTTGATGGTCAGTATGAAATGGGGTTGCTTCGCTGCCTGGGTGCAGCGCTGGAGCCCGCATGAACGATGCTGATCTGCTAGGACTGTTTGCTAGCGGATTTGTTGCATCGACTCTGCTGCCGGGGGGATCAGAGCTGCTTTTTGCCTGGTTGCTGATCGAACACATATATCCTTGGTGGTTGCTGTGGTTGACGGTGACCGCCGGTAATACCCTGGGTGGCTGGCTGACCTTTGCCATGGGCGTCTGGCTGGCGCATTACCGACCTTTTACAGCATTTGAAAAACCTCAGCATCAACGTGCCAAACGGTGGCTTAACCAATATGGTGCGCTGATTTTGTTGCTGTCCTGGTTACCTTTGGTGGGCGATCCGCTGTGTTTACTGGCGGGTTGGCTACGAACCAATATCTGGTTCAGTGCTAGCATGATCCTGTTGGGCAAAGCAGCACGTTATCTGGTGATAGCAGGTCTGGCATAGGAGAGTGGAACGCATGGAAAAGCAGACGTTTTGGCATCGGTTCAGAGTGGTAGTGTTACTTGCCATTCTGCTGGTGGTTTCCTTGAACAGCTGGTTGTCCCGCTCCCGCTCGACTGATTGGCAGGAAACACTTTGGGTGGTGATATACCCCATCAATGCTGACCAGCGGCAGGACACTCGGGCTTACCTCAATGCGCTGCAGCCGGAACACTTTGCGGATATCGAACAATTCCTTAGTCGGGAAGGGCAGCGGTATGGTCTGACACTGACGCGCCCACTGGAAATTCATTTAGCAGAGGTCGTGGATAATGAGCCTCCGACGGTGCCAGACAATGCCAGTATTCTCGACAGTGTTTTGTGGAGTTTGCAATTCAGATACTGGGCATGGCGTAACGATGGCTGGGATGGGCCACCGCCGGATATTCGTATCTTCTTACGCATGTTTTCCCCACAGAACCGGCAGGTGCTGGAGCACTCGCTGGGTTTGCAGAAGGGTATGATTGGCTTGGTGAACGGCTTTGCCAGTGTGGATTATCAATCACTGAATAGCTTTGTCACGCTGCATGAAATACTGCATACCTTGGGTGCGAGTGATAAATACGATATGACCACTCTGCAGCCGCAATGGCCAGATGGCTATGCCGACCCTTACCAGGACCCGTTGTTACCACAGTATCGCGCTGAAATTATGGGTGGTCGAATCCCCCAGAATGCTAGCTTTTCGCTGATCCCGGAGTCACTGGATGAGGTATTGATTGGAGTGAAAACGGCCGATGAGATCAACTGGCTAAACCCCTAGCCTTATTCTTTTCCTGCAAGTCTATAATTTGTTTCTGACTAAAAATTTATTTAAATAAAACATACGTTTTAAAATATAAAAGTCTATTTTTTTCTTTCTTTTTAAAGGTTTATATTGTGCGTTAGCGATCGCTGAATCAGCATGGATTCTTTCGGTAGCTAAAAGCCCTGGCTCATTAATCTGATGAGAATTGACGGTTTATTAAGGATTAACAAATCGTTCAACAACAGTTAGGTAATGCACAATGAAAACCTTGAAAATAATGGCTCCGTTGATCACTGCTTTTCCTCTTTTCCTTGCAGGCGCAGTCATGGCTGCACCACCATCACCGGTGGATCTTTTGGACGCCCCTGAGGGGGTGGCCTGTAAAGTTATTGATAACGGTGAAAAGATATTTGATATCTCTTGGGCAGAAATCGACGGTGCAAAGAAATACTCGGTAGAACTGAATTGTGATAGTAATTTGGGTGATGTAAATATCGAGGCTGAGGTAGCTAAATCAACTATCACTTGTGCAGCAGGTACCTGTTCGGGATCGATCTCTGAGGCAGAGGTTGCTGAGGTGATTGAGGACGCGATTGAGGCGGGTGATGTTGAATGGCCAGAATTGACTGAGGGTGAAACACTAGGGTGGCTCTGTCAGGCTGAAGTGAAAGGCCTGAACCCCCCTGGGAAAAGGCAGAATCACCCTAAAGGCAAAGCTTCTTGTATTGAGGAGTCTCTATCGATTTGCCCTGTTTGGGCTCCGGGTGAGCTGTCTCAAATTGGTTCTCATACTCTGTCGGCTCCTTTGACGTATCTACTTAAGGCAGATATTGAAAACCGCACACTGGGAAGTATACCTGGCACATTTATGGATTATGAGTATGTTGGTGCCTCGGTTGAAGGTAAATGGACTTTTGTTACCAATACAGCATCGGTGTATAAGTCAGGGGACAATTTTGTCGGTAGTTTCACGCTTGCGACAGAAGATAGCCAGAAGAGTATTGATAGAACCGTATTCCTGACAGAGGCTGAGTATGAGGCCTGTAAATCCACTCTGACCTCTCACAGTGCCAGTCAGTGTCAAACTAACCAGTATCAGGCACTTGACGGAAGTTGTCTCGATATTTGATTGATATTAGCTGTTATTGCAAACGCGGGTCCTATTCAGGCTCGCGTTTTTTATTGTTTTGATTATCAAATTCAGCACCGGCTGCGGTAAGGGCTTTCAGCAGGTCAGCTTCGAGCTCAAGTAAAAGTTTTTGCGCGGGGCTTCCTGGCTTAATCGCTGATGGACGCAGCATCATGATACGGGTCTGATTTCCTTCCTGCAGGAGTGTCATGGAAAGTGGGCAGAGAGCTGCAAGCTCTGGATCCAGATTCAGTACATGATTGACATACCAGGGATTGCAGAACACCAGACTTTGGATTTCTGTATAGCCATTGCGGTTATAGTCATCTCCCCATCGGTCTTTAAATGAAGCAATTGATCGACCGATGTTGGCTTCAAAAATCACATAAAAGCGCTGAGCTTCAAGTTGACTGTTGATCTCAACATAGTTGCCTGCGTAGTCCCCATCTATGGTCATATTGATAATACTGCTTGCCTGCAGGTTGACGGTGACGAAAGAAAAAACAAAAAATAAGCTTGTGAGTAAAGTTCGCATGGTCGCAATGTCTTGTTGTGGCGTGTGTCGGCAGTCTAGCAGACAAACATCAATAGTTGTCTAAGGTGGGCCTATGCTCGCCGCCATGTCCGGCGTTGTTGTATAATACGGCGCTTAATCACCGAGACTGGACCCATGAACGCATCCCTGACACCAGAGGAGGAAACCCACGAAGTTTCCTCAACGACTGAAACCGAGAAAAAACAGAAAACCCGCCTGAATAAGCTGCAGAAACGTCTGCGGCGTGAAATGGGGCAGGCGATTGAAGCCTTCAATATGATTGAAGAGGGCGACAAAGTCATGGTGTGTTTGTCCGGTGGTAAGGATTCCTACACCATGTTGGATATTCTGATGAACCTGCAACGCAGTGCACCGGTGAAATTTGAGCTGGTGGCGGTGAATATGGATCAGAAACAGCCAGGATTCCCGGAACATGTGCTGCCAGCATATCTGGATGAAGTTGGGGTGCCGTACCATATCATCGAGCGGGATACATATTCTGTGGTGAAGGAGCTGGTGCCAGAAGGGAAAACTACCTGTGGCCTTTGTTCCCGTTTGCGCCGCGGTACTCTGTATGGTTTTGCTGATGAGATCGGCGCAAACAAGATTGCGTTGGGGCATCACCGGGATGATATTTTGGAAACCCTGTTTCTGAATATGTTTTATGGGGGGCGGTTAAAGGCGATGCCGCCCAAGCTGGTCTCTGATGACGGCAAGAATATGGTCATTCGGCCGCTGGCTTTCTCTCGAGAAAAAGATATCGTGGCTTATTCGGAGTTGAAGCAGTTTCCGATCATCCCATGCAATCTGTGTGGTTCGCAGGATAACTTGCAGCGTCAGGTGATCAAAGAGATGTTACAGAGCTGGGATAAAAGCCATCCGGGAAGGTTGGAAACCATGTTTCGCTCGCTGCAACATGTTGTCCCATCGCATTTGGCGGATACCGAGACGTTTGATTTTAAAGGGCTGCAATTGGGTTTCCCTCATGGTGTCGCAACCGGTGGTGAGTACGCCGACAGTGATAGTTGCCAACCGCCGGGCATGGTGCCAGAGCGGATTGATATCCTCGCCCTGTAGGGTCGACGTTGAATAGAAATGTATTCTTGTTAGCCGCCTGTCAGGCATTACTGACTTGTGGCAATGTGTTGCTGGTCTCAGTGGTGGCACTGATCGGCCAGCAATTGTCACCTGAGCCTTTATTTACCACGTTACCGGTGGCCAGTCAGTTCACCGGCCTGATGCTGGCCACGGTGCCAGCCTCCCTGATTATGCAGCGCATTGGTCGCCAGAAAGGTTTTTACCTGGGCGGACTAATGGGCGTGCTGGGTGCCATCCTGGCAGTGGTGGCGCTGCTGCATTCCGCTTTCGGGCTGTTTTGTCTGGCCACTTTCCTGCTCGGCGTTGGTATCGGTTTTGGTACCCTTTATCGCTTCGCCGTGGTTGAGGTATGTGACCCCTCAGCTAAGAGTCGTGCTATTTCTATCGTGATGGCTGGCGGGGTAGTGGCTGCAGTCATTGGCCCCCAGCTGGCGATATATGGTCAGGGCTGGTTCACAGATAAGCCTTTTTTGGGCGCGTTTGTCGGCTTGTTAGGGCTGTATTTGTTGGCATTAGTGCTGCTAAGTCGAACCCGCTTGCCTGCCGCTGCGTCCCATGCGCCGGCAGGCGGACGTCCGCTGAAAACCATTCTGTTGCAACCCGCGTGTGTCGCTTCGGTGGTGGTGGCAACAGTGGCATATATGGCCATGACTCTGCTAATGACGGCAACACCTCTGGCAATGGCTCGGTGCGGCTACAGTTTTACCCATGCTGCCGAGGTCATTCAGTGGCACGTGCTGGGCATGTTTCTACCCTCGTTTATAACCGCGCGGTTGATTGAACGTTGGGGTTTAAAACAGGTGATGTTATGTGGTGTTTTCCTGATGCTGGGTTGTGTGGCAGTTAACCTGTCAGGGACAGAGGTGTGGCAGTTTTGGTTGGCGCTGGTATTGCTGGGCGTAGGCTGGAATTTCATGTTTATCAGCGCCACACAAATGCTGACCGGTTGCTACACTACTGCGGAACGAGGCAAAACCCAGGCCGCGAATGAGTTTGTCGTATTCAGTATGGCCACGCTGGCAACCTTTTCTTCCGGTGCTCTGGAGGCGAGCTTGGGTTGGCAGGCCATGAACTGGCTGGTGTTGCCGCTGATAATCTGGGCCGCAGCTGTGATTCTGATATTTGCCAATACTGGCCAAGCAGCGAGTGAGGAGATGCAGAATGTCTGAAGAACAGTTGTGCGCCGTACAAGCGTCAGGCCCGGTCAGGGTCAGGTTGACAGCCGGCTTTGACCCAGCCCCATTGGCGGCAATGGGTATAGGCTCGATGAGCGAAGGTAACCCTCAGCGGCTGGTGATGCAACGCGAAGAACTTACACCAGCTTCCCTGCAATATTTGCAGGCACACCCTCATCAGACTGAACTTTGGTTAGCACACCTCTATCAGCAAGCACCTTTGGAACCGCTGGAAATTCAACCCTTCCTGCGCCCGTTGCGCGGGCTGCCATTTCTGTTTTCTATGTTGGGGGAACTCACTGGGCTAGACGACCCTGAGCGTTTTCCGGTGGGTGAGCACTGGCCGCTAAGCTGTTTGGACCGGGAACGTGCCTTCTGTTTGTTGTTGGAGCGACTGCGCCGGTTATGGCAAGAGGGGTACCCGGATGATGAGATGCGGCTGGCGTTACTGGCGGATTATGCCAGCCGACTGCGTCAGCTTGATAATCACAGTTTTGTCTGTTGGGACAACCAGGCGCTTTATGCGTATAGCGATGGTAGCCAGCGGCGGGGGCTTTTCTATGAATTGCTTCAGGGGGAACATTTTCTGTTGCAGGGGGTACTACCATTGGAGATTACGGCTGAGTCACCTGTCAGCCTGGTGCTGATCGGGACTGACGCTATGTTGAGCGACAAGGCACTGCCTATTCAGGATGGTCAGTTAAGCTGCTTTTCGCAGGGCCAACTGCAAGATACCTGTGAGCCAGTGCAGCTTTGGTCATGAATACAATTCGACTAACCGGGCAGTGGTTTTCCTGTGTGGTTGGTTATACTTACCTGAGAGCAACGGGTGGCACCGAATTCGCGGTGCCGCAACAGGATATTATCCAGAATGACTATTTCCCGTACGCCCCTGAAAGCCAGTAGTGGCGCTCAAGATAACACCTCATCACTCAATGGTGTCATAGAGTCTCTTAATGAGCCGATGCTTGGCCATCTGCTGGACCGAATTATTCTGGCGGCGTTTGTGATAGATCAGAACCACATTATTCAGCACTGGAATTCCGCCATGGAAAAACTCAGTGGCATCAGTCGTGAGGAAATGATTGGTACCCGTGATCATTGGCGTCCTTTTTATAATAAGCCCCGTCCCTGTATGGCTGATCTGATGTTGGATGGGCGGGTAGAAGATGTTGCTCGGTTGTATGAAGGCAAATTCAATGTCTCTGACCTGATAACAGAGGCGTTTGAAGCAGAGGATTTCTTTCCCGATTGTGGCCCGGAGGGCGAGTGGCTACATTTTTCGGCTGCTCGCATCAATAATGCGGCCGGGGAAGTGATTGGCGCCATAGAGACCCTTACCAACATCAGTGATCGCAAAAAAGCTGAGTTTGAACTGCTGGCTCGTGAGCGCAAATACCGCGAGCTTAGCATTACCGACAGCTTGACTGGCTTATATAACTCGCGCCACTTCTACCAGCGGCTAGATGAAGCTCTGGCCAATGCACAACGTTATCAACATAGCTTTTGTCTGTGTTTTTTTGATCTGGATAACTTCAAACAACTTAATGATCGCTGGGGTCATCTCGTCGGCGACAGGGTGTTGGAAACCTTTGGCTCTATGGTGCGTGCTTCACTGCGTCTGACCGATTCCGGTTATCGTTATGGCGGCGAAGAGTTTGTGGTATTGTTGCCCTCAACTGTATTGTCTGAAGCCGCTGTTGTTGCCGAGCGTATTCGTCAGTCATTGGAAGATCATAACTTCACAGTGGAGCATGGTCAGAAAATCAACATTACGGTGAGCCTGGGCCTGACTGAATACCGGACAGGCGACAGTGCTGAGACGATTATGGAACGGGTTGATCAAGCACTCTATTGTGCCAAGCGCGAAGGTAAAAACCGTCTGCGAACCAGTTAACCCGGAAAGCCCTGTTTAGAGATACCAATAAAGATGAAAAGCTACCTGTTCAGTACGGATAATGAACGTGGCGGTGTGATTCTGTGTGAAATCGACACCCTGCCGGAAGCCGTGACCTACCTGCAAAATCGTTTCAAAGGTGTGGTGCGTGTGGAGCAGGGTCGCCAGTTCTGGGATCAGCAGGAAGGCTTTGGCGAAATGCCGCCACCTGCTACCGCAGAAACCAGTTAGTCCTGAAGCATCGCCGCAGATGCGATATGCTGATCACATATTGAGCCTCTTCGTCTCAGCCTGGATGGATCCTAACACGCCCACATCATGCTAACTGTCTATTACTCTAACGATCTATCGGTACTGAAAGACCTTCTGCTGCACCGGATTAATGCCGAGCCGCTGGATGACCCCTTTATCGCTGAGCAAATACTGGTGCAGAGCCCCGGTATGGCGCAGTGGCTTAAGCTGGAAATGGCGCAGTCAGCAGGTATTGCTGCCTCGATTGAGTTTCCTTTACCCGCGTCTTTTTTATGGCAGTGTTTTTCCTCAGTTTTGGAGGGGGTGCCGCAACGTTCCGCATTTAATAAGGAAGCAATGCAGTGGAAGCTGATGCAGCTTCTGCCGCCGCTGTTAGCACAACCTGAATTTTCACCCCTGCAGAGTTATTTATTGGATGATCCTGATCAGTACCGTCTTTACCAGCTCAGCCAAAAAATAGCTGATCTGTTTGACCAATACCTGGTGTATCGCCCTGAATGGATCTCTGACTGGGAGCAGGGTGGTCAGCAGGCCGCCGAAAAACAACCCTGGCAACCTGTCCTTTGGCGGGCGCTGGTGGCATCGACTCAGCAACTCGCGCAACCGCATTGGCACCGGGCGAATATGTTCAGCGCGTTCAGCCAGGCACTGGCTCAAGCGGAACTGCCGACGGCGTTACCCAAGCGGCTATTTGTATTTGGTATTTCGGCTTTGCCGCAAAATTTTATTGATGCGTTACAGCAGTTGGGTAAACGTATCGATGTACATCTAATGGTCTGTAATCCCTGCCGTTTTTACTGGGGCGAAGTGGTGGATCAAAATCAGATCGCGCGTATGAACCGACGTTGGTTTGATAAGCCCGGTCTGGCTGCACAGCAGGTTATGGAGTTGGGTAATCCGTTACTGGCGTCGCTGGGTAAATTAGGGCGGGATTATATCGATCAACTTCAGGCACTGAAATGCACTGAGATAGACGCGTTTGTTGCCAGCGAACGTCAGTCACTGCTCAAGTCGGTCCAGCAGGATATTCTGGACCTGGAAGATCCATCGGCTTTGCCGGATCAATTGCTGCATAGTCAGTATAAATATCGGGTCGCCACGGATGACCCGTCTGTTAGCGTGCACAGTTGTCATAGTGCCTTACGGGAAGTTGAGGTGCTACATAATCAATTACTGGCAATGTTTGAACGGGACCCAACTCTGCAACCTCGTGACATCATCGTCATGATGCCGGATGTGGCGGCCTATGCCCCCTATATTGATGCCGTTTTTTCCAGCGTGCCACCTGAGCGACGAATTCCATTTGCCGTTTCTGATCAGCGTTCTGCTGAAGAAAACCCTCTGTTACTCAGCTTTGCCCGATTGCTCAAACTGCCCCACAGCCGTTTTTGTGTCACGGACATGCTGGAACTGCTGGAAGTTTCCGCAATTCAGCGGCGCTTTGGTTTGGATGAAGCGGGTTTTCAGACCATCCGGCAATGGGTGCAGGGGGTGAATATTCGCTGGGGCCTGGATGGCGAGCAGCGTTCATTGTGGTCAGTGCCGGTGTTTGAGCAAAACAGTTGGCGTTTTGGCCTACGCCGTATGCTCAGTGGTTATGCGTTGGGTGATACTGGCGTGTGGCAGGGAATTGCGCCTTACCCTGAAATAGAAGGTCTGGCAGCTGAACTACTCGGACAGTTAGGTGAGTTTATCGATTGTCTCGACCGGATAAGACAGTCTCTTCGTGGTGCAAAACCACTGGTTGAATGGATTCAGGCGATCAACCAGGTACTGGATACGTGTTATCTGGCTGAAGTAGACGATGAGTTGGCACTCAACAGCATCCGGCAGCTGTTACAGCGATTGCAGGAACAACTCATTGATGCCGCCTGGCAGGGGCCCTTGTCGGCCACAGTGGTAGTGGATTACCTGTTATCGGGGCTGGATGACAGTCGCTCGGGGCAGCGTTTTATGGTCGGTGCGGTGAACTTCTGTACCCTGATGCCGATGCGCTCTATCCCGTTTCGGGTCGTGTGCCTGCTGGGTATGAATGACTCGGCCTATCCTCGAGCGATGCCACCCATGGGGTTTGATTTGATGCGGGATCACCCGAAACGAGGCGATCGATCGCGTCGGGATGATGACCGTTACCTGTTTCTTGAAGCGCTGCTGTCGGCTCAGGAAACGTTGTATATCAGTTATGTGGGTCGCTCTATTTACGACAACCGGGAAAAAATACCGTCGGTACTGGTGAGTGAGTTGTTGGACTATCTGCGCCTGGGTTACTGCCTGGAGGAGGATGTTCAGCAGAACTATGCTGACAGTGGCAAAGCACTACTGAAACAGCTGTGCGTGCAGCACCCGATGACGCCGTTTGGTAGCGATAACTTTAACGCCACTGACAAGCAAATATTCAGTTATGCCAGTGAATGGCTTGCCGCTGCGAGTACCCGTCAACAACCGGTTGCCGCTGCGAGTTGTCAGTTACCGGAGGAACCGCTGGCCGAACTGGAACTGACAGAGCTGCTTAGCCAGATTAAAAATCCCTGTCGCGGTTTTTTTACCCGTCGGCTGAAAACCTGGTTTCGTCAGGCTGAGGCAGACACTCTGGATGAAGAACCCTTCGCCCTTGACTCCCTGGATGCCTACCTGCTGAAGCAGCGTTACCTTAACTGGTTGCTGGCCGGAAATGAGCCTGAGGTGCTGGAGCAGCAGTTGCTGGCTGAGGGGTTATTGCCCGTTTCCAGCCGCGCGCAGAACCTGTTGCAAAAACTGCGTAAGGACATCACCGAGCTGGTGGCTAAGCTGGAACCCCGCATGCAGGGTGAAGTTGTGTGCCATGAAGTTGATCTGCAACTGGGCGAGACGCGGCTGGTGGGTTGGCTGGACAATACCTATCCTCAGCACTTGTTGCGATTCAGACCGGCACAGGTGAATGGCTATGACAGGATAACCACCTGGATCGAGCATCTGGTATTACAGCTGTTGGGCGGAGGCCATAGTTATTTCAGGGGCTTGTCTGCCTGGGTGAGTTTTGCACCGGTACCCAGGGCGCAGGCGCTGGAGTTCTTGCAGCAATGGTTAGATTTTTATCAGCGTAGCCTAACAACCCCGGTGGCGTTTGATGCTAAAGCGGGTATGACGTATCTGGAAACCTTGGCGAAGGGTGAAGCAGCAGCCCGGCAAGCAGTGATTGACCGGTTTAATGGTGGCTATAACCATTACGGCATTGGTGAAGATCCATATCTGAGGCGAGTTTTCCCTGATGCGGAGAGCTTTTTAGAAGCATTACTACCTGACGTAATCCTACTGGAGCCGATGCTGAGTTACATGGAGGATCTCAAGGATGAGTGACGCACTGCGGCTTGACCTGATGAGCTTTCCGCTACATGGCACACAATTGATTGAAGCCAGTGCAGGTACTGGCAAAACTTTCACCATTGCCGCACTGTATTTGCGGCTTATTTTGGGGCTGAATTCTGGCCAGTCGCCCCTGGGTCCGGATCAGATTTTGGTGGTGACCTTTACTGAAGCGGCTACCGAAGAGTTACGTGACCGGGTCCGGCAGCGGGTATCAGATGCCCGTGAGGCTTTTCTGGTCGGTCATAGCAAGGACCCGTTTCTGCAGGCATTGCTGCAGGCGACCTCGGATGTTCCCCGTGCAATTACCCTGTTAGAAGCCGCATTGCGACAGATGGATGAAGCGGCAGTGTTCACCATTCATGGCTTCTGTCAGCGGATGTTACGCCAGCATGCATTTGAAAGCGGGAGTTTATTCAGCCAGGAGTTGTTAACAGATAACCAATCCCTGATCCGGGCTGCCTTACTGGATCTATGGCGAGATCTGCTTTACCCGCTGCCGGGGTTAGTGGCAGATCAGTTGCTGGAATTATGGCCTACACCGGATAGCCTCTATCAGGCAGTGTCGTCTTATGTAGGGCGCTTCGGTGTCCAGCTGCAGCCGGACCTTGGCGATGCTGATCTAGTGCAATTGGTCGAGCAGCGTACTGTGCTGATTAAGCACTTTAAATCCGCCTGGCTGAGTCAAGCAGAGTCACTTGAGGGGCTGATTAACAACTCGGGTCTGAATAAGCAAAGCTACCGGGTGTCCAGTGTCGCAAACTGGCTGAGTCAGGTAACAGACTATGCTATGTCAGAGCAGCGGGAGCCGGATAAGAGTCTGCTTAAAGTTATGGATCGGTTTACTCCTGCAACGCTGGCAGCTAAAACCAAAACTGGTGCAGTTCCAGAGCACCCTCTGTTTGACCTGACGCAGCGGTTAGTAGAGGAAACTGTCCCATTGCGTGAAGCCGTACTGTCCCGCACCCTGGCGCAGCTTGAGTTGCGGATGCAGGCGGAAAAGCAGCAGCATCAGCTGCTGACCTTTGATGACTTGCTCAGCGGTTTACACTCCGCTTTGTCAGGCGACGGGGGAGGTCGCCTGTCAGCAGCTATTCGCCAGCAGTTCCCGGTGGCACTGATTGATGAATTTCAGGATACGGACCCTCTGCAATACGGCATCTTCAAGCATGTTTATCAGTCTGGTACTGGTACCGCCTGGGTGATGATTGGCGACCCGAAACAAGCGATATATGCCTTCCGTGGTGCGGATATCTTTACCTATATGCAGGCTAAATCCGGGGTTGAACAACCCTATACTCTGGGGACCAACTGGCGCTCTACTGCAGCGATGGTGGCTGCGGTTAACGCGGTGTTCCAGCACGTATCTGCGCCCTTTATTTATACCGAGCAGATTCCTTATCAAAGCGTCACAGCTGCCGGTAAAGATAAACAGTTACGTTGTAATGGTGAGTTATTACCGGCTTTGACCTTCTGGCATGACCCTGATGTAGAAGCATTGAATAAACAGCAGTACCGTAGCAAGTTTGCCGACATCGCTGCCCGGCAGATCTTTCACTTGTTGAGCAGTGACAGCCAGATTGGCGATGTTGCTCTGTGTGGCGGGGATATTGCGGTGCTGGTTCGGGACCGTTATGAAGCGGAGAGTATCTCTCAGGCACTACAGGCTCTGGCTTTGCCCAGTGTCTATCTCAGTGGGCGTGATTCGGTGTTTGCAACCCAGGAAGCGGCTGACCTGTCGCTGGTGCTGGCTGCGGTTGCCAATCCACAAGATGAAACCTGCATACGCGCTGCATTAGCTTGTAGTCTGATGTTGCTGGACCTGGCAGCATTGGATCGCCTGAATCGAGATGAACAGGCCTGGGATGCAGTGCTGAAAGAGTTTGATGAGTACCATCAGTTGTGGCAACGGCATGGGGTGTTACCCATGTTGAATCAGTTGCTGCAGCGGCGGGATCTTGCGGCTGGCTTGCTGGCATTACCGCAGGGTGAAAGGCGTTTGACCAATCTGATGCAGTTGAGTGAACTCCTACAGCAGCGCAGCGTGGAACTGGATACCAGTACGGCGCTGTTACGCTGGTTTTATGCGCAGCAGCAGGGTAATCATGGCCAATCTGATGAGCAGATTCTACGGCTGGAAAGTGATCGCAAACGGATCACTATCATTACCATTCATAAAGCTAAAGGGCTTGAGTTCCCGGTGGTGTTTCTCCCCTTTATCTGTAGTGCCGGTAAAGCAAAAGATGCGCTCTATCATACTGAAACGGGCGCTGCTGTACTGGACCTGAGCCAGGGTAAAGAGAACCTGGTGTTGGCGGATAAAGAGCGGCTGGCGGAAGATCTGCGACTGCTCTACGTTGCACTCACTCGCTCAATCTATGCTTGCTATCTTGGGGTTGCCGAGCCGAAGCCCTATAAGGGGCACACATTTACCAACACTGCCCTGGGGTATCTGTTACAGCAGCTGGATGGCAATGTGGCACAGGCACTGCAAAAGCTGGTACAGCATTGCCCGTCTATTGCGGTACAGACAACGACGCATGTTTCAGCACGGACATCGGATTGGCAGCAGCCCGTTGTAGAGGAAACACTCGCCGCGCGGCGTTTTTCCGGATCCATACCTACTAAATGGCGAGTGACCAGCTATTCGGCGCTCAGCCGTCGACAGCATAGCTTGCCGGAATTGCCCGGTATTGACCTTGAAGTGGCAGATGAGAAACCTCAGCAGCCTGAAATAGATCCTGATGGCCATAGTATTTTTACCTTTCCCAAAGGTGCAACAGCCGGCACCTGCCTGCATGCGCTGTTTGAAAAGATAAGCTTTGCTCAGTTTGATGCACAACAGGATGCCTCGACTCTGGCGCAGGAGCTTGAACTGAGTGGCTATGCGGCAGAATGGCTACCCGTGGTGACTCAGCTGGTTGCTGATACTCTGGCCTGCCCGCTGGATGGTGAGCAAATGCGCCTGGGGTTACTCGATGATGCTGACCGCCGGGTTGAACTTGAATTTATGTTTCCTGTTGAGGGTGTGCAATCAACTGAGCTGGAGCGGGTAGTGCGTCAGCATGACTCACTGTCGGCGCAGGCGGCGCATGGCTTGGAGTTCGAGCAGGTAGACGGCATGTTAAAGGGATTCATCGATCTGTTGTTCCGCTACAACGGGCGTTACTACGTGCTTGATTACAAATCCAACCACCTCGGGAATAACCTGGATTGTTATGCCCAACATGCGCTGGAATATGCCATGTTGGAGCACCGCTATGATCTGCAGTATCAGCTTTATTCACTGGCACTGCATCGGCTCTTGCAAACCCGGTTGCCCCATTATGATTACAACCAGCATTTTGGTGGTGTTTATTATCTGTTTTTGCGTGGGGTCACCCCACAGGGTGGCAGCGGTGTATTCTCCTGCCGCCCTTCGCTGGCGCTGCTGACCGCGTTGGATCATCTATTTGCTGGCGGCGGGGTGGTCTGATGACCCTCTATACGGATGCATTACAAACCCTGCAACGCTGGCAACACTCCGGTTGGATTAGAGCAGTGGATCTGCAATTTGGTCGTTTTGTCGCCCAACAACAGCCTGTGCAGCCGCAGTTAGTATTGTTGGCTGCACTGGTTAGCCAGCAGCTTGCGGTGGGTAATGTGTGCCTGCCATTGGCACGGTTGAAGGTTGCCAGTGATTGGCCGGCTGAACTGGCGGCAGAGTTAGACACATTACAGGCAATTGATTGGCAACCCGACGGGCTGTTACTGGGGCAGGGTCTGCAGGCGACCTTGCTGGTAATGGACCAACAACGGGTTTACCTCTATCGCTATTGGCAGCATGAAATGCGTGTGTATCAGGCGCTATTACAGCGGACAGCGCCGGTGATCAATGACCGAGGATTACTGCAACAGCACCTAGATCAATTATTTGATGCGACCGATCAGCAGCCAGACTGGCAGCAGGTTGCCGCTGCACTGGCCCTGCGGCATTCGCTGGCAGTCATCAGTGGCGGGCCAGGTACAGGTAAAACCACAACAGTGACCAAAATTCTGGCGCTTTATATCAGCCAGCAGCTGGCACAGGGAATAACACCCCGTATTAAACTGGCTGCACCCACCGGTAAGGCCGCCGCGAGATTGAGTGAGTCGATCAGTAAGGCGAAGCAACAGTTGGCTTTGCCCGATACTGACAGCGGGCTGATTCCTGACCAGGCGAGTACCCTGCATCGTTTGCTGGGGGTGCGGCAGGGCAGTATTGAATTCAAGCATGATGTCAGTAATCCGTTGCATCTGGATCTGCTGTTGGTGGATGAAGCGTCAATGGTGGATCTACCGATGATGTCCAGGCTGCTGCAGGCATTGCCAGAGCAGAGTCGACTTATTTTGCTGGGTGATCGTGATCAGTTGGCTTCAGTTGAGGCGGGCAGTGTGCTGGGTGACATCTGCGCCTGGCCGGGCGCGTTACATTACAGTGAAGCTTGTACCGAATATCTTAATCAACAGTGCCGGTTAGGTGCGGATGTGCGGCTGATGCCTGCCGAGCAAATGCCGCCTGCAATCGCGGATTGCCTGGCAATGTTAAGGCACAGTTATCGGTTCTCGCATGATAGCGGGATCGGTTTGCTGGCCCGGGCCGTGAACCAGGGCCAGCCGGCGGATGTTCGTGAGTTGCTTAGTCAGCCGCCGGCTGATCTGGATTATAAGCCCTTGCAGGAGGACAGCTTCCAGTCGGCAGTACAGGCTGTGGTTGAGTTTCATAGCAGCTTACTGAAACAGGGTGGAACAGACAGTGCAGAGGCCTTCCTTGAACAGTTGCCGACTCTGCAGCTGTTATGTGCCCTCAGAGAAGGCCCGTTTGGCGTATCCGGTCTGAACCAGCGGGTACGGGAAGGCCTGGTTGCGCGGGGACATGTGCGTGGTGAAAGTCCCTGGTATAGAGGGCGACCGGTGATGATAACGCGCAATGATGCGCGACTGGGGTTGTATAACGGTGATATCGGCGTGGCCTGGCCCGATGAAAATGGCCAAATTAAAGTTTGGTTCCCAACCAGTCAAGGCTTACGAGGCTTGCTCCCCAGTCGTTTACCTGCCCACGATACGGTGTACGCCATGACCGTCCATAAAAGTCAGGGGTCAGAGTTTGATCATGTGTATTTGCTGCTGCCAACAGAAGCGCAGGCTTTGTTGAGTAGAGAATTGTTGTACACCGGTATTACTCGGGCAAAAGGCAAGTTGACACTGGTTGCCGCAGAAAAAACGCTGCTAAGTGCTACTCAGCAACCGATTATTCGCTGGGGTGGTTTAGCAGAACGCCTTTGGGGACCAATCAGATAGGGTACAACTGCCAGTACACATAGCACTGGCAGGGGACGGGCCTAGCGACGACGGCGCTGAGGTGGTTGCTCCTCTACACGAATACGCACAGGCTCCGGTTGCGCAGGAGTATGCTTGAGCACACCTACAATGAGTGCCACCATGGCTAAGGTCACAAGACTGAATAAAAGCATTATTTGTCACTCCTCTGCCAACAGGCTGTTACTTGAGTATAAACTATTTTTCGGCTGTAGCTCCAGACAGTTGAGTATTATCGTTACCAGACTGGCTGAGAAACGCATTGAGTTCGGTAAAGCCACCAATATGATTCTGGCCGTGAAAGATCTGCGGTACAGTCATAACCGGTTTGCCGACCGTGACTTCTAAATCGGCTTTACTGATACCCTCTTTGTGAATATCAATATAACGGTAGTTAAGGTTTTTGATTTCACACAGTGCCACGGCTCTTCGGCAAAAACCGCAGCCTTCGCGGCCAAAAATAGTAATGGTCTTCATTGCTTCTGCCCCTGCATGTTTTAGATAGCGCCATTAGACAGGAGTGAGCATGAATTGGCTAATTGGCAGTTTTAATCCGGTTGATATGTAATTTTTATACCATAGAGCAAGCTATGCTCATTTTTGGTGCTGGTGGGATGTGTATAGTTTTTTGCGTTGCCAAAATATCCTGCAGGCTACGTCATTAAAGGCGTTGCAGTTATTGTCCCCAATCTTTGTGGATAACCCTGTCGAAAACATGGTTACATGCTAAATAAGCTCCCAAGTTATGGTCTTTCTTACTGATTGATCGCAAAGTAAACAGTAGTTTATTTGCTTGATATTTAAGATGTTTCTAGGTTGTTTTGCCGGTGAAATCGGCTTTTTGAGCTATTTGTTGGCGTGTAGTGTTGTGCCATAACAGTGCAATTGAATTGACATATATCACTTCGGCACATAAAAAAACGGCGCATCAAGCGCCGTTTTTGTTGCTAGTAACTCGTGGTCAGAACCAGTCATCACGGCGCTTCTTACGCCGTGGCAAGTAAGGCAGGATCAAACCAAAGAAAACACCGCCTAATGCGACCAGGCCACCGTAGGTAAACCAGCGCATCAGATTGGTTTCGTCTGTAGTATCCAGTTGAAACTGTAACTCTTTAATACGGCTATTCAGCTTCTGCACATCACTAGACAGCGATTCGTTGCTCTTTTTGAGTGCTGCCGATTCTGTCTGTAAGCCTTCAATTTGCTGGGCCTGCTGGCTAACCGTAGACTGGCTTTGTTCCAGGCTGCGTTCCATTTTTGGCAAAGCAATAGACAGGCTGTCGCCTGGGTCAACTGAGGCACTTTCCACCCAGCCGGTACGGCCATTTTGCATGCGGATATGCGTGTAGTTTGTGGATTTGTTGCGCTCCAGAATCTCTACCGGGCTGCCGCTGGCAATTCGGGTGATGATTCGGTATTGATTACTGGGACCGTTATGGACATATACCATTGCATCATCGGCAATATGACCAGGCTGGGCCAGTACTAAGGGTGAAAAACAGAGAAGTAACAGAGTGATCAGGGTGGATTTATTCATTGCTCTACAATAATTGGTTAAAGTTCGCCCATTTGGTGGCTATTGTACGGTGTTCTCCCCGGCCTTAACAGCGCCGACCGCCGCGATCTTGCCCAAGTTGCTGACCGACTTTCTATTACATGGTTCCCTGGCCATCACATCTAATAAAGATTCAAGGGTTGTCATGTTGCAAAAGCGAGATGATACTTAACCAAATGTAGTTGGTTCACTTATCTGGAGATGTGAAATGGAAAACTTCTTTGCAACCTATGTGACGCCCTGGGCACTGAATATTGTCCTCGCACTGGTGATCTTCTTTGCCGGGCGTTGGGTCGCTAAATTGTTGATTAGTTTGCTGGAACGTATTTTGCGCAAGGCAAAAATGGATGACATGTTGGTCCATTTTGTTAGTTCAATCAGTTCAATCCTGTTGCTGCTGGTTATTGTGGTGGCCTCGCTTAACCAGCTAGGTGTGGATACTACATCGTTGATTGCTCTGGTCGGTGCGGCGGGTTTGGCAGTTGGCTTGGCGTTACAGGACTCACTGAAAAATTTCGCCGCTGGTGTGATGCTGATTGTCTTCAAGCCATTTCGGGAAGGTGATTTTGTTGAGGCTAGTGGCGTCTCTGGTGTGGTTGAGAAGATACATATCTTTAATACAGAGATGCGTACCGGTGATAACCGCGCTGTGATTATTCCTAACGGCGGTATCTACAGTGGTGTGATCATTAACTATTCCAGCAAGGGTACGCGTCGTATTGATATGATTTTTGGTATTGGCTATGACAGCGATCTGCGTCGGGCAAAAGAGGTTCTTAACGACATTATTGCTGCCGAAGCGCGGATTTTACCGGAGCCTGCACCGGTCATCGCAGTGTCTGAACTGGCAGATAGCAGTGTTAACTTTGTGGTGCGCCCATGGGTAAAAACGTCTGATTATTGGCCGGTACTTTGGGATATTACTGAACAGGTTAAGCTGCGTTTTGATCAGGAAGGTATTGCCATCCCATTCCCGCAAATGGATGTGCATATGCATCGGATTGAAGCCGCTGAAAGTTAAGTGGCAGAGATAAAAAAAGCCCCATCAGGGGCTTTTTTTATGTTCGAATTAACTCAGGTTTTTAGCTAGCTCAATTCGAAGTTCATTAACTTCTTGTTGTGCTTTTTGCTGATCCATACGGCTCTTAAACAGGGCTTCCTGGCGCTTCTCTAGCTTAGATTCCAGCAGGTCAATGGTTTGCGTTTGCTCTTTTACCTGAACCTCTAGCCGGTCGATCTGATCTTGCAGGTCATCAATGATATTGAATGATGTAGGGCTGAGAGAGTCATCTTTGGTCGGGATGGCTGTGCCGGTATTCAGCTCGTTGATGATATGGCTATACAGAGCCTGCAGGTCGGCAGCTTCACGCTCGTTGTAACGGATACTTTTCTCGATGGCATTATGGGCACTGGCAGCACCCACAGAGCCGGCAAGTATATGTTCCAGCATGCGATGAAATTCCATCAACTCAATGATGGTGATATGGCTTTTTTCAGTGACTTGGAGGTCGTCAGCGATATGCCGAATCTCGGCGCGAGCCTTCTGTTCCGTATGGTACTCACTCAGCAGAGTAACGGCTTCATCCAGTTTTGGCTCAAGTAGTATGTAGGCATTCAGGCCCGTGGGTCTGGCACGCTGATTCACCAGTTCATGCATAGAGCCAAGAAATTCACAGGTGAGTGTGCGCTCAGATTTATTCGGTTTATATAACACTGAGCCGAGGATGTAGCAGCCCAGGTTGAACACCATTGACCAGAACACTGAGTGGGTTACCGGATGTAGCCCTTCAATGCCAAACAGTGCCTCGGGTTTCAGCCCTTCGATCTGCCAGGGACCCTGTGTCAGCAGGGTCTGATCAAACCAGCCATGCTGAATAAACGCAGGTAATAACAGGGTATAGCACCAGACAATAAAACCTGCGCTAAGGCCCATCAAGGCACCTGCACTGTTGCCCCGCCGCCAGAATAATCCGCCAAACATGGCAGGGGTGAACTGCAGTACTGCCACGAACGAAATCAGGCCAATGGCGACCAAAATATAGGAATCGGAGAAGGCTTCGGCGAACCACAAACTGCCGAACAGAATAGCCAGCACCAGACCCCAGCGGATTTGTAACAGGTAGTGGTGCATAAAGCGCAGTTTTGGAAAGCACTCCAGCAATGGCATCACCAGATGGTTTGAGGCCATGGTAGAGAGTGTCATGGTGGTGATAATAATCATGCCGGTTGCTGCAGAAAATCCGCCAATAAATGCCAGAAGTGTCAGCATCTGTTGACCCGATTGCTGGGGTAGCAGCAGAACAAAATAGTCGGCAGAGGTGATGGGTAACCCCTGAAGCAGCCCTGCTGCGGCGATTGGCACCACAAATAGATTCATTAGTATCATGTAAAGTGGTAGCAACCACATGGCTGTTTTAATATGTTTCGGGCTGGAATTTTCTATCACCGCGACATGGAATTGTCGTGGTAGATTTTGAATGGCGGCAAAACTGAGCAGGAAAAGGGTTGCCCACATCAGGCCACTGTTTTCAGTGGCGTTGAAACTGTAGACATGTGACAGGCCATTGGCATCCAGTCGATTGATAATATCGCCGAAACCGTCAAACAGGTGATAGGTTGCAAACCAGCCAACCATCATAAAGGCGACAAGTTTGACCAGGCACTCCGCCACCAGTACCGCCATGACGCCAGGGTGGCGCTCAGTTGGGTCAATCCGGCGCAGGCCAAAAGCGATAGTGAAAATTGCCATAAACAGCGTCACCAGCAAACCGGTTATCTCATTTTCCAGTGTCCGGTTAGTGCTATGGGTGATCAGGTCAACCGAGCTGATAACCGCTTTGAGCTGCAGCGAGATATAGGGGGCTATCCCCAGCAGGCAGATCAAAGTCACCAATGCAGCAATTTTTTGGGAGCGGTTATAGCGCGTGGAGATGAAGTCGGCAATGCTGGTAATGCGGAAGTTCGTTTTTGCATACACCATGCGTTTCAGGGTAACGCCCCATAGCATGATGCCTAAGATGGCACCGCCATAAATGCCTAAAAACAACAAACCTGAGGTTGCTGCGAAACCTACACTGCCATAAAACGTCCATGAGGTATGATATACCGCAAGTGACAGGCCGTAGATCAGTGCCTGTGTGGCCTGTCTCGGTGCGCCATTAAGGTTGATACGTTTTTCAACCTGTTGCGCGAGAATGAATAAAATGCCCATATAAAGGGCCACAATCAGAATTACTGAGCTTGCGCTAAACATGCTATTGCCGTTGTTATAGATTGCGATTGGCGTTGTCTACTTACTAGATGCAACGCTACAAAGTGACAAAATGATACGCTTAAAGCCTGCCCGTAGAAAGATGATGCTGTACAGATTGATTAAGCCGGTCGGGTTTATCTGCCCCGTGGACAATCTAAACGGTTAAGAGAGTGAAATCATGAAGTTAAATTGTGACCTGGGTGAAAGCTTTGGTGACTGGCGAATGGGGCTGGATGATGAAGTGATGCCCCATATTCATATGGCTAATATCGCCTGTGGGTTTCATGCTTCTGATCCGAAGCATATGGAAGTCACGGTTAAGCTGGCGTTACAGCATGGCGTCACCATGGGTGCACATCCAGGGTATCCGGATTTAATGGGATTTGGTCGGCGCAGTATGCAGTGTACGGCAGATGAAATCCGGGGTTTGCTGTTGTATCAGATCTCTGCCCTGGCCGGTATCGCTGCTGTTCATGGTGGTCGCCTCTGTTATGTTAAACCTCATGGTGCGCTGTATAACGATATGATGCGTAATGAAACATTGCTGCGTACCATTCTGGAAACATTAGCGGCGTACCCTGCACCTCTCACCTTGGTGATTCAGGCCACTGCCGATAACCAGGCTCGTCAGGCGTTAGCGGATGCCTATGGTGTTCCGCTGTGGTTTGAAGCGTTCGCTGATCGGGCGTATGACGATTCGGGTCTGTTAGTTTCGCGTCAACAGCCTGGGGCGGTACTGGATGATCCGGAGCAGATTTTGGCTCGGGCCGAGCGCCTGGCTACGCAAGGGGAATTGGAAAGTCTGGCAGGTCATATTTTGCAGTTACAACCTGATACCCTTTGTGTTCATGGTGATAACCCTGCGGCTGTGGCATTAGCCCGGGATATCAGGCAGGTGTTGGATGCAGTACCAGGTTGATGTAGCAGGCGTTGATAGTCTGCTGTTGCGTTTCGATCTGCCAGCAGAGAGTGCTGCAGCGCAGGTGGCTGCCTGTGCTGAATATCTGCGGCAATGCTTACCGCACATCGTAGATATTGTGCCCGCCTATAGTAGCTTGCTGCTGACCTATGACCTGTTGTTTTTAGACAATGCTGCTATGCGTCAGGCGATTGCCAGGGCATTAACAACATTTCAACCCCCGCCAGGATCGTTGACAGGAAAAGCGGTGATCTTGCCTGTTTGTTATGACATCAATGGCGGATTTTCCCCAGATTTGGCTGAACTTTCCGCTCAGTTACACCTGCCGGTCAAGCGCCTGATTGAACTCCATGTTGCGCAGGAATACGTGGTTCAGGCGGTAGGTTTTGCTCCTGGTTTTGCGTATATGGGGCAATTGTCAGAGCGGTTATCTATCCCCAGAAAAGCAACGCCACGGCAGCAGGTACCGGCGGGTTCTGTGGCGATTGCGGAACGGCAGACTGCGGTATACCCACAGTCTTCCCCGGGTGGCTGGTGGCTGATTGGCCGTTGTCCGCTAAGATTGTTTGACCCACAGCAGGTCCCGCCCGGTCGTTTGCAGGTAGGTGACCGGGTCCGATTTGAGGCGGTGACCGAGCAAGAATTTCAAAGGTTGTTGCCATGACAGCAAACGGCCTGCGTGTTATCAAGCCAGGGACCTTGAGTCTGGTGCAGGATCTCGGGCGCTGGGGCGTGCAGCATTACGGCCTCAGTCCCGGTGGTGCTCTGGATGAACATGCCGCGCGCTGGGCTAATAAGCTGTTGGGCAATCCGGTTGCTGCGGCATTACTGGAGATCACATTGGGTAATGTGGAACTGGAAGCAGATGTCGCTTGTTGTATTGCTATGACCGGTGCCGTTCAGCGTATTCGTTTGAATGATCAAACGTTACCAGGCTGGCGTACCTGCCAACTGCAGCCGGGTGATCGATTGCGAGTCGATTTTGCCAGTAGTGGCCAGCGCAGCTACCTGGCGGTTGCCGGAGGCTTTCTGTTTTCGAGTATGTTTGGCAGTGTCGCCAGTGTCGAGCGTGAGCAGGTGGGGGCGTTTGCCGGTCGGCCACTGCAAGCCGGTGACTGTTTACCTTGTGGATCCGCTCCTGTGTTGCCACACCACAGGCAGGTGCCATGGCGTTATATCCCAGATTATGATGCGCCGCTGGTAGCGCGAGTGATACCCGGCTATCAAGTGGAGCAGTTTGATAGACGTGCGCTTGAACAGTTTTATCAGACTGGATTTATTCTGAGTAGCGATAGCAACCGAATGGGGTTTCGCCTTAAAGGCCAGCCCATTGAAAGTGGTGTGAGTGGCCTGTTGTCAGAGGGTATTTGTTTTGGCGCGATCCAGATTCCTCCGGATGGGCAGCCGATTGTGTTGTTGAAAGACCGCCAGACGTTGGGGGGGTACCCCAAGTTGGGTAGCCTCCTGCCATTGGATGCGTTTCGTTTAACGCAGTGCCGACCCGGCACTGAGGTGCGTTTCGAGACCATTAGTTTGCAACACGCGCAAGCAACAATGAAACCGTTTTATAATTTCTTTGCGGAGTCGGGCTGAGGACAGTTGTGGCAGTGTGGTACGGGTGGCACCGGGTCGATACCCCCTTCGCTGTAGGGATGGCAGCGGGCAAGGCGTTTCAGACCCAGCCAAGTCCCTTTCAGAGGGCCGTGGGTCTGTATGGCTTCAATCATATAATGCGAACAGCTGGGATAAAACCGGCAGCGTGGTCCCAGCAGAGGGCTGATCAGAAACTGATACAAGCGTACTGGAATAATTAACAGGGTTTGAAAGAAAGCTCTTAACATACCCAGGATTGTAGCAGGAATGGCGGCCCACAGCAGTGGGCCGGTGTGTTTAGAGGTGCTCTTCAGCGTACTCGGCCAGACGCGAGCGGAAGATGCCTTCTAAATGGATTTTAGCTGCGCCTTCGTAATCCTTAAACCGTTCCACGATATAGGTCAGGCCAGAGGTAAGCGGTGTCAGGTAGTTGGAATCGATCTGAGCCAAGTTACCCAAACAGATGATCTTTGAACCCTTGCCGCATCGGGTGATGATGGTTTTCAGCTGAGATGGCGTCAGGTTCTGGGTCTCATCCAGCAGTACAATGGCTTCCTGAATGCTACGGCCGCGGATAAAGTTAAGTGACTTGAACTGGATGTTGGCTTTTTCGATGGCGTATTTGACGCTGCTTTGTGGCCGCTCATCGTGTTCGTGCATCGCCTCCAGGTTGTCCTGGATAGCACTCAGCCAAGGGGTCATTTTTTCCTCTTCGGTACCGGGCAGGAAACCAATATCTTCAGCCACCGGTGGGGTGGAGCGGGTCACGATAATTTTATTGTAGCGGCGCTGCTCAATCACCATTTCCAGCGCACAGGCCAGGGCTATCAGGGTTTTACCCGAGCCTGCTGCACCATTCAGAATCACCAGATCCAGTTCCGGATCAAGCACAGCTTCCATGGCAAAGGCCTGTTGAATATTAATCGGTTCAATACCCCAGCAGTTCTGCTGCATTAACCGCTCATAACCCAGGTCCTGCAAAATCACCTGCTGGTCGCGAATGGTGCTGACCCGGGCACAAAACTCTTCGGTCTCGTCAAACACATATTCACAGGGGTAGGCATTGGGCAGAAGGTCTTTACTGATCCGATGATAGGTATGACTACCCTCCTGATAACTGTCCACCTCGTCGACTTTATCCCAGAAGTTGCCTTCCACCTGCGTGTAACCCGCAGGCAGCAGATCGATATCGGAGACTAACTGGTCGGTACGGTAGTCCTCAACCCGCTTCAGTCCTGCTCCCAGGGCTTTGAGGCGCATATTGATATCTTTGGTAACCAGAATGATATGCCGGTGCGGATTGGTGGCCTGCAGATGCAGGGCGCAGTTGATAATGTGATTGTCTTTGTTGGCATTGCTGGGCAGGAAACCCTGGCGTGCGGTGAGCTCATGATCCGGGAAAATGCTCAGTTTACCCAGCTTGCGGGAGGTTTCTATTGTGCCCGGTATGGTGATCTGCACACCTTTGGTAATTTCCGATGTATCTTTGGCTTTGCTGAGGATCTGGTCAATTGCCCGGATGGCAGCGCGTGCTTCTTGGGCGACATTTTTCTTGCGGTCTTTTATGTCATCCAGCTCCTCCAACACAGTCATTGGAATGGCAATGTCCTGTTCTTTAAATTCATACAGGCATTTAGGGTCATGTAGCAGCACGTTGGTGTCTAGGATATAGAGTTTTGAGGCAGTCATAGACTGTTCCTTCTACGGCCGGGGAGTGTGAAATACGGTGATAAAAAAGAGTCAGCAGGAGGCGCAAGGCGGCAGGTCAGCGGGGATGCCGTAAGTGGTGTTTTGATCGGTTGGTCGTGACAGTAATCCACAGTGGATCTGCGCTCTCCAGAAGGCCCTGCACCCGTTTGGGCACGGTTGCCATCGGTCAACAAGAAATCATTTATCGACGATCACGCCATCGTCGGTTTTTTTTAGTTAACCCCTGTTGCCAGATAAACACAAGGCTTTTTTTTATCGTTGTCTGAACCCGCGACTTTTGTTGGCTATGCGACGACTCTGTAAGTAAAGGGCTGAACTAAAACGGTGTTTTGTGATCAAAAAATAACCTAAAAGTGGTTGATTTATATACTGATTTTGCCATTTTTTCAGGGCTGCTCTATATTCAGTGCATAACGAGATCACATTAGGTGACTCAGCGTGAGGTGGATTAAGCATGATGACGGAACAATTTATTACCACCAGTGTTACCCCATTAGAAAGCCTGAATAGTCTGACCCCATATGAAGTGGAAAAACTGCGGGATGCCAGCAACGGCGGTCTCTATAACCTGTTTCGTAAATGCGCTCTGGCGGTGCTGAATAGCGGAAGCCAGGATGACAGCACCAAACGGGTGTTAGAGAAACACCGCAATTTTGATATCCGCATCACTCAGAAGCACCGGGGGGTGCAGCTGGAGTTGGTCAATGCACCGGCCACCGCCTTTGTTGATGGTGAGATTATTACCGGTATTCGTGAACATCTATTTTCGGTGCTGCGTGATCTTTTGTATGTCGGTGATGAGCTGGATCAGTGCTGCCCTGATATGCAGGATGGAGAGCTGACCACCAATATGGTATTCCATATCCTGCGTCATGCTGATGCCATTCGGCCGCATGTCAAACCCGACTTGGTGGTGTGCTGGGGCGGCCATTCCATAAACCGCACTGAGTATGAATACACCAAAAAAGTTGGCTATGAGCTGGGCCTGCGCAGTCTAAATATCTGTACCGGTTGTGGTCCCGGTGCCATGAAGGGGCCGATGAAAGGCGCGACCATTGCTCACGCTAAGCAACGTATTCGGGATGGGCGTTATGTCGGGATTTCCGAGCCCGGTATTATTGCCGCAGAAAGTCCTAATCCCATCGTTAATGAACTGCTGATTATGCCGGATATCGAAAAACGCCTAGAGGCGTTTGTGCGCCTAGGTCACGGCATTATCGTGTTTCCCGGCGGGGCCGGTACCATGGAGGAGATCCTTTATATACTGGGAATCCTGCTACATGAAAAAAATACCCACCTGCCATTTCCGCTGATTCTTACCGGCCCGGAATCCAGTGCGGCTTATCTGGCATCCGTGGATGCGTTTATCCGTGAAACATTGGGGGACAAGGCGGCGAGTCGGTATCAAATAGTGGTGGCGGACCCTCATGACGCAGCCAGCCGTATGAAAGAGGGGTTGCAGCAGGTCACTGAGTACCGCAAGGCTACGGGTGAGTCGTTCCATTTTAACTGGCAGATGCATATTCCAGGCGAATTTCAGCAACCGTTTGAGCCGAGTCACGCCAATATGAGTTTGTTGAACCTAAGCCGTGATCAACCTGACTACTTGCTGGCGGCTAATCTGCGCTGTGCGCTGTCCGGTATCGTGGCGGGTAACGTGAAAGAACAGGGTATACGTGCTATTGAAGAGGGTGGCCCGTTTCAGATTTGTGGTGAGTCCAGCCTGATGAAACCTCTGGATCTATTACTGCAGTCGTTTGTTGAGCAGCGCCGTATGAAGCTGAATCATCGCGATTACAAACCCTGTTATGTGGTGCAGCCCAGCTAAGCGCTAGCTAAGCAGTTCACGGTCACCGCCCTCGGCGGTGGTATTGCGGCAGATAGTCTGTTCACGGCAAAACGCTTTGAGGTAGTTCGGGCCACCGGCTTTGGGCCCGGTACCGGACAAACCCATGCCGCCAAAGGGCTGTGCAGCAACCACCGCGCCCACCTGATCCCGGTTGATATAGATGTTACCGACATCAACTGCATTACAGATGGTATCGATGATGTTGTCGTTACGAGAGTGGATTCCCAGTGTCAGGCCAAAGCCGCTGCGTGATATCTCTGCCAGGACCCGATCCAACTGGTCCTGATCGTAACGGATAATATGCAATACCGGTCCGAAAACCTCTTCAGTCAGTTCATCCAGGCTATGCAGGCGGATCAGGGTTGGCGGCACAAAACAGCCGCTATCGGTGGCTTCTGGCAGGGTCATTTCAAACAGCAGTCGGCCAGCTAGCCGCTGGCGCTCAATATGCTCGAAAATCTTCATTTGTGCGCGGGTATCAATTACCGGACCGATATCGGTGCTGCTCAGCATTGGGTCGCCTATACACAGCTCCTGCATGGCACCGGTCAGACGGTTCTCAAGAGCGTCGGCAATGTCTCGTTGCAGATAAAGCACCCGCAGTGCGGAACAACGCTGGCCTGCGCTATTAAAGGCTGAACGTAATACATCCCGGATCACTTGTTCCGGTAGGGCAGAGCTGTCAACCAGCATCGCATTGATGCCCCCGGTTTCGGCAATCAGGCTGGCAATGGGTGCCGTGCTGCGTTGACCAAGTTGTTGGTTTAATGTCGCTGCCACGGCGGTTGAACCGGTAAATGCGACACCGGACAGGCGTGAGTCCTGCAATAAACGCTGGGTGTGTTCGCCACCCCGGTAAGGAATGAACTGCAGTGCTTCAGGCGGTACGCCCGCTTCAATCCACAGTTTGACGGCCTGGGCTGCGAGCAGTGATGTGGCAGAGGCCGGTTTGGTCAGCACGCAATTACCGGTGACCAATGCTGCCGCGATCTGCCCGGTAAAAATGGCCAGTGGAAAATTCCAGGGGCTGATACAGAGAAAGATCCCCTTGCCTTGATAACGCAGCGTGTTTTCTTCTCCGGTAACTGCCGCCAGTTGCAGCGGGCTGAGTTGGGCATGGGCGAGTTTGGCATAGTAATAGCAGAAGTCGATCGCTTCACGCAGTTCATCAATGGCATCAGACAGGGTTTTCCCAGCCTCAGCCATACAGAGAGGTATCAGTGTGGCGGCGTTGCTAGCCAGCAACGTGGCGTAGTTTTCGAGCACCTGGCTGCGCTGGGTTAACGAGTATTGTCGCCAGGTGGGCAGGAAGTGCTCTGCACAGGCGAGCGCTTCGCCGATCTGCTGCTCCGTACAAAGATTGCGGTAGCCTAAAAGGCGCTGCTGGTCATGGGGGCTATAGACCGACAGCAAGTCATTTCCTTCGTGAATAGCTCCGCCAACCATTGGATGACACTCATACAGTGGCATCGGTTGCGACAGCGCACGGTAATGGCTGCTTAGCGTAGACAGTGAACCGCTATTAAGGCCCGGTGAGTTATCTCTTAAGGGCTGAAATACATCCTGTGGCAAAGGAATGGGTTGCTGGTTCGATTGCAGCTGTTGCCTGATAGGCGTGAGCAGTTCAATCGATGCGTTTGCAGGTTGATGTAATTGAAAAACAAAGGACGCGCTGGCGCCATTCTCCATCAGGCGACGGACCAAGTAGGGCAGTAAGGTACTATAGCTGCCGATGGGGGCGTAGATGCGCGTGGGGATTGCGAACTGCTGGTTTAACTGTTGATGTAACTGTTCACCCATGCCATGCAGCCGCTGTAGTTCAAATGTTTTGGTTGTCGGTATGTGGCACAAGGCACTGAGGGTATACGCATTATGGCTGGCAAATTGTGGTTGTAAAAACTGGCACTGCTCGCTGAGCAGGAATCTGGCGCAGACCTGATAGTTCAGGTCGGTGGCGGCTTTATCGGTAAATACCGGGTAATCTGTCAGTCCCTGTTGCTGTGCCAGTTTAATTTCTGTATCCCAGTAGGCACCCTTGACCAGGCGCACAGGAATAGGCGTTTTTGTGTGCTTAGCCAGTTGCTCCAACCAGCCTAAAGTCGGTAAAGCACGTTTGCTGTAGGCCTGCACCGCCAGTCCCAGTCCGCCCCAGCCCTGGCAAATATCGGTTTGTAGCAGTTCGGAAAAAATCTGCAGTGACAGTTCCAGACGATGGGCTTCTTCCGCATCCAGAGTAATGGCAACATCCAGATTACGTGCTTGTAGCAGCAGTTGTAACATCCGGTCACCGATCTGGCGGATTGCTTTCTCCTGCTGGAAATTTTCATAACGTGCACAGAGGGCTGACAGTTTAATGGAGATGCTGCACTGCGCCTTATTATCATTGCGACCGGTGGCAATGATGGCGTTCAGGTAGGCGGTAAAGTATTGATCTACATCGGCTTTACATATCGCGGCCTCACCCAGCATATCAAAGGAGTAGCGTGTCAAAGGGGCTGTCAGATCATATTGTTGCTGTAGGGCGTCCTCGATATTTTCAGCAAATACAAATTGGTCTCCCAGCAGGTGCATCGCTTTGCGCACGGCAGCCAGCAGGGTTTTATGTTCCATTTTGCGCCATAACTGACCCAGCAAACCGGAGGGGGAATCTGTATCAGTCACCAGTTGTTGTGCCAGGGCTATGGCCCAGATATGGCTTTGTTTCAAATCATGCTGCTGATGTAAGTGCTGCAGATCCAGTAATGCTAATTTGTCCTGTAATAAGGCCAATGCGCCCGCTTCATCCGGTATGCGCAGCAGTGCTTCTGCCAGGGTCATGAGCGCTAACCCCTCTTTACTGGCGAGGTTGAACTGTTGCATCAGTGTGGCGATAGCCAGTCCAGGCTGTGGCTCACTGCGGATGGTTTCAACCCAATCCTTCGCTTGCTGGAGTACGGTAGGCGGCTCATCCAGTAGAGGCAGCAGCGCCTGTATCAGCGTCTCTTCACTACACAGGTAATAGGCATCGATCTGCTGCCAGAGGCTTGTCAGGTCAGACTGGGCAAATGCGTCGGAAAAATACAGGGCAGGATTTGGCATAGGCTCGATTGTCTGTTCGGTTTTAGTCAGTGTAGAACAGCTTAATGACGAGCAAATACTGGTTATGGCGGCTGTGGGCTTGACAGCTTTTAGCTCAGGGGGTGTGATGCGTTATTGATTTTCAAGGAGGTGAGTTATGCACAGTCATGAGATTGACTACAAAATCATCGGTGAGGCCTTGCAGGTGCTTGAGGTAGAGCTTGACCCAGGTGAGAAGGTTGTGGCTGAGGCCGGGACCATGAATTACATGGAGGAGGGGATTCAGTATGAAACCTGTATGGGCGATGGTTCTGCTGCGGATCAGGGCGTGTTCGGTAAACTGTTTTCTGCGGGCAAGCGTCTGATTACCGGTGAATCTCTGTTTATGACGCACTTTGAAAATCAGGCGGATGAAAAGCGTGCACTGGCGTTTGCTGCCCCCTATCCGGGTAATATCGTGGCCCTCGATCTGGGGCAGTTAGGCGGCGAGGTGATCTGCCAGAAAGATGCATTTCTATGTGCCGCTCTGGGGACTCAGGTTGATATTGCATTGTCACGCCGCCTGGGCGCGGGCTTCTTTGGCGGTGAAGGTTTTATCCTGCAGCGGTTAAGCGGTGATGGTCTGGCGTTTATTCAGGCTGGCGGTACGGTGGTGCGCAAACAGCTGAACGATAGCACTCTGAGGGTCGATACTGGCTGTTTGGTGGGATTCACCAGTGGTATTGATTATGACATTCAAATGGTACGGGGGTTGAAGTCCATGCTGTTTGGTGGCGAAGGCTTGTGGTTGACCACCCTTAAGGGTACCGGCACGGTCTGGATTCAAAGTCTGCCGTTCTCAAGACTGGCTGATTGTATTTTGCAGCATGCGCCAAGTGTGGGTGGCAAAGAGCAGGGCGAATAAAGCATAACCATGATTCTGGTTTATAGTCTGAAAGTAGCTCGCCTCTTCGACCATGCGGCTCTAGGCGAGCCAGACTAAAGTCGCTATATTACCCGCTGATGACACGCCTGTTACCAGGTGTGAATAAAAATAAACCACCTGTAACTAATAAGCTTATCAGGGTGTAAATTGGGTTGCTGTTTTGCGAAATAAGCTGGTTATCACGCTGACCACGGTGTATGGATCACGCCAGTATACGCTTAATCAGGTAGCAAGGTATTTGCTGCTTTTATTCATTCTGCTGTCTGCTTTAAGCTTCTTTGTGTCTAATGCTTTATTAATGGCGACTACCGAAGACCTTGCCATACTGGAAGAAGACCATCAGGAATTGACGGAAAATTACGAGTACCTGTTGGGCACGCAACAACTCTACAAAAATGAACTGGAAACCCTCGGTAGTACACTTAATGTACTGAAAACTGAGCGTGATGAGTTGCATGAAGAGAATCAACGGGTGGGTGAGCTGAATGAAACTCTGGATTCTTCCCTGTATATGCTGGAAAACCTGCTGGGGCTGAATGCTTCAGAGTCCATGACGCTGGAGCGTGCTGAAGCACTTAAACTGGCGGCAACCGAACGACTGTTTTTTCTGCACAATATTCCCAACGGGCTACCGATTCAGGCGCTGCGGGTATCGGACAAGTTTGGGATGCGTACCCACCCTGTCAGTCATAAGCGGACCATGCATAATGGCATCGACTTTAAGGCAAACCGGGGTACTCCGGTATATGCCACCGCCGATGGTGTAGTGGATACGGCTGCGTACCAGAAGAGCAGCGGATATGGCAAACTGATCGTTTTACAGCACAATTTCGGGTTTAAAACCTATTACGGGCATTTAGACAAAATAAAAGTGAAAAGCGGGGAGTTTGTTACCAAAGGCCAATTGATTGGATTGAGTGGTAATACGGGGCGGTCCACTGGGCCACATCTGCATTACGAGGTCCGTTATCTCTATCGTGCTTTGGATCCGGGTCCGTTTTTGGCCTGGAGCATCACCGACTTTGATTCACTGTTTGAAAAGGTAAAAGGTGTGAAATGGGCATCATTAAAAGAAATGTACCCGCTAAATCAGCGCCGTCAGCCATTACTATAATTGCACAGGGCAATAAGTTTTGCGGTGACATGAGTATCGTTGGCAAGATGCACATTGACGGTATTTTTGAAGGTAATATCTCGTCACTGGACAGTATTACCATTGGTAAAGCGGGGCATGTCAAAGGCTTGATCAAGGCGCGTAGTATTGATGTCTGTGGCCTGTTAGAGGGTGAAGTCATCTGTGATGAAATTCACGTCGAAGCGGGTGGTAAGGTACATGCGACGGTTGAAAGTGTCGAGTTGTCTATCAGTCCGCGAGGTTGTTTTATCGGCGAACGGCGGATCAAGGAAAACGTAAAAAATTTACCTGATAAAGGTGCCGCAGAGTCGGTGCAAGCTGGTAAGTCTGGCGTAGATGCAATTGATAGTTTGCCCGATAAAGTGGTTTCAGATCGTAAAGTCTGACTGAATTAAATCAGGGGGCAGTATGTGTGAACTGCTGGGTATGAGTGCCAATGTACCCACCGATATCTGTTTCAGCTTTGCTGGTCTGATGCGCCGTGGTGGTGAAACCGGCCCACACCGTGATGGTTGGGGTATTGCCTTTTATGAAGGTAAGGGCGCCCGTTGTTTTCATGACCCACAACCCAGCGTTGAGTCTAAGATCGCTTCTTTGATTTGTGAACACCCCATTAAAAGTCATGTGGTGATTAGTCATATCCGGCAAGCCAATGTGGGTCGTGTTTGTCTGGAAAATACCCATCCGTTTCAGCGTGAACTTTGGGGTTATACATGGACCTTTGCCCATAATGGCCAGCTCAGTGATGCTTTGTTTGAATTGACATTGAAGTTCTATGAACCGGTGGGCACCACCGACAGCGAGTATGCCTTTTGTTGGCTGTTGGGTGAGATTCGGGAGCGTTTTACGCATCAGCCCAATGATTCGCGCATGCTATACCGTTTTATTCGTGAGAAGTGTCAGCAACTGCAGCAGCTGGGTGTCTACAACATGTTGTTGTCAGAATCGGTTCATCTTTTTGCTTTCTGTAGCAGTAAGCTTTCCTGGATTACGCGTAAAGCGCCTTTTGGCAAAGCCTCTTTGCTTGATTGCGATATGAAAGTTGATTTTTGTGAAGAAACCACCCCTAATGACATTGTTACTGTGGTTGCGACCGAGCCGCTGACTCATGATGAAGTTTGGCAGTCGATTCAACCGGGTGAGATGGTGACCTTCGTCCGTGGTATTCCCCAGGCCGAATGATGTTTTGTTCAGGGATATAATGATAAGCATAATATGCAAGCCCTGCAGTTAACTGATATAGACCAATACCGGCACTTGCCGGACCTGTTGGATAAGCACTGGGTGGGCTTTGCGGACCACCCTGCTTTTACTAATCTGGGCGGTAGCCTCAGCTTCTCTGATGTTCACAAGTATGCCCGGCGCTTTGCTGCCTATCTGCAACACTCAACAGACCTTCGCCCCGGTGATCGTATCGGCATTCAAATGCCGAATCTGCTGCAATATCCAGTGGTGGTATATGGTGCCTGGCAGGCGGGCTTAGTGGTGGTTAATTTAAACCCGCATGGCAGTGACGATGATCTGAGTCAGCGCCTGCAGGAGACAGGTGTCAGAGCGGTGGTGGTGTTTGCCAACTGCGCTGCTCAGTTGAGCCGGGTGTTGCCACCGTCACAAATCAGGTATGTGATTGTTACCCATCCTGGTGATCTGCACCCCTGCCCACAACGGTTACGGCTGTATATGATTAACCGTTATTTGAGGAAGCATGTCCCGCCTTATGACTTACCTCATGCCATGAGTCTGAGAAAGGCGTTGCAGTTGGGTGGCCGAAGGCGTCCCCATGACTGTCTGGTACGGCAAGATGATCCTGCTTTGATTCAGTTTACCTCCGGTTCGCGTATGTCACCGCGAGGGGTGATATTGACCCATCGTAATTTGATTGCCAATGCATTACAGATAAAACAGCGTTTGCAGGGTTTTCTGGTGCAAGGGCAGGAATCCTGTGTTTCGCCATTGCCGATGACGCATATTTACGGCTTTACGTTTTATTGCATCGTTCAGCCAATGATGGCGGCGCAGAGTATCCTGATCACATACCCCTGGGATACGGACGGTATGGTACGGGTTATTAAGCCTCTTAAGTTCAGCTGTATGTCTGGGTTAAACAGTTTGTTTGTTGCCTTGTGCCAGCACCCACAGTTCCAACAGTTAGATTTCAGTCACTTAAAACTGGTGGTGTCGGGCGGTATGCCTTTGGTGCAATCAGTTTCACAGCGGTGGCAGGAGATTACCGGCACCGAAATTTCACAAGGTTACGGGCTGACAGAAGCCTCGCCTACCGTGGCGTTAAATGATCCGCGCCAAGTGAAAGCAGGATCGATAGGTGCCCCCCTGCCGTTAACCGAAATTCGTATCATGAGTGAACAGGGCGAAGTGCTGAATGCGGGAGAAAGCGGTGAGCTTTTTGTGCGGGGGCCACAAGTGATGCAAGGTTACTGGGGATATGAAAACAGCGGTATTACTTCAGATGGCTGGCTGGCTACGGGGGACATTGTTCGCGCCTGTCTAGACGGTACCCTGAAATTTATTGGCCGCAAACAGGATGTGCTCAACATCAGTGGTTTTCCGGTGTATCCGCAAGAGTTGGAAAATATTATCAGTAGCCATCCGGATATTCTGGAATGTGCAGTGGTAGGGTTGCCGGATACCGCCGCAGGTGAAGTGATTAAGCTGTTTGTGGTCAGTATCAGCCGGCGGCTGACAGTGAAACAGGTTCGGGATTATTGCCGGGAACGCTTAACCGCCTACAAAGTACCTCGTCTGGTGGAGTTTTGTACCACGTTGCCAAAATCAGATGTGGGTAAAATACAGCACCAGATTTTGCGCAAAGAAGCGATTCGTAAAGCGCAACGTCAGCGGCGTCACCTTTAAGTTATTCGGTGGCCGCGATAACGGATTGCGGCAGTGATATGCCCGGAGCAAGTGGCGACGTCTTAGTTGATACCAGAAGCTCGCCTGGTAACCATAGCCAGATGTGCGTCATGCCGGTCGCATCGGCTTTCGCACCCACTTCACCGCCATGTGCTTCAACCAACTCTTTGACAATGGCCAGACCCAGTCCTGCGACCCCATATCCCCGGCCACGAGAGCGGTCGGCACGGTAAAAGCGTTCAAATATATAGCTGGCATCTTCGTTACTAAACGTTTGTCCATCATTACTGAAGCATAGCTTCAGTCCCTGCCGTGACTGAGAGAGTTTAACTTTTAAGCGGCCACCTTCAGTTGCGTAATGCCCGGCGTTTTCCACCAGGTTGCGCAGTACCTGTCTTAATTTGTCCGGATCAACAGAGATAAGATCACACTCTTTGGCCAGTTGCAGTTCGGGTTTAAGCTGGCGCAGTTCCAGTTGCGGTCGACCCAAATCGATGGCTTCAGCAATCATCTGGCTGATAGAGACGGTTTGTACATTCAGGTCAGCGCAAGCGGCATCAGCCCGGGCCAGGTTAAGCAGTGACTCAGCTAACTTGGCGAGACGTAGTACTTCGCCATGCAGCATATTCAGGGTGTCAGCGCTGGGTTCGATGACACCATCACGCATCGCTTCCAAGTACCCCTGGATGTTACTGAGAGGGGTTCTTAACTCATGTGCAGCATCGGCTACCATCTGTTCTCTCAGATACTCAATACGTGCCAGTGCGCAGGCCATTTGGTTAAAAGATTCTGCCAGTTGAGCGGTTTCGTCATTACCCTCTACAGGGACCTTAACCTGATAATCACCAGCGGCTAGACTGCGGGTAGCGTCCGCCATTCTGGACAGGGGTCTCAGTAGTCGCCTAGTGAGCAAGAAGCTTAATACCAAAGACAGAAATAGACCCAGGGCAGAGCCCCATATCAGATAGCGGTGTACTGTATTCAGGAACAGGTTATGGGCATCGCCGGGTTCGATATGGTACTGATTCATCAGCACCATAAAATAATCTGCCGCCAGGTAATCAATGGCACACCAGACCACAATCATCAGTGTTGAGATGACAGCAACATTGATACCGAGGAATTTCCAGAGAAGGCGATGTTTCATTGGTTTGAACCTGCTGTAGTTAGCTGCGGAGTCGATAAGCGATAACCAATGCCGCGCACTGTTTCGATACAAACATCCGCCTGAGTTTCAGACTCCAGTTTGCGGCGTAGTTTTCCCACATGCACATCAATAACCCGATCCACTACGACCTCACCGTTGGTGTTAATTGATCCGAGTAACTCCACCCGGGATAACACCTTGCCGGGTTGCTGCATCAGGGCTTCCAATAGTCGGTACTCAGTCGGTGTCAGGGGCAGGGTTTCATGGCCAACCCGAACCTGATGTGCCTGTTGATCGATCAGCAGATTGCCATGCCTAAGCTTGTGATCATGGTGATGTACTTGGCGCACCCGGCGTAAAATGGCATGAACCCGGCCCATAAGCTCATTGGGGCTGAACGGTTTGACCACATAATCATCTGCGCCAAGCGCAAACCCTTGTACCCGGTCTGCCTCTTCTCCTCGAGCCGTCAACATAAGCACCGGAATATCTGATTGAGTACGTAATTGCTGTAGTACTTCCCAGCCATCAAGGCCGGGCAGCATGAGGTCAAGAATAATCAGGTTGGGCAGCTGTGCCAGTGCAAGCTGTAAACCCTGTTCGCCATCGTGGGTGACGAGGGCGGTCATACCTGCATGTTCCAGATAAGCCTGGACCAGGTTGGCAATATGCGGATCATCTTCAATCACCAGTACAAGTGCCTGGCTCTTGGTTGGCTGTTTGGATGACTGGGGTTGTGGCATTGATGTCATGTTATTGGTTCAGTCTGGCTGGGTGAATATGGCTATTCGACATTGGGTTCTCTACAAAGTTTAGCTGTTATGGCCAGCGGCCACCTTAGGTTGTGCTTAAGTTATCGCTGCTTATAATGCCTGTCTGTTTTATCTGGTGACAGGAATTCCATGTCTGCGTCCTTGCTCAATGAGCTGAAGTTACAGTTTGCACAGTGCCTGATCAAAGATCAGGAATGGCTGGAGCGTAAATATACTACGGCTAAACAGCGTCTCAAGCGCGGTCAGCCGGCCGACCGTATGTTGGCAGAACTGCAGACAAGGGTCAGCCGCTCACTGGAGTCGGTTGCGGCGCGTCACTGGCCGGATAAGATCAACTACCCGAACTTGCCGGTCTCGCTCAAAAAAGATGAGATCAAACAGGCGATTGCTGCACACCAGGTGGTGGTTGTGGCCGGGGAGACCGGATCAGGTAAAACCACCCAGTTGCCTAAAATGTGCCTCGAGTTAGGGTTTGGGCAACGGGGCTTGGTAGGCCACACGCAGCCGCGGCGTTTGGCAGCTCGGACAGTGGCGAACCGTATTGCTGAAGAACTGGATGGCGCCTTGGGTCAGCGGGTGGGGTATCAGGTACGTTTTCATGAAGAGGTAAGTGCCAGTACTCAGGTTAAACTGATGACAGATGGTCTGTTGTTGGCGGCGATCCAGTCAGATCCTATGTTGCTGGACTATGAAGTGATTATTATTGATGAGGCGCATGAGCGGAGCCTCAATATCGACTTCCTATTGGGTTATCTGAAGCAGTTATTACCCAAACGGCCTGATCTTAAACTGTTAATTACCTCGGCAACCATCGACCTGGAACGTTTTTCTAAACATTTTGATGGGGCCCCCATCATTGAGGTGTCAGGCAGAACCTATCCGGTTGAGGTGATCTACCAGGCGGATATTGATGATGGTGAAAGCGATTCAATGCCAGGGCAGATTCTCGGGGCAATCGAAACGCTGGTTGCAACAGAACCAGCAGGACATGGGCCTGGTGATGTGCTGGTGTTTCTCAGTGGCGAGCGAGAGATACGGGAAGCAGCAACTTACCTGCGCAAAGCTCAGACATTCTCAGCGGCGTTGAAACATACCGAAATCTTGCCGCTCTATGCGCGGTTGAGTTTGGCAGAACAAAACCGGGTATTTAACAGCCAGACGCGGCGCGGCCGGCGTATTGTGCTGGCCACCAATGTGGCAGAAACCTCTTTGACTGTGCCGGGTATTCGCTATGTGGTAGATACCGGCACAGCGCGTATTAGTCGTTATAGCTACCGTTCAAAAGTGCAGCGATTACCGATTGAAGCGGTATCAAAAGCCAGCGCCAACCAGCGCGCGGGTCGTTGTGGACGTGTGGCTGCGGGCATCTGTATCCGCTTATATAGCGAAGCAGATTTTACCGCACGGCCAGACTATACCGATGCGGAAATTCGCCGGACCAATTTGGCGGCGGTGATTTTGCAGATGCTGGCGTTGAAGCTGGGCGATATTGCGGATTTTCCGTTTATCGACCCGCCTGACAGTCGGTTTATTAATGATGGCTTCAAGCTGTTGCAGGAGCTGGGTGCGGTAGATGATAGGCGCCGTATGACCCGGGTTGGGCACCTGTTGTCTCGTCTGCCGGTTGACCCTCGTTTGGGCCGTATGATTGTGGAGGCTGCACAGAATAATTGTTTACGCGAAGTTTTGATCATTGTCAGTGCTCTAAGTGTGCAAGATCCAAGAGAAAGACCTGCGGACAAACAACAGGCCAGTGATGAGAAACATCGTAGCTATGCGCATGAAGAATCAGACTTCCTGACTTTTGTGAACCTTTGGCAGTTGTATGAAGAGCAGCGTCAGGCACTGAGTCAAAGTCAGTTGCGCCAGTTTTGTCAGAAAAACTACCTTTCCTTTATGCGGATGCGTGAATGGCGCGATGTACATCGACAGTTGCATTTGTTTTGCCGTGATCTGAGTAAGCGCGAGGCTAGCTTTATTGAGCGGCCGGATCCGGCTGATTATGCGCCGGTGCATCGGTCTCTGTTGGCTGGGCTGCTTAGCCATATGGGCTTCAAACAGGAGAAAAAAGAGTACCTTGGTGCCCGTAATCGTCGCTTTCAGTTGTTCCCAGGATCTGGCCTTTATAAAAAGCCGCCAAAATGGCTTATGGCCGCTGAGCTGGTTGAAACAAGTCAGCTCTATGCTCGCTGTGTCGCTAAAATTGAACCGCAATGGGCAGAGTCGTTGGCGGGTCATCTGGTTAAACGTAATTACAGTGAGCCGCATTGGCAGCAAAAACGTGCCCAGGTGGTCGCTACCGAACAGGTGCTGCTCTACGGTTTGGTGATTATACCGAAACGCAGTGTCAATTACGGTGTCATTGATCCTGAAGTCTCCCATCAGCTCATGATTCGCGGTGCGCTGGTAGAAGGGCAGTTTAAAGCTCGCTTACCCTTTATCGAACAAAACCGTCAGTTGCTTGAAAGTGTCGCTTTATTAGAGGAAAAGTCCCGCCGCCGTGACCTGTTGGTCGATGAGGAGCAGCTATTTGACTTTTATCAGCAACGTTTGTATCAGCTGGATGGTCGGGCGGTAGTTAATGGCGCCGGATTTGAAAAGTGGTTCCGGCAGTTGACGTCCGAGCAGCAGCAGATGCTGGAACTGACAGCAGAAGATGTGCTGCAACGTTCTACGGGTCACGTCTCTGCCGCAGCCTATCCGGATTACTTTCAGTGGGAATCGCACCGCCTGCGGCTCGCATATCACTTTGCGCCGGGTGCAGATGATGATGGTGTTTCTCTCCAGGTGCCATTGCCATTGTTGCAGCAGCTTCCGCTACAGCAGATGGAATGGCTGGTTCCCGGTATGTTGGAAGATAAGTGTATTGCCTTACTTAAAGGTCTGCCAAAACAACGCCGTAAGCATTTTGTGCCGGTGCCGGATTATGCGCGTGCATTTGTTGAGGCCATGGTGTTTGCTGAAGGTGATCTGTATGAACGACTGGCGCACCATTTGTTACGTATGAGCGGCGTGCGGCTGGAGCCAGATGAATTGCGTCAGGTGGCCTTGCCAGATCACTTTTACATGAACCTCAGGCTCTTGGATGCGAAGGGTGAACTGGTCGCCCAATCGCGGAGTTGGCAAACCCTACAGCAGCAGTTTGCTGATGAAGTGGAAAAACAACTCAATGTTCAGCCGCGGCAGCAGTGGGGTAAAGAGGCGATTACGGGCTGGGATTTTGGTGAAATTAAATCCAGTGTTCGTATTAGTCAGTATGCTGGTGTGGAAGTGGAAGCTTATCCGGCGCTGGAAGAACGAGGTGATACCGTAGCACTGTGTTTAAAGGCCACCATGGAAGAAGCCGAACAGGTCTCACGAATGGGGGTGGTGCAGTTGGCGCTGCTTGCGCTGACAGAGCCGGTGAAATACCTACGCCAGAAAAAACAGCAAAACCGCCTGGCAACCCTGGTGTTACAGCTAGGGGGAACCTGGTCGGTCACAGAACTGCAACAGCAAATGATTTTGCAGACTTGTCGGCAGTTGCTGGGGGTGGATGATGACTTGCCAAGAACTCAGCAGGTATTTGAAGCACGTCTTGAGGTCTGCCGGGCTAACCTGGTGGAGCGTTATGAGGTGTTATTAGCCTGGCTACAGCAGTGTGCTGCCACGACCCACAGTATTAACAAACAATTGAAAGGTAAGCTGCAACTCAATGAAGTCACAGTGTTGAATGATATCAAGCAGCAGCTTGCTGCGTTGTTCAGCGCAAAATTCATCGCCAATACCGAATGGCAGTACCTTGAGCACTACCCGCGTTACCTGTTAGCTATTGAAGCAAGGTTGGAAAAGTTTCGCCGGAACCTGCGCGCGCAAACGCTGCAAAGTGAACAGATACAACAGCTATTCCAACAGTACGAGGCGCGTCAGGCAGAAAGAAACCAGCAGGGACTGTGTGATCGCCAGTTGATTACGTACCGCTGGATGTTAGAGGAATACAGGGTTTCATTGTTTGCTCAGCAATTGGGGACTCAGTATCCGGTATCGGAAAAACGTTTGCGTCAACAATGGCAGTTGGTCAGCGCAGGTTAAGCTGCAGAGGTTAAAGTGGTTCTACTGTCTACTACTAAAGTTTTGCACTCAGCAAGGTGTCCCGGAATTAACTTAACTATCGGAAAGTTATAGAGTAAATTTGGTTGCACCAATCTAGAGCTTGTGCTGTAATACGGAGGGTCTACGACTTAATGGCAGTAGTGATGTTTAAGTTGATAGGCGCAAAAAATAGGGACATATTTGTGGAACTTAAAGGCTTCAGACAGAGGGTCGTAAAAAAAGTTTCGATGAAAGTATTATAAGGAAAACATTTCATTTAATTGAAATATATTTTTTTTATAGTATTTTCATAGCGTATCTGCGGCATGGCTTCAGATGCCAAGCAAAAATAAAGATTCACAACCTAGTATGTTGAATTAAAAAATCGAAGGGGAAAAGTTGATGAAGAAGTCAATTATCGCTCTGGCTGTTGCCGGTGCTATGACTGCTCCAGTGGTTGCTCAGGCTGACGCTACTCTGTACGGTTCTTTCCGTATGGGTGTTGCTTCTACTAGTAACGATGGTGCTCCAGGTGCCAAAACTGATGGTGATATCGACGTAGTTGATACCTCCAGCCGTATGGGTGTTAAAGGTGATATCGATCTGGGTCTGCAGGACACTAAAGGCCTGTTCCACTGGGAAGCTCAGGTAATCGGTACTGACGATCCTGATCAGACTGATACGCTGCGTGCACGTCTGCTGTACATCGGTGCACAGGGTGACTGGGGTAAGGCAACTATCGGTAAGCAGTATATGCCTCACTACCTGCTGATCAGTTCGCCTACTAACGTATTCAACCCAGGCGATGGTTCTTATGGCGAGCGCTTTAATCTGGGTAATAGTGCAACTGGTAAAACTAGACACTACCTGAAGCGTACTGAAGGTACTGTTGCTTATGCTTCGCCAAAAATCGGTGGTTTCCAGTTCATCGCTGGTGCTGCCCTGCTGGGTGATAATGACGACGACAACGGTGTTAACGATGACAATGTAGATATCTACAACGTTGCGGCTACCTACACTGTTGGTGGTTTCACTCTGTCTGGTTCTGTAGCTAGCTTTGATGATGGTGCCGTTAACGAAAACGACATCTGGGGTATCGCTGCTAAGTACAAAGTTAACGGCTTGGAGCTGATGGCTAAGTACGAAGACGAAGAAGAAGATGTTAACGGTTCTAAGGCTGTTGAGTCTGACGTTTGGGAACTGGCTGCTCGTTACACTGTAAACAGCACCTCTTTCTACGGTCGTTACTCTGACTTCGAATCTGAAACCACTCTGGCTGACTCTGACTTCAAACAGTGGGGCGTTGGTATCCAGCAGAAACTGGGTCGTGGTCGCGTTTACCTGGAACATGTAAACAACGACAGCGAAGATACTGCTGGCGATCGTACTATCGCAGGCTACCGCGTAGACTTCTAATCAGCTGATTAGATCTCTTCTAGATAAAAAGGCTCCTACGGGAGCCTTTTTTGTTGCCTGTTTTTCATTGTTTGCAGCGCAATATATTTATTGCGGCGCATAAATTGTCTAGAATGGGCAATCTTGTGCTTGAAAATAAAGGACTCTTCGATGAAAGCATCATTTGCTCGTTGGATAACAATGCTGCTGTGTAGTGTGCTGATGGCTTCTGCGGTAAATGCAGAAGAAAACACCACTGATCCCTGGCAGGGATTCAACCGTGCAATGTTCAATTTCAACGAGGGGCTGGATGCCTACGCCCTGAAGCCTGTCGCAAAAGGCTACAAAGTTGTTATGCCCGATCTGGCTGAACGTGGTGTAACAAACTTCTTTGCCAATTTAGGTGATGTCAGTAATGTGTTTAACAACCTGCTGCAGGGTAAAGTGGATAATGCGCTGCTTAGTGCTGCGCGCTTAGGGTTTAACACTACCTTTGGTTTGGTGGGTTTAATCGATGTTGCTACGCCGATGGGTATTCAAAAACAGCCGGAAGATTTTGGCCAAACACTGGGTTATTGGGGTGTAGATAGTGGCCCTTATGTGGTGTTGCCGTTCTTCGGCCCTGCTACAGTACGTGATGGTTTGGGCCGTATTCCTGACAGTATGATCGACCCGGTTATGCAGGTTGATGATGCTGGTGCTCGCAATGCGCTATATCTGACCCGTGTCGTTGATACTCGGGCTGGCTTGTTGCAGGTAGAAAAGTTAATTTCAGGTGATAAATATACGTTTATTCGCGATGCGTACCTGCAAAAACGTGAATATGACATTACTGATGGTGCAGAAAATTACGACGATAGTAATTTCTGAGCCAGTACACGAGGGGCATACCAAGATGCTCCTCATCCTTTTTCTCTACTTGCATGTCAGCTACCTTGGATTTAAGGTTCTACCATGAAACTGAGATGCTGTAGATTAGGTTTTACTAGGTGATGGCAAATGGACCGGTGTATCCCGTCATCGCCCCAAGGGTCGGATTATGAATCAGACCCATCAACAGGTTTTGGTCATCCACTCTGATCCGCAGCGGATCATCCAGTTTTTACAGGGTGTTGTTCCTCCTCAAGTTCCTTCACTCGATATTATCTCTGTGCTTAATTCAGAGCAGGCTCAGGCCGCATTAGATAATGATGTGTTTTCACTGATCATTGCCTGTGTTGGTGGCACTGAACTCACATTGGCGGAGTTCAGTGGTTTGGCTGAACAGCAGTCGCCCAGGCCGATTATCTGTTTGCTGGATAAAACGGATAATGATCAGGTTTTATCTCTACTGCGCCACGGCGCTTCCAATGTTTTTCCGCAGTCTGCCCTCGAGTCAGATCAGCCAGGTTTGTTAAGTGCCATACTAAAATTGCTCCAACAGTCTATGCTGTATGAGCAGCATCATATGGTGCAGGAAGCACTTGAGCGAAGTTATGCAGAGCTAAGAGCTGATCAGCAAGCAGCGCTACATATTCAGCAAAACATGCTACCCCCGGAGTGCCTTCAGTTATGTGACCTGGAAGCACGCTACCTGTTGATTCCATCTTTGTACCTGAGCGGTGATTTTGTTGATCTGGTTGAGATTGATCGCCATCGCTGTATGTTTTATTTAGCGGATGTCTCAGGGCACGGTGCTTCATCAGCATTGGTAACGGTGTTGCTGAAAAATATGACACACCGCTTGCTAAGAAACTTTCGGCGCCGGTCAAGCTTTGATATTGTTTCGCCACTGGATACTCTTGGGCGTATCAATGCCGAGGTGCTGGATACCGGGTTAGGCAAGCATCTGAGTATTTTTCTCGGCTTGTATGACAGCAGAGATAGCAGTCTTACCTATGCGGTTGGTGGACACCACCCTATGCCGGTACTATCTGACAAAGAGGGTGTGCGTTTTCTGGAAGGCCGGGGCATGCCCGTTGGTTTGTTTGAAAAACCGCAATTTGAAGAGCGTAAACTGATTTTAACTTCTCCTTTTCAACTGACACTGTTTTCGGATGGTATTCTGGAAGTGATGCAGGAGCCGGATCTTGCTGCCAAGGAAGAGCGACTCTTGCAGGCGGTAATTGCCGCTAAAGGAGGAGGCCCTGAGCAACTGAAACAGCAGTTGCTTCCCGCTATAATGGGCGAAGCTCCCGATGACATTGCCATCATGACTGTGGCCAGGCACTGAAACTTATGCAAGACGGCTCAATTTATTATGCCCTGATGGGTGGACGTTACATTCTCAAATTTGTTGGGGATGTGAGGTTAACGTTGTGCTCATCACTTGATCAGCACCTGAAATCTGTTCTGGATCGTAGTTATGTTCAGGATATTTTGGTCGATCTTACAGAAACGACAGGTATTGACAGTACCACGCTTGGTTTGATTGCCAAGCTATCGATCTACGCTGAGCAATGTCATCTGCCTCACCCAACCATTGTTTCAACTAATCGGGATATCACTCGTGTGTTAATGAGTATGGGATTTGATCATATTTTTGTGCTTTTGGACTCGTTACCGCAGGACAGTGCGGACCTCGAGGCACTGCCTTTGGTTAAAGAATCGGCAGAAGAGATACGTCTGCGTATTGTTGAAGCGCACCGTATTTTAATGAACCTAAATGACTCTAACCGTGAGGCATTTAAGGATTTGATGATAACGCTGGAAGATGCTTGAAGGAGCATCTTTTTTGGCTTATTAAATACAATTTTAATAAAAATTAGGAAAAATTCTCATAGCGCTATATCGGCAACATATTAGAATGGGTGCTGTTAGGGGTCGAGACAGATGGAATTGTCACAGCGCAGGGACGCGCATCGACTTCGACCAATCAGGGACGATTGGATTCCAGCATGGATGCTGGTGGAAAAAGCCCGGTGGCTGATTAGCCTCCGGGCTTTTTTTATTCTGAATAGCAGGTTTAACTGGAGAGTAACAGTTGTTCTAGTTTTACCTGATCTGCAGCAAAGTTGCGGATACCTTCTGCCAGTTTCTCTGTAGCCATGGCATCCTCATTCATATTCCAGCGGAACTCTGCTTCAGTGATGGCCCAGCGCCCTTCAGTGCTGGTGGCATTCTTAGCCGCCAATTTGACGTCTAGCGGCGCATTTATCTGCTCGAGTTCTTCCATAAGTGTAGGCGCAATGGTCAGCCGGTCGCAGCCGGCCAGTTCGCGAATTTCATCTGTATTCCTAAAGCTGGCGCCCATAACAATGGTGTTATAGCCATTGTGTTTGTAGTAATTGTAGATACGGCTGACTGATTGTACGCCGGGGTCGTTCGCTCCCTGAAAGTCAGCGTCCTGATGCTGTTTGTACCAATCCAGAATACGCCCAACAAAGGGGGAAATCAGATATGCACCAGCATCTGCACAGGCCACGGCCTGGGCAAAGCTAAACAGTAGTGTCAGGTTGCAGTTAATGCCTTCCTGCTCCAATTCCCGAGCTGCGGCAATGCCTTCCCAAGTGGCTGCAATTTTGATCAGAATACGCTCGCGGGAAATGTCGTTGGCTTCATACATGCCAATGAGTTTGCGTGCCCGCTGGAGGGTCGCTGCAGTATCAAATGACAAACGTGCATCGACTTCTGTCGAGATCCGCCCGGGAATGATCTGCAGAATTTCACTGCCGATATCCACAGCCAGGCAGTCAGTCATGTTGTTGAGCTGCTCAGCACTGCTGCCGCCTTGGCGGTCTGCCCAGGTTTTGGCTTTCTGTAGCAGTGGGGCATAACGGGGGAGTTGTGCCGCTTTTAGTAGCAGTGAAGGGTTGGTAGTAGCATCTACCGGGCGGAAGCGTTCGATCGCCTCAATATCGCCGGTGTCAGCTACGATAGTGGTAAGTTGTTTCAATTGTTCCAGCTGATCTGACATCTTGTAAAAATCCTTAAATTCGTCGACTTATGCAGGCCAGTGCGTCTAACAGCGTGTCGGGAGTGGCCTGTTTATGGTGTCCATGTTCGCTTATGAAACGACGGAATTTTTTACCGCCAGGCTGAGCATGAAACAGCCCCAGCATATGGCGGACAATGTGGTAGAAAGGTGTGCCCTGAGCCATCTGTTGTTTTATGTAGGGTAACATGGCGCGTGCTACCTGATCCCGTTCGGGCTTAGCATTATCGGCGTTAAATAGCGCCTGATCGACATCTGCCAGTATGAAGGGGTTATGGTACGCCTCTCTGCCTAGCATAACCCCGTCGACATGGCTAAGGTGTGCGAGGGACTCATCCAGTGATTTAATGCCGCCGTTGATAATAATTTCCAGCTCTGGAAAAGCCTGTTTTATTTGATACACCCAGTCATATTTCAGGGGTGGGATCTCTCGGTTTTCCTTTGGGCTGAGGCCATCCAGAATCGCTTTGCGCGCATGGATGATAAATACGTTACAGCCGGACTGTCTTACGGTATCGACAAAAGCAAACAGTTGTTCATAGCTGTCCATATTGTCTATGCCCAAGCGATGCTTTACGGTAACAGGAATAGATACTGCTGACTGCATGGTATGCAGGGCATCGGCAACTATTTGTGGGTGTGCCATCAGGCAAGCGCCAATCATATTATTCTGCACCCGATCGCTTGGGCAGCCAACATTCAGATTAACTTCACTGTAACCATATTGCTCTGCCATCACTGCGCATTTAGCCAGATCCGCAGGGTTACTGCCGCCCAGTTGCAGCGCCACCGGCTGCTCCTCTGGGTTGAACTGTAGAAAGCGGGCAGGTTCAGCATGCAGCAGAGCCCCGGTTGTCACCATTTCGGTATAGAGCAAGGCATGCTTAGTCAGCAGGCGATGAAAATAACGGCAATGCCTATCCGTCCAGTCCATCATCGGCGCTACGCAGAAGCGACGGCTGAAACCGGTTTGAACTGTTGTTGGTGTTATAACTGTGTTGTGATCGATTACAGGTTGCATGCAGTCTGACTAATTGCAGTTGGTTCCGGTGGGGTTCGCGCTGTTTGCAAGGCTGAACGTACTCGTGGTTACCGGAAGCAACATGGATGCTGTTGAGCAGAAAGTGTTTTCGAGTCTCTGCTATATTGGTGGCCATTATACACGCCTGGCATGATGGCTTCATGCAACATGCCCGGGTAGGAGAGTGCGACATCATCAATAGATCTTTGCCATGCCTCTCAATTATATTGCCGATGACTTGTTGGCGTTTCTCTTCTTCTGCATGTGCCAGTAAAAGGCTTATTCGTATGCAGTTACGGTCGCGATATGACATGTAATTGCCATAATAAGCACCGAGTTGGCATGCTAGAATCATCACTTTATTGTACTGATGGCGATTAACTTCCATGCAAAGCGTGAGTAAACAGACCGGTTTGAAACGTTTTTATTATGCCACCCGGTATTCTTGGCAGGGAATGTGTGCGGCATATCGCCAGGAACCTGCTTTCAGATATGAAGTATGGGCCAGTGCTGTGCTGATTCCATTGGCTTTTTTTGTGGCACAAACCCCTCTGCAGTTTGCCGCGTTGGTGAGTAGTTGTTTGTTGGTGATTGCTTTTGAGTTGGTCAATACCGCAATTGAAGCGGTTGTAGATCGTGCGGGCACTGAATACCACAGCTTGGCTGGTCTGGCTAAAGACCTTGGCTCTGCGGTCGTGCTGGTGTCGCTTCTGATCGGGGCTCTGATCTGGGGAGCGATAATCTGGCAGAATCAAGGCTGGTAGAGTCCGCTGCACTGGCCGGGTATAATCCGCTTTCTATCGCTAACGCTGTTTTAACCATCAAGGATATCCATGACCGTTCGTACCCGTGTTGCGCCGTCACCGACTGGTGATCCCCACGTCGGCACCGCTTATATCGCTCTGTTTAATCTGGCTTTTGCTCGTCAACATGGGGGGCAGTTTATTCTGCGTATAGAAGATACGGATCAGACCCGTAGTACGGCAGAATCGGAGAAAACCATACTAGATTCAATGCGTTGGTTGGGTCTGGAATGGGATGAGGGGCCGGATGTAGGCGGTCCGCACGGGCCATACCGTCAAAGTGAGCGCAAGGATAGTTATCGTGATTTTGCGATGCGTTTGGTGGAAGAGGGTAAAGCTTTTCACTGTTACCGGACCGCTGAAGAGTTGGATGTCCTGCGTGAAGCGCGCCGAGCTGAGGGTAAGCACACCGCGCTGAAACAAAGTGATTTGCAACTGCCTGAAGATGAAATAGAGCAAAGGCGTGCTGCCGGTGCACCTTATGTTGTGCGGATGAAAGTGCCAGAAGAGGGCGTATGTGTTATTGGCGATATGCTGCGCGGCACTATCGAGCTGGATTGGAGCCAGGTGGACTGTCAGATTCTGCTGAAATCCGATGGCATGCCCACGTATCATCTGGCGAATGTTGTGGATGATCACCTGATGGAGATTACTCACGTGATCCGTGGTGAAGAGTGGATCTCTTCAGCACCCAAGCACAAACTGCTTTATGAATATTTTGGCTGGGAGATGCCGCAGCTGTGTCACATGCCATTGCTGCGTAATCCCGACAAATCGAAGCTGTCCAAACGGAAGAATCCGACCAGTATTCTTTATTATCAGCGTATGGGTTACCTGCCTGAAGCGCTGCTCAATTATCTGGGGCGTATGGGCTGGTCCATGCCAGATGAGAGTGAAAAATTCTCACGCCAGCAGATGTTTGAGAATTTTGATATTCAGCGTGTCTCGTTGGGTGGTCCGATCTTTGATCAGGAAAAACTGAGCTGGCTAAATGGCTTGTGGTTACGAGAAGACCTGACGCCTGAGCAATTTGCCCAAGCTTATCAGCAGTGGGCTCTGAACCCTGAATACCTGATGCAGATCGTGCCGCTGATTCAGCAGCGGGTGGAAAAATTATCGGATGTTGCACCGCTGGCTGGTTTTTTGCTTTCAGGGATGCTGGATCTTGAAGCCTCCGACTTTGACTATAAAGGTTTAGATCTGGAGCAGACGCGCAGGGTACTGCAGTTTGCTTCCTGGTTGTTGGACACCGAATCGCAGTGGCACAAGGATCGGTTATTCGCTCAGCTCAAACAGTTGGCCGGAGCGATGGAACTGAAAATCAGAGACTTCCTCTATCCGCTGTTTATCGCTATAGCCGGCACTAACCAAACGGTATCTGTGATGGACTCCATGGCGATTCTGGGACCGGATATGACGCGAGCCCGCTTAAGGCATGCGCTGAATATTGTTGGAGGTCCGTCGAAAAAAGAGGGTAAACGCTGGGATAAAGAGTTTCGGGCAATGCAAGCTCAGTTCGAAGACTGATTCTGTTGTGGTTATACGGTCTGATCTTGGTTTGCCGGGCTGTATAACCTTTTGATTAAGAACACCTTTTTAAATTTCGTTTTTTTGAAATTTAAACTTGACTCAAAAAGCCGCTCTGCTTACCATAGCACCGCTCTTGGGGCCTTAGCTCAGCTGGGAGAGCGGTTCGCTGGCAGCGAACAGGTCAGCGGTTCGATCCCGCTAGGCTCCACCAAGAATTCAAAAAAAACCAGTCCGTTGCGGCTGGTTTTTTTATGTCTTTTTTCGGGCGTTCTGCTGTTTTCAGCTTCTTAATCAAGGCTGATTTATCGCCCGCAGAGCAAATATTGGACTTGTTCGCAGGTTCCCTCATCTTGCGCCTTCTTTACCCATCCTCATATCGTGACTTTGCGCTGAAACAGAGTGTCGCAGTCTTTGCGTCATCTTGATGTATGCGGCCTTCTTGGTTTGTTTTTTTTATAAAAAATCCCTTAATAAACAGTCATTTGTCTTAATGGCACGCTGATTGCTCCTATTGGGTCTGAAACGATTTTACATTGTGAAATTGTGTAGTGGCTGCATATCAGACTCGGGAGTGCGTAATGAAACCTAGCCAAGAACAAGAAATATGGATGTATAAGCACATGCTGATCAGTCGTTTCTTTGAAGAGACGATTGAAACTATTTATATGGAAGGTAAGAGCCCAGCCTTCAATATGGCCAATGGTCCCATCCCAGGTGAGATGCATCTGTCCAATGGCCAGGAGCCATGTGCAGTAGGCGTGTGTGCTCATCTTAATGCTGAAGATGTAGTGACTCATACCCACCGTCCACACCATGTGGCGATTGCTAAAGGCGTTGACCTGAAGGCGATGGCTGCAGAGATCTTTGGTAAAAAAACCGGTTTGAGTGGTGGCCGTGGTGGTCACATGCATATTTTTGACCCCAAAGTGAATTTCTCTTGCTCGGGCATTATCGGCCAGAGTATTGGTCCTGCTGCCGGTGCTGCTTTGTCACGTGTGATGCAGAAAAAACCGGGTGTTGCGGTGGCGTATCTGGGTGAGGGTGCGGCTAACCAAGGTGCGTTTCATGAGGGCCTCAACCTGGCTGGCGTTTGGAAGTTGCCCGTAGTCTTTATCATCGAAGATAACTCATGGGGTATTTCTGTTTCCAAGCGTGCCAGTACTGCGGTTGAGCGTAACTCAGATCGTGCGGTGGCGTATGGCATGCCGGGTGAGTTTATTGAAGGTAACGACCCTATCAAGATTTTTGAAGTGGTAGGCAAAGCTATTGAACGCGCGCGCCAAGGCGGTGGGCCGACCCTGATCGAGATTGAGACTTCGCGTCTGGCAGGTCATTTCATGGGTGATGGCGAAGCTTATCGTCCAGCGGGTGAGAAAGAAGCATTGAAGAAAATCGACCCGATCCCAGTGATGCAACAGCGCCTGGAAAAAGAGTACGGCTGGAGTGCTGAGGACGATGAGGCTTTACGTACCGAGGCACGTGCCATTGTAGACGAAGCAATCACATTTGCCCGTGAGAGCGACTACCCAGCGCCTGAAGAGGCGATGGATAAAGTCTTTGTTTAATGGCCACGATCAGTCTTTGGAGAATAGCAAATGAGCAAGGTTAAAGAACGTAAATTGACGATTGCACGTGCGATGGCTGAGGCCATTTCAGTGGAAATGAAAGCTGACGAAAAAGTCTTCGTCATGGGTGAGGATATCGGTGAGCTGGGTGGTGTGTTCGGTAATACCCGTGGCTTGTATAAAGAGTTTGGTGCAGAGCGCGTCCGCGATACACCGATTTCTGAGACTGCTTTTATTGGTGCGGCGGTAGGCGCTGCCTCCGATGGCATGAAGCCAATTGTTGAGCTGATGTTTGTCGATTTCTTTGGTGTGTGCTTTGACGCCATCTACAACATGATGGCCAAAAACACCTATTTTGCCGGCGGTAATGTCACTGTTCCGATGGTATTGATGACGTCTACCGGTGGTGGTTATTCCGATGCGGGTCAGCACTCTCAGTGTGTACATGCGACGTTTGCACATCTGCCAGGCATGAAAGTGGTCGCACCTTCTAATGCCTACGACGCTAAAGGCATGATGATCTCAGCGATCCGTGATCCTAACCCAGTGGTATTTATGTTCCACAAAGCCCTGCAGGGCATGGGTTGGTTGGGTACAGAAAAAGATGCCATCGTGCATGTGCCTGAAGAAGCGTATGAAGTACCACTGGGTAAGGCTGCAATTGTGCGTGAAGGTACCGACGTCACCATCGTGGGTATCACCTCCGGTGTGCATCATGGCTTGAAAGCGGCGCGTGAACTGGAAGCTCAGGGTGTTAGTGCTGAAGTTCTAGACCTGCGCTCTCTGGTGCCACTGGACCGTGACGCCATTATTGAGTCTGTTAAGAAAACCGGCCGCCTGATTGTGGTGGACGAGGATTATCACAGCTACGGCATGACCGGCGAGATCATCGCCACTGTAGTTGAGGCCGGAGTGCCTATGAAGGCAGCACCAGCGCGTGTTGCATATCCGGATATCCCAATTCCGTTCACCCGTCCTATGGAACAGTGGGCACTGCCAAGTCCGGAAAAAATTGTTTCTGCGTTTAACACTATGAAGGAAGTATGAGTATGACAACTGATGTAATTATCCCTGCAGACCTGTGGGAAGAAGATTCTGAAGCCGTAATCACCTCTTGGTTGGCAAGTGATGGTGGTGATGTCACTGAAGGTGATGTGATCGCTGAGCTGATGGTTGAGAAAATTCAGTATGAACTGGAGTCTCCGGCTACAGGTAAGCTTTCCATCTCTAAAGATGTGGATGAAGTGGTAGCTAAAGGCGACCAGATTGCCAGTATTGGTTAAGTAAGAGGACGTTGTAATGACTACCGCAGAAGCAATCAAAGTTACACCCCTGCGTGGTTTGCGGGGAATGATTGCTAACAACATGCGACGCAGCCTCGATGAGGCTGCACAACTGACACACCATGCGGTGTGTTCAGTTGACAACATGTGGTTACGCAAAGAGAAGTTGGCAGAGCAGGGTATTAAAATTTCGGTAGAAGACCTGCTGGCTGATTATGTTGTCCGTGCGCTGAAAAAACATCCGGTGATTAACGGTCGGGTAGAAGATGGCGAAATTCGGATTTTCAGCAATATCGATATAAGTTTTGCTATTGCTTTGCCAGGCGGTAAATTGATGGCACCGGCGGTCTTTTCCGCAGATAAGAAAGACCTTGAAGAGCGTGCCGAGTGTCGCAAAGACGTGGTAGAGCGCGCCCGGATTAACAAGCTTACTGTATCAGAGATGACCGGTGGCACGTTCACGATGACCAACCTTGGGCGCAGTCGGGTACGGTTCTTCACGCCGATTGTCAGCCTGCCACAGATCGCCATCCTCGGCATTGGTGAGACCTATAACGAGCTGGGTCTGACGGAAGACGGTGAGTTAATCAGTCGCAAAATGATGGGTCTGTCCCTGACGTTTGATCACCGTGCGATCGACGGTGGTCCAGCAGCAGATTTCTTAACTGACTTGTGTCTGGAAATAGAAAGTGAACAGTAATTTGCTTTTGAAAACAGATCGTATTGCCAAAGTAGTGGTACCACAACCCGTGAATATCACTACTGGGCTCGAACTGGAAAAAAAGCTGATGGATGCTGTCATGGCGGGTACTTCAGATAAAGGGTACCTGTTATGGCGGAGCCGCCGGGCCTTGGTTGTGCCACGTAGTGCCACGCATAAGCCGGGATTTGCTGCTGCCAAAGATTATTGTGATTCCAAAGAATGGCCGGTTATCACCCGATCAACCGGCGGTGAGCTGACCCCGCAGGATCCAGGTTTTATCAATCTGTCCATGGTGGTCAAGTTAGATAAAGGCCAGCTTAGTATCAAAGGGAGCTATGAGCTGATCTGTGATGCTATGTCGCGCTGGCTGAGTAAGTACGGCATCAAGAGTACCTATGGTTCTATTGATGGAGCGTTTTGTGATGGTGACTACAATCTAGTAGTCGACGGTAAAAAAATTGCCGGCACGGCACAACGCTGGCAGCGTATTCGCAACCCCGATGCGCTAGCTCAAGGTGGTGATACCGCGCTGTTGATCCATGCCGTTATCTTATGTGATGGCCCGTTACAGCAGATGTGGCAGATCTGTAATGAATTTTATGAAAAGTGTGAGCTACCTCCGTTTATTCGGGATGAGTGTCACCTCACGCTTTCTCAATTGATGGGACAAAACGGCGAATATTTTGTTCAGAAAGTGATGAATGACCTGGCTGACGAGATGAGTCGTTACATCGATCAATTGAATTTTGTTAATGCTGAAAGAGTTGTAGAAAAAAGGGCTTAATTGCTTATTTTTCCTTAACTAATAAGGAAGTGAATGACTGGAGGCACTATGAATAAAAATAACAAAACGGTCGGACCGATGATGAATCGCAGACGTTTTTTATCCACTACCGGGGTTATGGCGGTAGGTGCATCAGCAGCATTACTGGGTGGTGGTTTATTTGCGCCCGATAGTTTTGCCGCTCAGCAGATTGGTAAAGATGCCAACGCAACACTGCTGAAAATGGCACGTGATATCTATCCGCATGACACACTGGAAAATAAATATTACAGCCAGGTGATGGATCCGATGGCCAAAGGTGCCGAGTCAGATCCGGAATTGCTGAAACTGCTATCTGAAGGTGTGGCGCAACTGGATAAGGTTGCGATGGATAAATTCGGTAAAAAGTATGCTGCGATCGCCAAGGAAACTGATCGTGTGGCGGTACTGAAAACCATTGAATCCAGTCCGTTTTTCCAAAAGATTAAAGGTGCCCTGATGATGGGTATCTATAACAACCCTGAACTTTGGCCACGATTTGGTTATGGCGGCTCTGCCTGGGAAAAAGGCGGCTACATCAACCGTGGTTATAACGATATCGACTGGCTGTAAGTAAGGGAGTTGTGAACAATGTCTACTAAATTTGATTTGAATGACGATAGCCTGGTGGTAATCATTGGGTCTGGTGCCGGTGGTGGTACCCTCGCCAATGAACTGGCTCAGAAAGGTATCAAGTCCGTGGTGTTAGAAGCAGGCAAACGCTTCAAGATGGATGATATTGAAAACGACGAGTGGAAAATGTTCGGCAAGATTTCCTGGCTGGACAAGCGTTACGTCGTTGGCCCAGCACGTATTGCGGAAGATTTCCCTAACTTGCCCGCCTGGATTGTAAAAGGTGTCGGTGGTGCCACTATGCACTGGGCGGGTGTTGCCATGCGTTTTCAGGAACATGAGTTCAAAATGAAAACCACCAATGGTGTTGTGCCTGGTGCTAACGTGCTTGATTGGCCGATCTCACTTCAAGAGATGAAGCCTTATTACGAAAAAGCTGAGGATAAAATGGGTGTTACCGGTACTAAAGCGACCGGTATGCCACACCACAGCCCGAGTAACCATGCCAAGGTAGTGGCCGAAGGTGCAAAACGCATCGGTGCTAAATGTGAAGCGGCAAACCTGGCGATTAACACTGAAGTTCGTGACGGTCGTCCGGCCTGTCAGGTTAATGGTTTCTGTATGCAGGGCTGCCGTATCGGTGCCAAGTGGTCCACCATGTATACCGAAATTCCTAAAGCGGAAGCGACCGGTAATACCGAGGTTCGTCCTCAGTCTATGGTGCTGCGTATCGAGCATGATAAAACCGGTAAGGTAACCGGTGTGCTCTATGCCGATAAAGATGGTAATCAACATCTGCAGAAAGCTCGCGTGGTCGCTGTTGCGGGTAACTCAATTGAATCACCACGCATGTTGCTGAATTCGGCATCGTCTATGTTCCCGGATGGCCTGGCAAATTCCTCCGGCCAGGTAGGTCAGAACTACATGACGCATACCACTGGTGGCGTATATGCTGAATTCGAAAAACCGGTCCATATGTACAAGAGTACGGTGGTGCCGAATATTGTGCATGAGTGGCGAGATAACGATCCAAGCCGAGGCCATGTTGCAGGTTATGAGCTGGAAACCCTGCATCTGGGTCTGCCATTTATGTCAGCCTTCCTTAATCCGGGTAAAGGTGGCTGGGGCCGTGAACTAGCAGACTCCCTGGCTAACTATGACAACATGGCGGGTTTCTGGGTTTGTGGTGAGGATATGCCGGTTGAATCCAATAACATCACCCTGCATCCAACTGAAAAAGATCAGTATGGTCTGCCAGTACCCGTGGTCTACAAAACTGACCATATGAACGATTACAAGATGCGTGAACATGCTTACGCACGCTCTAAAGAGTTGTTCGACGCGGTAGGTGCAATCAAGGTAAATAACTTACCGCCGTATCCTGCTAGTCATAATATGGGTACTAACCGCATGAGCGAACACGCAAAGGACGGTGTCGTGAATCGCTGGGGTCAGGCCCATGATATTAAAAATCTGTTCGTGTCAGATGGTAGTCAGTTCACCACCAGTGGTACTGAAAACCCGACCCTGACAATTGTCGCACTAGCGATTCGTCAGGCCGATTATATCGCTGATCAGATGAAGAAACGGGAGATCTAACGTTTAGCATTGTCGCTCTGGAGAGTAACTTGCACGCCTTCGGGCGTGCTTTTTTTTGCCTGTTTGTCAGATGGCTCTGTCGAACAGAGTGATAGCAGGCGCAGAGCATTGAGTGTCAATTCGAGCCTGCTTGCCTGCCGCAGAGTCTTTGAGCCTCAGTACGTTTAGCAGCAATGAATACTCAGGAACAGGAACAGGAACAGGAACAGGAACAGGAACAGGAACAGGAACAGAAACAGAAACAGAAACAGAAACAGAAACAGAAACAGAAACAGAAACAGAAACAGAAACAGAAACAGAAACAGAAGGCTGGGGGGCGGAGCATTACTGCTGTCCATGGCAAAACAGGACATGTTCAGTAGAGCGCAGTGGGTTTAACGGAGTGTTACAGATAATCGAGTATGTCGTTCTAATGATTAAAGGAGAGAATTAATCGTGCGTAAACGGAGGTTGTAACAGCAGGTGAGCTAGGCAGCCAGGCAGGAACTAGAACAGGCCATTGGAAGCCGAAACTTCCAACAGCCTGCGGGGGCGAAATGATATTAGAACGCGAAGTTCAGACCAACGTTGATCAACGTGGTTTTCTCATCTACCGGAGCTGGTGTGGCTACGATAGAGGTCGCGTACTGGGAGATAACACCCATGTCGTCAGCATCAACATATGCCAGTGCGGCATACAGAGTGGTTGACTGGCCCATGGTGTATTCGTTGCTGATCACGAGAGATTTAGTTTCTGCACTGTTAGCAGGTGCATTATCTTCGTTGATGTAATAGGCAACAGTGGCAGTGTTTTTCGCACTCCATTTGTAGTCCACACCTACGCCCAACGCATCCAGATCCAGCACTTCATTACCGCTGGAATCGTTGTTTTCAGTGTTCATGAAGTTGGCTTTCAGAGTGACATCACCCAGGTTGTAGCCAACACCCACTGCCCAGCTTTCAACTACATCTTCAGATGTCTGCTGATCTTTCATGTTATGGAAAGAGCCGGACAAGGTCAGAGGTCCGGTGGTGTAAGCCGCACCCAGTGCGATTACATCACCATCTTTCTGGGAGCCTTCCTGGCCGCCAAAGGAGTACAGCACACCGAAGTCCAGGCCGCCGATGGTGTTACGGTATTGAACAGCATTTTTAAAGAAGATGCCCACGTCGTTGTTTGCGTTACGGCCGGCTCCACTGGCAGAGTCATTTACTGTGGTGAATAGCTGGCTGTAAGCCCAAGCATACAGGTTAGAGAACTGCTCTTTAAAGATACGTGGTTCAGTACCCAGATGCGCCAGCAAGGCAGGCCCATACTGGCGACCCATGATGACAGTACCCCAGTCACCACTCACACCCAGGTTAGCTTGACGACGGAACAACAGGCGACCGCTGCTATCGTCTGCGTCTGTTGCAGCATCACCGGTACCGTGGAACATACCGGTATCCAGGTCAAAATGTGCTTCTAGGTTAAAGAAGGCGTTCCAGCCGTTGTCCAGTGGACGCAGACCTTTGAAACCGATAACAGTCTGACGCAGACCACTGGTTTCCATGCCAAGTTTTTCATCACCATCAGTGGACACGTTGTCCTGGTAAAGTATACCCACATCCAAAATACCGAACATGGACAACTGAGTGCCACCCGCTTCACCGATCAGAATGTCTGCAGAAGCTGTGGATGCTGCAGTAGACAGCATAACCATGGCAGAAAGTGTTTTAAGCGAGCTGACCATGCCCCGTTTGGCGCAGGTTACTTTTTTATTATTCATCTGTGTACTCCCCCTAAGGAAACATAGGTATTTTTTCAACAATTAATCTCTGGCGGCACTTATTAAGTGTCAGGTAAGCAGAGATGAATCGGATCGCGTTCTGAATATTCAAAAATATGCAGCGCTATGTTGGTGTGTGCACTAATGGTGCCAATTTTTATCAAGCGGCTTTTTTTAGTCTGTTATGTAGTTTTTAGGTGGGATTAGGCATTAATTGCTAGTGGTTTTTAAGTTTTACATACCAAGCTGGCCGTAAAGTAGATTTTGTGAAAAAAAATTACATAATTCTAAGCACGATAATTTTGATTTCATCATAACCTTTGTAGAAATTAGAACAGACTGTTCCAGTTTTTTGAGACATTGTGTTGCATGCAGGAGGCAGTCTGCCTGACGGCTGAAATTTCCATGTAATTGAGAAATATGAACAGCGATTCTTTCAAAAATAGGAATGCCTTTTCTGTCACCCAGGTAACCGGGGCTGCTACAACGAGGTGTCGCACCTGCGCCACTAAGTGTTGCAGCTGTGCTTTTTTGTGGCTAGGGTTTTAAAAATAAATTCATATAAATCAATTATTTATTAAGTTGGTACTCTAATTGCTTTTATCTTCTTCGATGTTCGCGAATTGGAGTTCGCCCCCTGATTCGTGAAGTCATGTTGTGAGTCTTTTCGGCCACCGATCCTGTAATGCGCCGTCCTTCTTCGTAATTGTTGCAGGAGTTAAAGGTTAGGTGCTGGTCTGTAATGCGAGATATGGATCAGCATAGAAACACCCTAATTAGCCGATGATGCCCGGTTGAACCTGATTATTTTTATCGACCCCTTCAGATAATAATCACGTTGAACCGGGCTTTTTTTTAGAGGTTTAATCATGGTTTTTGCGTCATTGTTTTCACGATCAAAGCAGTTGTTTGCTCTGCTTGTGTTCGTTGTTATGGTTTTGACGTTAGGTATTTTATATTTATCTTCATTGTCGGGTATGTCCGAAGAGGGTGAAGGGTATTTTTATGTGAGAGAGTCTAATAGCACGGTATTTGTTTATAGCGATGTTACACGCTCTCCTATTGGTTTATTTCAACTGCCTGCATCAGGCAGAGTGGGTGATATAAAAATATATGGCAAACAGCTTTATTACTCCGATATGAGTAACAAAGCGGTCATGATGCTGGATATCGAGTCCGGTGTTATCAACACGCATATTCGTCTGGAAACACGACCAGACCGTTTCTGGATCTCCGAACGCCAACAGCTGCTCTACATTCTCAATGAGTTAAGGTCGCAAATCTCGGTATACAGCCTCGATCATCCCGGTTTGTTAAGTCAGATACCCCTGGGTGAGTTTCGGGGAGAGATGGTATTTGATGCAAAATCCGACCGCTTGTATGTGGCGCTGAATGATCAGACCGTCCAGGTAATTGACCTGGCGCTGTTTCGGTCTTTGGGGTATGTCAGTGTAAAGCAGGATATTGATGTGATGCACCTGAATATCGCTGATGAGCAACTTTGGGTACAGGAGGCTAATAACCATGTGGTTTCCGTGGTCGATCTGAAGAATCATGAAATCATCAAGCAGATGGGGCCTTCCAACGAAAATGATCGTTAAATCAGGGCTGATCTTATCAGCCCTGATGCATTACGTGACCGCTTCAATAATCGGCATTACGCGGGTTACTACCCAGTATTGTGAGACGATTAAAGCCAGGATTGACACGTAAAATCCCAGTTGCCGTTTAGGTGGCGCATAATGATGGATTAGCCATGTCAGGCAGAATGCCAGTAGGTAAATCATAAGCTGTCCGGCTTCAATGCCTAGGGTGAATGTGCCCAGTGTCAGCCAATCACTTTGTCCTCCCGCTTGTTCAAGTTCACGGAATACAAACGAAAAACCAAAGCCATGAATAAAGCCGATGCATAGCATCGGGGTGCTGTTAAGGTGATGACCTTTATCCATCAGCAAAGCAATTGCCGTAAGGGTAATCGACAGGGCGATTAGCAACTCTATCCCGGGAATAAACAGGCTGGAGTTTATGCTGATATTTTCGCCCACCAGTAAGCTGAATGAGTGACCGATGGTAAACGCTGTGGCCAGCGTGATCAGGCGTATAATGCTGTTGGAGGTGAAGAAAATCAGCAGGATAAACAGCACATGGTCCAGGCCAATAAAAATATGCACCAGACCTTCCCAGAAGCCTTTGGCACCACGCTGTAGGGCCGACGGCATATGTTGTGAAGAAATGTCCAGAATGCCGACGGTCGTCTGTGACTGTCTGTTGTCATTGCGATAGATATTCACCACATTTGCCAGCCGGTTGATGGCTTTAAATTTGTCACCAAGGGCGCTGAAGATGGTTAAATCGTCAGTGATGAGTGAAGTGCCTTCCAGGCGGAACCTGATATCAATGCCGGTATCAAACATTTTGACGACGTTGTCTTCGATGCTGATCGCTGAGCTAAAGTTGGATTCCGCTGAGCTGATATCAACAAAGGGGCGCCGGTCATCAGAGTTAAACAGGTGTATCGCTTCGATAGAGGCTGCCTGCTGTTTACCATTGATGTTGAACTGATAGCCTTGCTGAATTCTCCGCAGCAGCTCGTCCGGGGTATTTGTCAGTCGTGGCAGGTCCAGTAAGTAGTCGGTACCGTTCTCGGTTTGAATTTGACGGGTATATTCCACTGAGCTGTTGGCATCTATACCGCCCCAGCTGTCATCAAGCAGAACTAATGGCAGCGGCATACGCATCAGAACCATAACGTCTTGCTGGTCCTGATAGATATGTAAAATTCTGGGTTCAAAATGTGTAAAGTGTGCCTGTGCTTGTGATGTTAATAGAAAAAGCAGCAGGTATAAGCCGTATTTCATGATTCGCCCTCGAAATATGGGAGCACCCTATGGGTGCCCCCGGGTTGACGCACTGCTACGTCATAATTAGTAGCGAGGGTCCCACATGCGGCGACCGGTCTCTTTCTCGTAGCCCTGTCCATATGGGTAGCTGACAATTTCCAGCTGCATACCCCAAGGGGCCATAAAGTAAACCCAGGTCAGGCCTTTCATGCCTGTTTCAGTGAAGGTATGTGGTTTGCCTAGTACTTTGATGCCTTTTTCTTCCAGAAAGGCAACAGCGGCTTCCATGTCATCCACATAAAAAGCCAGGTGGTGTCCACCGATATCGCTGTTACGTGGCGGTGTTTTGTTCTGGTCCGGGGATGTGTATTCAAAGATCTCCAGTGCCGGTCCATTGCCGCAACGCATCAGATGAGCTGTTTTGATTACCGCTTTTTTATGGACATTCAGGTTTTCGGTCATCCAGTCATCGTCAAAAGGTCCAAATGGGCCAATTGAGTAGAAGGACTCGCAGCCAATAACGTCTTTAAAGAAAGCAGTTGCTTCTTCCACATTGGGAACGGTAATACCCAGGTGCTGCGTACCCCGCATTCCAGGCATTCCAGCCAGAGCTTGCGTGCTAAACACTGCCATCAAAGCCAGTGCAGAAAGGGTTTTTATTGTTCTCATCCTTAATTGCTCCATTTATGTATAAACAACTAGAGCAATTCAAAATGCATGCCAGCTAATAATGTTGACATATTCCGCCGGTTTACGGGGAAGTGGGCGCTGGCAGCTGGGCGATTGCATCAGGCAGGGTGATGCAGTGGCACATTGTGTTTCAGGTAGTGATGCACAGTGTTGCTATATTGTAGGAGGGTTTTAGTCGAGAGGGAGGCAACCCCTTGCTGGGTAGGAGTTGCCTCTGGATCTTCAGCGGTTAGCGAAGTACATAGTAACTTCGAAACCAATTCGCAAATCTTTATAAGCAGGTTTTTGCCAGTTCATATTTTTATTCTCCGTTGTATGTTCAGTGTAGCGATGATTAGTCGCGATAAAGATAAAGCAAGCTTTATGCCTTAAGTTTATTTTTAAGCGAGTGACGCTGTTTTTTCTTCTGTTTTGGTCTCGTGACACACTGTCTCAACGGGTGACAAAGTGTGTCAAATCGCAAGCATTAAGCGTGATATATGGGGAGTTTTTGTATGTTTTGGCTTTTGCTGTTTTTTATAAAAATCATTTAAATTCAATTGGATATGTCTTTGTGTTTTGTTGTTTAATTGATTTGGCCTGTTTGTTGCTGCATCAGGTTTGGTTACAGCCGCAGACAGATTTCCACAAAGGTACCGTCTGCTTTTCATTCGTTAGATGGAGAAGATGAAGTGATTACAATAAGAAAACTTATGCTGTCGGCCAGTGTTGCATCAGCGCTTGCAATGTCTGGCATGATGTCCACAACCGTTGCAGCGGATTCTTCCAATGTCAGCCCCAATGACTGGCCGCAGTACCATCGTACGTCCGATGCCTGGCGTTACAGCCCACTTGATCAGATCAATGTAAAAAACATTGATAAGTTGAAAGTGGCCTGGATTCATCAGCCGGGGGATATTCAGATGGGTCTGCAGGCAACGCCAATCGTTATTGATGGCGTAGCTTATTATATTGGGCCAAATAATAACGTGTTTGCGCTTGAAGCAGATACGGGTAAGCAGTTGTGGCACTACCAGCCAGAACTGGATGAAATTGTAAATGAGGTGTTCTACGTCGCTGCGAGTCGTGGTGTTACTGTCGGACACGGCATGGTTTATATTGGTTCTCTTGATGGCCGTTTTATCGCGCTTGACCAGAAAACCGGTGAAGAGAAATGGTCTACCCAGATTACTGATCTGGAAAGCTGCTACGGCTGCTTGTTCTCCTCTCCACCACAGCTGGCGGGTGATGTCCTGTTCGGTGGTACCACCGGTGGTGACCAGCCAACTCAGGGTAAAATCTTTGCGGTTAACGCTTTGACTGGTAAGCCAATGTGGACCTTCGATATTTTGCAGAAGGATGATCCAAAGAGCTGGCCGGGTGATTCTGGTGAAGTCGGTGGTAGTGGTGCATGGTTGCCAGGTACCTACGACGCGAAAACCGATACCATCTATATCGGTACAGCCAATGCGGCGCCTGATTTCTACGGTGCTGACCGTATGGGTGACAACAAGTGGAGTGCCAGCCTGCTGGCCATCGATCCTCAGACGGGTAAGCTGAAATGGGGTCGCCAGGAAATCCCTCATGATGTATGGGATTACGATGCATCCTATGAAGCACTGGCTCTGAAACACAAAGGTAAAGACGTTCTGGTTCACCTGAACAAAAGCGGCTTTGTTTTCGTTGTCGATAAGAAAGATGGCGGCATTGAAAACGTATGGCCACTGGCTCAGAACATCAACTTTGTTGATGGTATCGATCCTAAAACCGGTGCACTTGGCAAGCGTAAAGCGATGCCTGTGGGTGAAGAAACCACTATCTGCCCATACCTGCTTGGCGCACGTAGCTGGAACCACGGTGCCTATAACCCTAAAACCGGGTTGTGGTACACCAATGCCATGGAAGTTTGTAACATCGTAGTGCCAGCAGCACAGGAACATGAAAGTGTTGGTCTTGCGGGTCTGTACCTTGGCGTAAGCAAGCTGGTTGCCGTACCACCTCCAGGTGGTAAAGCCTCCGCTCGACTGGATGCTCGTGATCCAATCACCGGTAAACTGAAATGGACCATCGACTATCCGCTGCCAGGTTTGAGCAGTGTACTGACCACTGGTGGTGATTTGGTATTCAACGGTTCACCGAAAGGCATGCTGCATGCCTATGATGCGAACAATGGTAAAGAAGTGTGGAACTTCAACGCCGGTTCAGGTCTGCGTGGCGGTATTGTCAGCTACTCCGTGAATGGTAAGCAGTACATTCTTGCTGCTACCGGTATGGGTTCTCATGCGCCAGGCTTCATGGCGAGTGCTTTCCCAGAAATGGGTGGCCTGCCAGGTGGTGCTGCGCTGATCGCCTTTACACTGGAAGACTAAGCTAGACGGCTATAAGCCTATATAACAATAGAGGGGCAGTTTATCTGCCCCTCACTTTAGTAAGAAATCTTGGGAATGTAGAACATGATGTTTGATATTAAATCTGTTGTTAATCGTTCTGTGCTGTTGGCAAGCGTATTGGTCAGTGGGGTTGCCCTCGCTGTAGCTCCGCCAGCAGATAGTGGATCAAGCAAGAAAAAATCCAAACCGAAAGAAACGCCTGAGGTGGTTGCCGCCGCAAAAGCAACCGTATTTGGTCAGTTAGATGAATCAGTCGCCAATGGCGAAAAGCGTTTTAATCAGTCCTGCGTATATTGTCATGGCAATCGGGGTTCCGGTGGCAAGGCGAAAAAGTTGCAGGGACGTGATTTCGAGCCAGAATATCTGTTTAAAACCATCAGTAACGGTAAGCGCCGTGGTGCGTTGGTTATGCCGCCCTGGAAACGTTCGTTCAGCCCTGAACAGCGCTGGGAGCTGGTGACCTATATTCTTTCTCTCAGTAACAGCGAAAAGTAGAAGGAGGCAGCATATGCGCCTTAACTTTCGAAACACCTTATTTGCTGTTGCACTGATTGCAGGTGGCCAGAATGTGCTGGCCGACAGTTTGCAGCATATACAGGATTCCGGTGAGCTGGATGTCTGTGTAAACCCGTTTCAGCCGCCTTTTTCTGTACGCCAGCCTGAAGTACAAGGCTTGCAGATAGATGTGGCAAAGGCCTTGGCTGACAGCCTGGGTGTTAACCTCAATCTGTCATGGATTGTGCAGAAAAGAGACTCCAAAAAGACCCGCTGTGATCTTTATGCTGGAGTTGCCAGGCTGGGTGACGGTAAGTCTAAATATGTCCGCATTACACAGCCTTATATGGAGCTGCAATTCAAGCTTGTACTGCCCGCCGATAGTCAGCCAGTGAAGGGGTTGGATGATTTGAAACAAACGGTAGTTGGCGTACCTGCAGGCAGCATGGGTGCGCACTTGCTTAACGAGGGCGCGGTACCCGTTGCGATTCGTTTCAATGATGAGTTATCGCGTTTGCAGGCTGTGGTTGATGGCGAAATCGGTGCTGCGCTGGTCAGTAATGTCACACTGGGTTATATGCAAAAACAAGGTCACAGTTTCAATGTTTATGATGCTGAGGCTTTGCTAGGTAATAAGTTAAATTACCTTTACGCTCTGGGTTTGCGTAAAGCGGATGATGCAACTGAAACTCAATTTAATGAACTACTAAAAACATTAAAAGAAGATGGGAGTCTGGATAAGGTTTTGAACAAGTATGGCGTTAGTGCGCTGTAGTTGAATGGTATGCCCCAACTTCGCTTCTGCGCTCCCAAGCAGAATTTTGAGCGCGTGCAAACGCGCTCCTTTTTTTCTTATCGGGAATGCTGAAAGGTTAGAAGCTAAAGGTAGCAATATGTTCACTTGCATGCGTACAGAATACGGACAGGTCGCAGGCAGAAAGTAAAATCCTTAATAAATCTAAGGAAAAGCTTGAACTGAATCAATGCTACAATCTAAGATGATCTTTAAGAGTGTATACCTCTTATAAATATAAAAAATACCTGGCAGCCAAGATGGGCTCGTGGAACTGCACAGGTGAGGGTGAAATGAATGACTTACAAGAAGGACCATCTCCTGGCCGGATCTGCCAAGAGTGATTCCGATGTAACATGCAAGGATAGCGACGGCGAAGTTAATAACTATATTCAAAATTCCTGGGATCGTTGCCGGGACCGATACAAAATTGATCCGAATTCCGATATCGAGTTGGTGAACCTTTCCGACTCCGAAGTACGCCAAAAGCGTGAACCCCTGGAAAAACTGCTCGCTGACTCCGCTGGTGTATTTGATAAAATCCGCGCGGTTTCCAAAAACAGTGGTTATACCGTTTTACTGACAAACACCGAAGGGCTGGTTGTTAAATCATTTTGTGACTCAGGTGTGAGTCATGAGCTTGAATCTCGTGGCCTGCGTCAGGGTAGTCTCTGGGCCGAATCATTGATTGGTACCAACGGTTTAGGCACCTGTCTCACCGAAGCTGTGCCAGTCACTGTGTATGCCGAAGAACACTATGGCTCGGCATTGCAGAATTTTAGTTGCTCAGCAGCTCCGCTGATTGATCCCGCCGGGAACCCGTTTGGTGCGTTGGATGTTTCTACTTTTGCCACTGGTAACCGTTTAGGTCAGGCGCTGGCATTGAATCTGGTGTGTGAAACAGCAGATGAAATTGAAACACTGATTTTCCGTGAAGCCTATGAAAACCAGCGTATTATCAGTATGTCGACATCAACAATGCTGGCACCGACGACAGCACTGGTGGCAGTAAATGAATGCGACACCATTATTGCGGCAACGACCCCCTTGTTGCTTGCCATGGGCTGTAGTGACCGCTATCAACTGGTTGGTAAGAAATTTTGCGACACCTTCGAGCTGACATTCGAACAACTTGAGTCAACCGTCATTGTTGAGCACTCCATCCGGATTGGTAACTTCCGCAAAAAATTCTTCGCTACATTGATTCCTCCGGTTAATAAAACCGCGAAAATCAGTAAAGCGCACATGCTCAAGCTGGATGTGGCCAAAAAACACACTAAAACTGCTGATCCTGAGTGTTGTCCATTGCAGGCAGCAGCGGGTAAAGACAGTGGCCTGCTGAGGCAGGCCGCTCGCTGTGCCCGAATCGTTGATAAAGGCATCAGTATTTTGCTCGAAGGCCAGACGGGCACCGGTAAAGAGGTTTGGGCGCGGGCGCTGCACAATAGTAGTAGCCGTCGTGATAAGCCTTTTGTCACCCTGAACTGTGCGGCAATACCAGAATCGCTGATTGAGAGTGAGCTTTTCGGTTACAGTGCGGGTACATTTACCGGCGGGTTGAAGTCCGGCAAGGTCGGTAAGATTCAGGCCAGTAATGGTGGCACACTGTTTCTGGATGAAATTGGTGATATGCCGCTTGAATTGCAGGCTCGTCTGTTGCGGGTATTGGCTGAGAAAGAGATTATCCCATTGGGTGAAGTGAACCCGCTTAAGATCAATCTCAATGTCATCTGCGCAACCCACCGTGACCTGAAAGAGTTTGTCGGTCAAGGCGATTTCCGAGAAGACCTGTACTACCGGATCAGCGGTTTCCGGATTCATCTCCCCAGCCTATCTCAGCGGGAAGATAAACCGCATATCATCAACAAGGTGTTGACCGAGTTGTGCCGTGAAGAGTCTGATGCCGACAATGTGTTCCTGGCTAATGATGCCATGGCTCAGCTTAGTCAGTACTCATGGCCGGGTAATATTCGTCAGCTGAAAAATGTGCTGCAGTTTGCATTGTGCATGCGTGAAGAAGACATGATCCGGCTGGTAGACCTGCCGGAGGAAGTTTTTGCTGAAGAGCGGTTAGCACCTGTAACAGAAACGCCGCATGACGATGCGGTCAGTAATTACCCTCCTTCTCGTTTGGTGTCGATCAGTCATCAGGACAGCGCAGGACTGTCAGAAAAAGAAGAGTTGGAGCAAGTGCTCGAGCAGCACCGCTGGGTAGTGACCCGCGCGGCTAAGGCGCTGGGTGTTAGCCGGTCAACGCTGCATCGGAAAATTAAAAAACATGGTTTGCTAGTGGAAGGCCAAGAGCCGGAAGCTGTTAACGAATAAACTGTTTTGTCTCAATCTAAAAAAGCCATGCAACTGCATGGCTTTTTTTGTTTTGGCCTGCAGCAGCCTGTAGCAGGTGCCACACTTTGTCTCGAAATCTTTTCTCTTGCCTTTAGTAAACTCTAAATAATTCAAATGCTTACGCACATGGCATGTCTTTTGCGGCTGTTTTGTCGTACCAAACGCAAGAACATGGAACAGCCTTGTATAGGGTAACTGTTTAAATATTTTTGTTCATAATATTAATAAGAGGCATCAATATGAGAGCACGATTTGGAGTAGGAAAAGCAGCAGGCATAGGCTTATTTGCGCTGACGGTTTCTATGAACAGTCATGCATTAGGTGTAAGTGTACTGGAAGGTACCCACCTGAATAACTTTGTAACGGATGACATGCTGCTGAATGCGGACAAGGATCCTAATAACTGGCTGCATTACGGCAGGGATTATGAAGGTACCCGCTATTCGCCCTTGATGCAGATTAATCAGGAAAATGTCAGTGATTTAGTGCCTAAATGGAATCTTTCATTTGGCGTAATCGGTGCGCAGGACAGCCAGGTTATGGCGGTGAATGGTCGTTTATATGTGACGTCCAGCCACAATATCGCTTTTGCATTGGACGGTACTTCGGGTGATGTGCTGTGGAAATATCAGCGTGCACTGCCCGGCGATCTTGGCCCTAAACTCTGTTGTGGTTCAGTTAACCGTGGTGTGGCTGTTTATAAAGACAAAGTTTACATGGCCACTCTGGATACGCACATGGTGGCACTGGATAACAACACCGGTGAAGTGGTCTGGGAAAAGAAACTGGGTGACTACAAAACAGGTGAAATTTTAACCTCTATGCCGATGATTATTGATGGCATGGTGGTTATCGGTAACTCCGGTGGTGACCTAGGTGCCAATCCGGGTACTGTTTATGCGCTGGATGCAGATACCGGTGAACTGATTTGGAAAACCTACACGGTTCCGATGACCGGTAAAGAGAAAATCGCTAAGACCTGGGCCGGTGATTCCTGGAAAACTGCGGGTGGTACTCCATGGCTGCCGCCTTCATATGATAAAGAAACCGGCTATATCCTGTATGGGGTAGGTAACCCAGTACCGGATTTCGATGGCAGTGTGCGTGAAGGTGACAACCTGTATACCGGTTCCACTGTAGCGATCGACCCGAAAAACGGCAAAATTGTTAAACACTTCCAGTACACCCCGCACGATGTCTGGGATTATGACGGTACTAACGAAGCGATTCTGATTAAGGATAAAGAGGGTCGTAAAACCTACCTGCATGCAGACCGTAACGGTCACCTGTACTCCATTGATCGCGAGACCTATAAGTGTAACTGGGTTGTGCCAATGCAGCGGGTTAACTGGGTTGAGAGCTTTGATAGCAACTGCCGTCCAAAAGTAAATCCGGATAAAGTGCCAACTGAAGGCAAGGTAACCACTGACATCGCTCCGACCCTGGGTGGTGGTAAAGAGTGGCACCCAGCGGCCTACAGCAAGCGTACCGGTATGATCTATGTGCCAGTTATCGACATGTCCATGGACCTGGAAGCTAAGAAGCAGGAGTTCAAGCCAGGTCAGTGGTTCCTGGGTACTAACACACTGCGTCTGCACCCTGGTGCGGGTTACCTGAAGGCGTTTAATGCGACCACCGGTGAACTGGAGTGGATGCGTTCACAGAATGTACCGGCAACGGGTGGTGTCCTTACCACAGCGGGTGGTTTGGTCTTCAACGGTGATGCTGAAGGTTTCTTCCGTGCAGTGAAAGATGACACGGGTGAAACCCTGTACGAATATAACGTTGGTACCGGTATCCACAGTAACCCAACTACCTACATGGTGGGTGATACTCAGTATGTTGCTGTGTTGGTCGGTCCTGGTGGCGGTAGTTTGTGGCCATTGGTTTACGGTGAATTCTTCAAGCACAACACCAAGGGTGGTGGTCTGTTTGTATTCGCTCTGCACAAGAAATAAGGACTGGTTTCTATAAGGAAATAGGGAGGGGGCCGCAGGCTCCCTCCAGCTAACTTTTTAGGGTTTAGGTATGCGTCGAGTTAAACAAATTACATTAACCTTGTTGCTGTCTGGCATTGTGTCGGGTGCGTGGGCATTCAGTCCTGAAGGACTGCAGCAACAGGGGCCGAGTGAAGAGGTACTGGCGGAACTGTCCGGTCAGCACCTGGATAATCCGGATTCAATTGCAACAGGTCGTCAACTGTTTGGTAATACTTGTCTGTTCTGTCATGGACCTGAAGGTAAGGGTGCCCGAGCGCCATCGCTGGTGACGGGTGCCTGGCGTCCGGGTGGCGGTAATACACCAGAATATTTGTATTCTGTGGTGATTAATGGTCGTCCGGGTACCATCATGGGGTCGTTTCGAGAAAGTCATACAGATGAGCAGATCTGGCAGATCATAGCGTTTTTGCGGGATGTCTCGACAAAAATTGCGGGTGAAGCAAAATAAAGACTATAAAGCCGGTTAACACCGGCTTTATTACAGGGCCTTCATTCAGAAGGACATCGGTTTGGGGGATTCGCGGCTTTCGCCAATCTCCTTCCAGCAGTAATGTGTTGCCAGGTTCGGTTGTTTCTTATAATCGTGCTTGCGGCCATAAGCTGTCCAGCGATACATAGTTTGCTGGGGGGCAGGCCGTTGTATCCCGCAAAAACAGCTATGGTTCAGTTCACCCAACCCTAGCACATGATCTTCTCGGTGGTTGAATAAGCCCACTCTGACACCTTGTCCACGATAACGCTCAAGCAAAACTGGCTCACCACAATAGTACAGTCGGTTGAGATTAAAGGCTGCTTGCCAGAAAGGACTTTGACTGGTCTATCTCATATTGTCGCGGTATACCGCTTGCGGTTCCGACGACATTTCCCCCCCCCCTCGAATGCCAGCACAATCACACTGCCGGGTGAGTCGATATAGGTTTGCAGATAACGTTCCTTGTATGCCAGATCGCCACCATATACATAAGGAAAGTCATAAGAGAGCGGAGTGCTCAGGCGGACCAACTGCGGAATGTATTGCTGTAACGGTTCACCTGAATAGCACTGTAAACGTAGCATGGTAAATCTCTTACGTGGCGAAATGATAATGCAGCGGGTACGCGCATATCTGCAGTCCAAGTGTCTGAATGGTATTTAATCCTGTTACTGTCGGGATAACAAAATATAAACAAAATTGATGAGTAGGCCAGTTGTGTCGGCATGTTAGGCACCGGTACAGCGACTTAATGTATGGCTTCAATTACACTGGCGGGCAGTGAAGAAACCCAGACGGTATGCCTGGGTTTCTTGGCAGGGGGGTTAATCCAGTGGGCGGGCCACTGTCAGGTCACGCAGGTAATCATAAAATGTCTCGGGGCAGTTTACGCCGCCACCGACACCGCTTTTATTAATACCGCCATATGGCAGGCCATAGGCAAAAACGTTGTGTGCATTAATCCAACTGTTACCGGCAATCATCTGCTCGGCTACGCGGTTACACCGTTCCAGGTCTTCACTGAATACACTGTTGGCCAGACCGTAATCCAGACTGTTGACCAGTTCGAGTGCTTCAGTTTCGCTGCTGAATTTCACCAGGTAAGCCGCCGGGCCGAAAATTTCTTCACGGAAGCAAACATTATCTGCCGAGCCGCCCAGTAGGTAAGGGGCGACATAGAAACCACCTTCACTGCCTGAAATGCTGACGGCACCACCTTCCAGAATGGCTTCGGCACCTTCGGACAGGCCCTTATGCAAATAATCCAACACGGTATCTTGCTGGGCCTGACTGACTAACGGGCCCATTTCGGTTGCAGGGTTCAGGCTCGGGCCAATCGCAGTTGCCTTAAGGGTCGCCGTGACTTTTTCGACAAATTTATCGTAGATTGATTCGTGGATCAGCCAGCGTGTGGCGGTACAGCATACCTGCCCGGTATTGAGGGTAATGGCTCCTGCTAGCTGCGTAACGGCTTTATCCAGGTTTGCGTCTTCAAAGACCACGGCTGCGCCTTTACCGCCAAGTTCCAGCTTACATGGTATGGGACGTTCTCCACACATGGAGGCGATTTGCTTGCCAACTGTGGAGGAGCCAGTAAAGGAGATACGGCGTATTTTTGGGTGTTGTACCAAAGGCGTGCCGACCTTACGGCCTGCACCAACCACTACGTTAATGACGCCTGGGGGGATACCTGCCTCTTCTGCCAGTTTGCAGAAATACAACGTGGTCAGGGGTGTCAGCTCAGCAGGTTTGATGACTACAGTGTTACCGGCAGCCAGTGCTGGAATGACATTCCACATTAAAAGATCAAACGGGAAGTTCCATGGAAAGATAAAGCCGCATGCACCGTACGGTACACGGTGTACCCGGGCATCGATAGCGGTCAGATTAAGTGGCTTGCTGTATTCCGCCCGGGTTGCCAGGTCGGCATAATAGCGAACACACTCTATGCCAAATGGAATGTCAAAGCCTTTGGCGTTGACGACGGCTTTACCGACATCCAGCGCTTCCAGCTGCGCCAGGGTATCGATTTCTGCTTCAAGTTTGTTGGCCAGTTTATTCAGCGTCGCGGCACGTGATTCGGGTGTACGCTTCGACCACTCCCGAAAGGCCATATCAGCGACTTCTACAGCCATGTTTACATCTCGCTCGTCGCCGGAGGCGACACTGGCGATACTTTTGCCGTTGGACGGGTTGATGACATCTGTACTCGCACCAGATTTGCTGGCCTGCCAGGTGCCGTTTATAAACAGCTGTAAAGGCTGGCTAAGAAACGCTTTGGCTTCAGAACATAAGATATCTGACATATCTGTCTCCACATTATTATTGTTGATGGACAATCCAGATATTGGCTTTCGCACTTTACGTGCCAGATTGAGATGTCAGTGATAATCTGCCGTTTGTCTTTTTAATTAATTGAATTAAAAAGACTTTTTATAACAGTCCTCAATGTGTGGGTATTGCTTCCTATGTTGTGTTGTAGAGCAGTTGCAACAAACGTATAGCGCCCCTGCGACAAATGTTGAGTGAAGAGGCGCGCGTTTTGACAGGATTAGGCTAGTGGGTCAGGTCCGCTCTCGGAGATAAGCCAAATAGTCGGCTGTATTCCCGGCTGAATTGAGATGGGCTTTCATAACCCACTTCATAGGCTGCGGCGGATACTGAAAACCCTCTGCTCAGCATAAGTTTACGTGCCTCTGTCAGGCGCAGGCGTTTGATGTATTGCAGCGGACTGTGCTGAGTGACTTTCTTAAAATTCTGATGAAAAGAGGAGATGCTCATGTTGGATAATTCTGCCAGTCTGGGTATCGATATGCTGTTGTTCAGGTTGCTCTCAATATAGCCGGTCACCCTATGAATCCGGTGAGAGATATTATCCCCTCTCACTAACTGAAACAGCAGATTGGCTGGCATACGACGTAATAGGCGAATGTATATCTCCTGTAATCGGATCTGTTGCAGGTCAGCAAGGTCGTCAGGCTGGGCAATCAGTTGCAGGTAATTTTCAACACTCTGTAGCAGTGTGCTATCCACAGGTACGACCTGCAGGCAGAACAGGTCAGGCTCTTCTGTGCTGCCGATATCCAGCTGCATTTGCTCAGCGGTCAAACTGAGCAAATCAAAATCCAGTTCTATTTGTAAGCCAAGAAAATCACTGGTCAGGTTGCATGATTCTATGTGGGTTGTGGCGGGCAGGTTCATAGAGGCAATCAGCCCGTCCCCCGCGGAATAAGTGACGTTGCGGCCGTTGATGTCAGCTGTTTTCCGGCCTTTGATGACTAGGCACAACGAGGGGGTATAGAAAGCCGGGCAGCTATTGCCTTGGCCATTTAGCCTGACAAAACTGCAGTGTGAAAGTGGCGTTTGTAGCTGGCCAATATCGGTGCTGAAACAACTTAATAAGTGTTCAATACGCTGGTAAACGTTATGCATGGTTCTGTCCCGAAGTATGTCTAAGCAGGTTTATCCGGGTTAAAAGCAAGTTTCTGACCACTTTTGTAGAAATAGGCATACCTGCTGTAGCTATTAACCTGCCTCCGGTGGGTTATAGAGGTTATTTTTGTCAGAGTGTAATTATGTAATTAGGTGTGCCAATGAAATATTCAAAACGATCTTTATGTGCCGCAATGGCACTCTCGCTCTCAGTGGCTGCAAGTGCCGCGGAGCCTGAACTGAAACCTGTATGGCAAACCGGGCCCGTGTTTGAACATCCGGAATCGGTTGCCTATGACACCACGACTAATGCGCTGTACCTGTCCAATATTAAAGGTGAGTTTGGTGCGGCAGATGGCGATGGTTATATCGCTAAGCTGTCCCTGGCTGGCGAGGTGCTCGAAGCGCACTGGGTGACTGGGTTAAATGCACCTAAGGGTATGGCGGTTAAAGGGCGCCAGTTGTTTATTGCCGATTTGACTGAACTGGTGGTTATCGACCTTGATCAGGCGAAGATAGTGAAACGCTATAAAGCGGCGGATAACAGCTTTCTCAATGATGTGGCGATTACATCTGAAGGTGAGGTGTATCTGACGGATACAGCGACCAACCGAATTTATCAGCTTAAAGATGACGTGCTTGAGGTCTGGCTGGAAACCCCGCTGCTGGAAAGTCCGAATGGTCTGTTTGCTGACCAGGGCAAGTTAATCGTGGCCAGTTGGGGCGTACCGACAGAAGGCTGGAGTACCAAGGTGCCGGGGCATTTGCTGGAGATCTCTCTGGATGATCGCCAGGTGGTGTCATTCGGTTCAGATCAGCCGGTAGGTAACCTGGATGGGATCTGGCGCTATGATGCGCGCTCATTCATCAGCACTGATTGGATGGCGGGCAAGCTTTATCATATCGACGATGCCGGCAAGGTGAACACACTGTTAACTTTGACCCAGGGGTCCGCAGACATGCTATATATGCAGTCGTCTGGCCTGCTGTTGATTCCGCAGATGCTGGATGGCCAGTTGCGGGCGTATAAAATCAAGTAGTTGTCAGCTGGTGAACAGGTAGCGTTCAGGGAGTTGCAGCAGGAATATCCTGCTGCAACTCTGGCTCGCTCAGGGCGTGACGATGTACGCAGTCAGTTTGCCAGCATTCATCAACGGGATGTATAGCATCCTTCTGCTGCGTAAATAGAGCATATCGGCTACGCCGGGTTCCAGCTCCGCCACTAGCTGGCTGGAACCATCACCATTCACCTGCAGTAAAGTACCCGCCATCCAGTCGGTGACCAGCATGGCGTTGTCCCCCAGTTTTGCGACACCATCAAGATTGCCTATGGGTTTATTGCTGCCAAAGTCCTGCAGCGTTTTATCGGTCTCAGTTAGCTGTAACAAGTGGCCGGGCACCTTGGTGTTCCAGCCTTCTGTCGGTACGCCCCAGCTGGCAATGAAAATATGCTGGTTATCCAGATAGATACCATTGGGGTTTTCCAATCGAGGATCTACCAGCCAAGTCTCCAGTTTGCCGCGATAAAGTCGGTAAATCTTGTTGTGTAGCGTATCTGTTACATAGATAACACCGGCGCTATTGATGGCAACATCATTCAAAAAACTGTCTTCAGTCGTGGTGAAGCGTTGCACGATTGTGGCGGTTTCTACATCGATCACCACCAGTGTATTCAGGTCGGCAACAAAGAGCTTATTACCAAACATCGCCATCCCCTTCGGCGCATTTAATCCAGTTACCCACTCGAGCTTGCTGATATTGCCCTCCAGATCCAGCAGTGAGATAAAGCCATTCTGATCCGCTTGTGTAGGATCTCCGTTGATATTGGACACATACAATGACTGGCGCAGAATATCGAAGACCACTGATTCTGGTTGCTTTAACAGTGCCGGGCTTTGCCAGGCTTCAGTGACCAGCGGCGCTGCATGTGTGACGGAAGAGAGAGAAAAAAACAGGCTGAATGCTGCGTAATATAATGTTTTTTTCATGGCTGGTTTCCTTGTTTGTTCGGGGTAGTCAGCACGCGCAGGGATTGCATGCTCAGATATTCCTGTTGAGTACAAAAGCGCTGCTTGGCCTTAGGGTTAGCAAAGGCAAGGTTGAGTCCCTGTGTCAGGCCCTGGCGATATTGCGCCAATTCACTGATCAGGGCGTGGTTATACAGTGCCCATTGGTCGTCGGACATTTTGCGTGCGATTTCAGTGGCAGCGACATTCTGTGTGCCGGCGACAATAAATGCCTGGAACATTTCTCTTTGCCGTTCTGTCGGCGGCAGCTCAACCTCATTGGCCAGCTCCTCTAAACCGCACCAGCGCAATATTGCCCCGGCCCTGATTTTGTCACCGTTAAAGCGCAGCATCTCTGACACGGTATCTTGTTGTAGTTTGATGAGTTGTGGTGCGGTTTCCTGTGCTTGGCACAGGACCGAAACCGTGCAGAACGTGAACCCCAGGTAAAGGCAGTGCATGAATTTCATGAGCGTATTTCCGTCTTATAAGGAGTTAGAGATCTGCGACAATGGCCTGTACTTTTTGCTTATAGATTGCTTCCGGAATCACCCCCTGTTGATACAGCGTTTTCAGTTTCCGCAGGCGTATTTCTATATTTGATGTTGCCGTTTCGCTTGACGGCGGTTGTATTTGTTCCAGCTTTTCAATGCGCGACTCCAATGCTGCATTGGCGGCTTCCTGTGCGGCAGCCACATATTCCAGTTGTTCTGGGGTATCAGCCTTTTTCAGGGCGTACTTATAGGTTTGGTTTAAATCTACTTGCAGCCAGTCGGGGCGCTCGGCAACTGGTGTGGCCCCTTTGAAGCTGAGTAGCTGCCAATCGTGGCTGGCTGCCTTCTCTTCACTGCCAGTGGGCAAGCGGTAGCGTGCCAGTTCAACTTTTGAGGCGAAACGACTATTGCTGACAGACGCACCGGAACGGACATATTTCTTTTGCAGATCAACATGTACCTCGCCAAACAGCAGGTTCAGTTTGTTATCGCGGATAAACGCCGTGCCACTGACACTGAGGCTCTTTTCGCCAAAGTAAGCAGGGCGCAGATCAGAGATTGAAAACACGATGGATTCGTCTGTTTGTGCCTGGGTAAGTCCGGCACTGATCTGCTTTGCCAGCATGTTGATCTCGCGGTCAGTGAATACCCGTCGCTGCGTTTTTCCTGTTTGACTACCCAGCAAGCTGGTGTTTTCAGCAACGGATACAGATAACTGGCTGAGTATCGGCGCTATTGCTTCGGCTGAAAGCGGGTATGGGTGCTGGTTTAGCTGGTGGGATGAACTGTTTTTAACGGCCACATAATCGGCAGATGACCGCCACAGTGTTTGCGGCGCTGCCAATAGATCTGCTGATGTCAGACTGAGGCTATTTATCAGGGCGAGGGTAATGAGAGTTTTGCGGCTCACGATGGATTTCCTTTTTTTATAGTTGTGACCCAGCGGGTTTTGCAAAATCTCTGCCATCCGGTAGTGGCAGCGTAAACCTATGTATTACCAAGGCTATAGCGGTGTGCAGGCCAGTAGTCAGCGTTCAAGTGTTGCGCCAGAGGAACAGTTGTTGCAAGGCGTTTTTGAGGTGCGACACGTCAGTCAAGGTGGGATTGAAACAGCGGTGGTTGGTGAAGGCGCGTGGTGTGCTTTATTTGGCGTGCTGGGTGTGGCGTTGTTGCAACTAAGGCTGCAACAACTGTTGTGTTTTTCAACCTTTGTGTCAGTAGATTGAGACGTCACGGTTTCTGTTGAATTTAGTTTATTTGGAAGATAAATCATTATAAAACAATAACTTATGTTTTTTCGTTTAGGTGGCTTTCCTGTTTTGGCATAGCGTTTGCCATTTATGGGTTCAAGCGGGCAAATCAAATCAGGGTTAACCCGCACCCATAAAGATAATAAACGGTGAAGTTAATCGTGGAACGTAGAGCATTTATCAAATCATGCGCATGTGTTGCCGCCATTGGTAGCACTGCAGGACTGGCATCTGAAGCTGAGGCTGCCAGTAAAAAGCCTTCAAATATGCGTCCTAAACCAGGCGATGTTCTGGTGATCGAAGATGGTCATGGCAACGCACGACCTATCTCGGCATCTGAATTGGTGCTTGGGGCGCAGCAGGTAATGGCCTTCCCTCAGGATCCGGAGAGCGGTGTGATTCGCAGCGGTTCCCGTTTCAACAAAATTATGGTGATGCGGTTAGATACCGCGCAGATGGATGAAGACACCAAGCAGCACTCAGAAGATGGTGTGGTGGCTTATTCCGCGATCTGTACTCACCAGGGTTGTGACGTGAATTCCTTTATTGAAGACAAAAAAGAGTTCTTTTGTTTTTGTCACTACTCACGCTTCGACCCCTATGCCGCCGGCAAGGTCACCAATGGTCCGGCAACCCGCCGTCTGGCCATGCTGCCTATCAAGATTGTTGATGATCTGATTGTGGTGAAAGAAGAGTTCACCCGATCCCCCGGTTATAAAAAATAAGTTTCTGCAGTGTCTCTATTCCCCGAAATGGGGGGTTCCTATGAAGACAATAAAAACAGGAGTGAGCTATATGTCATTTGCAAAACGATTTGGGGCTCTGACGGTTGCTGTTGCAGTCGCACCTGCCGCGTTTGCGGTCGGAGGTGGTGTTGCAGCCAAGTCTAACCCGCTTGAGAAATACAGCCCGGTTACCGAGGAACGGTTGACTAATCCGGAGCCAGAAAACTGGCTGCAGTGGCGCGGTAATTATGAGGGTTGGTCCTACAGTCCCCTGGATCAGATTAATGCTGATAACGTTGATGACCTGGTACCGGTTTGGTCCTTCTCAACGGGTGAACTGGAAGGTCACCAGGCACCGCCCATTGTGAACGATGGTGTGATGTTTATCTCGACCCCGAATAATAAGGTTATTGCGCTGAATGCCGAAACCGGTGACGAGCTTTGGAGCTTCAAAAAAGAGATTCCGGAAGAGCTGTTCCAGCTACACCCGACTAACCGTGGTGTTGGTCTGTATGGTGACATGGTTTACCTGGCAGCAACGGATGCCTGCCTGGTGGCCCTGAATGCAAAAACCGGTGAGCAGGCCTGGGAAACCTGTGTTGCTGACTGGCAGGACGGCTACTACATGACACTGTCACCACTGATTGCTAAAGGCAAAGTCATGGTCGGTGTCTCTGGTGGTGAATACGGTATTCGTGGCCATATTACTGCCGTTGATGCGAAAACTGGTGAGATTGCATGGAAGACTCACACCATTCCGGCACCGGGTGAGCCGGGTAGTGAAACCTGGAAGGGTGATGCATGGAAAACGGGTGGTGCCTCAGTTTGGATTGCAGGTACTTACGATGCAGATATGGGCGTGGCTTTCTACGGCACAGGTAATGGTGGTCCTTGGATGCCTGATACTCGTCCTGGTGACAACCTGTATGCCAACTCAGTGGTCGCGCTGGATGTGGAAACCGGTGAGCTGAAAGGTTACCACCAGTACCATTGGAACGATGCCTGGGATTGGGATGAAGTATCTCCTCCGGTCATTATCGACTACGAGCACAAAGGCAAAAAAATCAAAGGTCTGGTGCATGCTGGACGTAATGGTTACCTGTGGACCCTTGAACGTAACAAAGATGGGTCTATCGACTTTGTCGATGCTGAAGCGTATGTAAAACAGAACGTGTTTAAGAGCATTGATCCTAAAACGGGTCGCCCAACCTACGACCCTGCACATACACCAGGTACGGGTAAAGCGGTTACTTTCTGTCCGTCACTGTGGGGCGGTAAAGACTGGCCACCTGAGTCGTATAACCCAAAAACTGGCCTGTTCTATATCCCGGCACATGAAAACCTGTGTTCAGAGATGGGCGGTGTCGAACTGGGACCACGCAAGTCTGGTGAGCTGTACATTGGTGTACCAATTGCGGACATCCTGACCAATATTCGTCTGGCTGAAGGCGCTGAAGATCACATCGGTGAAATTCAGGCATGGGACCTGAAGTCCGGTAAGAAAGTATGGCAGTTCAATATGAAAGAGATGAACTGGGGTCCTCTGTTAAGTACTGGCGGTAACCTGGTGTTCTCTGGTGGCTCTAACGACCGCGTATTCCGCGCGCTGGATGCCCGTACGGGTAAGAAGCTGTGGCAGTACCGTGCTAACTCCGGCATCACTGCCGTGCCATCCAGCTGGAAGGTTAATGGTACTCAGTTTATCGGCGTGCAGGCTGGCTGGGGTGTAGACGCCCAGCGTATGCAGGGTGCCTTTGACGCAGTGATGGATCACACCACTGTGGTACCTCAGGGCGGTGTGCTGCATGTGTTTGCTTTGAAATCTAAGGCTGACAAGTTGATTGAAGCTGCGACCCAGTAAGTTGTCCTGATCAAGCCGGGTCTGTACTTATACTGTATGGGTCCGGCTTCTTTTCTTGATAGTTGAGATTCAAGCCATGACTGACATACCTGTATATCAAAATTTTATTAATGGCGAATTTGCGCCAACGCCAAAAAATACTATTGACGTTCACAATCCAGCTAATGGAAATCTTCTGTCCCGGGTGCCTGAATCTGAAACCGGAGAGGTGGAGCACGCTATCGCTGCAGCCAAAGCCGCTCAAACCGGCTGGGCCGCGAAACCTGCAATCGAACGTGCGGGTTATTTGCGTAAAATAGCGACTAAAATTCGTGAAAATGCTGATGAGTTGGCAAAGGTGATTACTCTGGAACAAGGCAAAATATTGAGCCTTGCCCGTGTTGAAGTCGACTTTACTGCTGATTATTTAGATTACATGGCCGAGTGGGCTCGGCGTATTGAGGGTGAAATTATTACCAGCGACCGGGTGGGCGAGAACATTTTCCTGTTCCGCAAACCCGTGGGTGTTGTCGCAGGTATTCTGCCGTGGAATTTCCCGTTTTTCCTGATTGCCAGGAAAATGGCACCAGCGTTGATCACTGGTAACACCATTGTCATCAAGCCAAGTGAAGAAACGCCGAACAACTGCTTTGAGTTCACCAAGCTGGTTGCAGAGACTGATTTGCCGCCGGGCGTATTTAATGTGGTCTGCGGTAGCGGGGCGCAGGTGGGTAGTACGTTAACCTCACACGCAGGGATTGATCTGATCAGCTTCACCGGGAGTGTGGAAACGGGTGCGCGAATCATGGCCGCTGCAGCACCGAACATCACTAAGCTTAATCTGGAACTGGGCGGTAAAGCACCTGCCATCGTGTTGGCGGATGCGGACATTGACCTGGCAGTGACCGCCATCAAGAACTCGCGGGTTATCAATTCTGGTCAGGTATGTAACTGTGCTGAGCGTGTATATGTTGATGCCTCAGTAGCAGATCAGTTTATCGATAAAATTACCAAAGCGATGGCCATGACCACTTATGGTGATCCGATTGCACGGCCGGATGTTGATATGGGGCCACTGGTTAACCGTATTGGCTTGGACAAAGTGGCCGCGATGGTTGAGACGGCAAGAGCGGCGGGTGGCACCATAACGACCGGCGGTAAAATTGCTGAGCTTGGCCAGGGATTTCACTATCAGCCGACCGTTATTGCTGATTGCCGTTCTGATATGGAGATTATGCGCAAAGAGGTATTTGGTGCAGTACTGCCAATTCAGGTGGTCTCTGGATTGGATGAAGCTATCACCTGTGCCAATGCCTCCGAATATGGTCTGACATCTTCAATTTTCACTAAGAATCTCAGTTTTGCGTTGCAGGCAGTTAACCAACTCAACTTTGGTGAAACTTACGTTAACCGCGAAAACTTTGAAGCTATGCAGGGTTATCATGCCGGTGTGCGTAAATCAGGTATTGGTGGTGCTGATGGGAAGCATGGCCTGTATGAGTACACGCATACGCATGTGGCATATATCCAAACCTGAGTGAGTATGTCCGCTGCCGGGGGTCGGTAAATATACGCTAGGGCTGATGAAATCAGCCCTTTGATACTACTTCAACCGCACATTCATCCATTGCGTGTGACCAAAAAATGCTCAAGCTTACCTTCATACTCCAAGCTATCCCCGTTGCGATTAAACAGTGCTGTGGGCTGGGGGCGATTATCGCTCTGCTATGGATTGCGATGCTGATGCTACAACCGAATGAGCAGTCAGGACTCGTCTTTGTTGCGGATGCTAAACAGGGCATGGTGAATGTGTATGATGCCAATAGTTTATGGATGCTGTCGCAAATAAAAACTGATTTTCAACCAACGCATTTGTATATCCATTCAGGTAAACAATTTTTATATGTTGTCTCCAGGGTGGATCGTCAGGTCGGTGTGGTGGATATCAAAACCTTACGCATGAAGCAGCGTATGGCGTTACCCGACTCCGCTCGCTGGCTGTGTTTTACGGACCATCAACCGGGACTTTTCAGTAAGAGTCCAGCAGGGGTAGCTATGCCGTTGCCGCTGCTAAAAAAAGGGGCCAATATTCCAGCTTCATCGGTCGTCGATCAAACCCCGCAAGGGCATAGCTGTCAGTCCCAGTTAATTGCTGAGCATGATCCGGACAGTGCTATTTTTACTGCGCAGAGACTGCAGTCTGGGGCCTCCGCTGTAACCTGGTATCAGAGTGGTTTCAGTCTGGGATCGGGTCTGGGCTCAGCGGCTGAGTGGAACTCCCGGCGCTGGTCTGATAACTGGCAACAGTTGTTCTTCTCCTCGCCACAATGGGTCAACCTTTCTCAACTAACCAACTATGGTTTCAGTCAAGACAATAACTGGCTGTATATATCTGTGCCGGATACGCAAAAATTGCGCGTTATTCATCTGCCGGATTATGCTAAAAACAGCGTCCTCTCGCTGAATTATGTGCCTTCTGCAGTAGCCGTCGATCGATAGCTAACAGCTACGAATAACGGCCTGTTGAATCATCTTTTTAACAGATAAAAAAACCGCTTGAGTCTGCGTGTGTAAGCTCCGTTTCTTCTCTGGTTTGAAATCTAAGCTGCATGTTATTCCGGTATTGGTCGCAGGTATTGCATTGATGCGTATTGTGCCAAGCCATCACTTGTTGCAGGTCTGACACAGTGAATGGGGCGAGTGTCGACTTTTTTGTTGCTGTATCTGTTATTTTTTGGGGACTAGTAAGAGTTGTGTTTTTTCTACGATTTTTATGATTTTAAGTTATTGATATTTAAGATAATAAACTATTTTTAAAATTTCGGCGTTTGCTGTTTTTTTTATTGAGATTGGCACCGAACCTGCAGTAACTGGTGTGAATTTGTCTTTAAGACGAATGACACATTTTCTAACCTCAAAAATAACTAAGGGAATGTCATTTATGAATCCTTTAACAGCAACCTCTCTGAGCATTGCGCTGTTCGGTGCACTGGCTACCTGGTTGGCGCTAAGCCCGTTATCAGGTTTTGTTCTGATCTGGGCGATTTTTATTGCCTGGGCGGCATTTGCTGCACTGGGAGCGGATAACAGTGCATTTAAAAACACTGTTGTCTGTGGACTGTTTGGCGTCATTATCGGCTGGGTGGGTGCCTATCTGTTTTTGGCGCTACCGTTCGCGGAAAGCATTGGCGTACCTTTGTGGGCAGCGATCGTGGTGGCTGTCACTGCGTTTTCGGTGGTCTTTGCGGCTAACCTGTCATTTCTAGGCGCGGTGCCCGCATCTGTGCTGGCCTATGCGGCGACCTTTGCTTATCTGCTGCAAACCGAAGGCAAAATGTCGTTGGGTACTCTGACGTCATCCTCTTTTGAGAACCCATTGTTGATTATTTCTCTGTCAGTGATTCTGGGCGCTGTGTTTGGCAAGGTTTCTACCCTTGCTGCTAACAGTGTGTCTGCCGCAGAGGCCTGATTGGTAATTTCGCTTCGCTCTCAGTATCGCCCCTCTACGCGATACTAAATCCGCTTGAGTCTTGGCGGTTTGCCCTGCATATGCAGGGCTTTTTTTGCTGTAAAAATGTTTATTTGACTGTCATGTGACTAGGAAACCTACGTATCAGTCCAAAACGCTTCTGGCGTGTAGAGCAACTTGAGATCAAGGCAGCGATTACAGGCATGCTGGTTGCCTGTCGAAAATCGGTAACGCAGAGATCGGATTGATCTGAAATCCCTATGGTGCGGGCTCTAAAGCAGCCTTCTGCTTTGTCAGGCAGTTTGGAAAGGACTTGTTATTCCACTGCGCAGCCTTTCGCGCATCAGGCTAATTTATCGCCCGCAGAGAAAGTTTTGGACTGATTCGCAGGTTCCCTATGGAGTAGCGGATTTTGATGAGCGTGTGACTGGCATGCTGAACCAGCCAGGTTACGCACAGTGGCTGTTTTATCCATGGTGTTATCTATGTTGTGCCCCATCGGCGGATAACTTAGTTCGGGTATTTCTGCGTCAATGCGAAGCCATGCTGCAGTTTGTAAGTGAGTGTTGGTGAATCTAACCCGGCCTGTGCAAAAACCGTTAGCTGAGTGTACGTAATCACTTGTTTTCTGTTTGGTCGCGGGGGTTCTGAATCAGATTTAATTTATGTTTCGTAACTTATGTTTAGTAATTTGGTTTTCAGTAACGTGCTGTGGCTATCATGGTTGTCTGTGCGAATGGGTGGGCAGGTGGAGTGAGACTTGAATTGAGTACGCGATAAGCCAGGTAGTGCTCTGGGGGTTTGGGTCCGTAGGGCAAGGGTACATGCACAGTTGGGGGCATGTATTGAAGTGCAGAACAAAAAAGGACATCCCGTAGGATGCCCAAGCTCGCCAAAGGGTGCGAAGATGAAGGCTAAGCATGGCTTAGCCGGGCTGAGACTTAGAAAGTAACGGAGGCTTCCATAATGAAACCATCCCATTCGGTGCCACCGGCAGCGCCGAATATGGTTGCGCCACCACCAGAGAACTGGTCTTCTTCCTGCTTCACATACTCAGCTTTGAACAGCGTAGCGTCGTTGAGCCAGAAGCCAGCGCCTAGCTGCAGGCGGGTTGCGTCACTTGGACCGCTAACACCGGTGCTCTTGTTGGTAGATTCGGCATAACGGGCAGCCAGGTATAAGCTGTTGCTCAGGTCAACCTTACCTTCAACTGACCAGAACTCCATTTTGGATTTTTCTTCGATATAGCTGGTTTGCAGGGAGCCTTCACCGCCCGCCCAGCTGTAATCATCTTCAGCTTCACCATACAGTGCGTGTAGCAGGAAATTACCCGCTTTGTACTGCACATCGGCCTGCCAGATAAAAGCATCTACGCCGGGCACAATCAACGGGTGAGTTGCACGGGCACTTGGTGCGGTATTGGCAAACTGGTAGTTATCACCATCACCAATAGCGATCAGAGAGCCGAATGGCTTGCCAACGACGCCTTCCAAGTCATGGTTGGTTTTGAATGTACCGACACCAAAAGACAGGCCATTATTCAGGTTGAGGGTACCGCGCAGGCCCAGGTTGTAACCGTGGCCAGGTGAGAAATCAGTGAAGAAATCAGGCGTCGCCAGTACGGCATCCCAAGTCATGTTAGTGCCGCTTTCCAGATTATGGGAGCCATACGCCCACAGACCTTCTTCAGCAGTGATCATGTCAACCAGACCGTTACCAACAAATGGATTGCTCTGTACAGCAGCCCCATCAGAGTAACGGATAAAGTTCATTGTGGTGGAGATCACATTACCCAGGCGGATACCGATGTTATTCGGCAGGTCAAACTGGATCCAGGCCAGATCCTGGCTGATAGCAGCACTGCCATTGTTCCAGTCGTTTGGTTCTTCAGCCAACTCGGCAAAAACAGACACATTTTCTGCAACCTGGGCATTAATGTTCAAAGCAAAACGCATACGCTGAAAAGCCGAATCGGCATCGGCATCGGCAGGGTTTACTGCGGCCCCATCGACATCGATACCGCTTTGCCAGGCCTGCATGGCTGCACCACTGATTTTAATTTTGCCATCCATAAACTCGGCAGCGTTGGCAACGCCTGAGGCGCTCATGGCAATTAATGCGGCAACAACATGCTTGCTGATTTGTGTTCGTTTCATTAACGAATCCCCCAAAATTAGACATTTTTTTATTTGAATGGATTAAAAGGGTTTTACATGCCCGTTTAATTCAAATCTGTTATCGCAATGCCTGTGCCAAATTAAATAGGCTTTGGTTTTTGTCTGAATAAAAATTCAAGCTGTTGATTTATAATGAATTTAATGAAATCTTTGTTTCGCTTTTTTTAATGGGTAAGGCTTGTAAGGCGTAGGGCTCAGATCAGTTGTTGCAGGGATGCATTACGGGTTGCGACAACTGACCTAAAAAAATGGCACCTGAAAAGGTGTCATTTAAGGGGGGAGTTATTTCTGGCTTAATTGCGGTGGTGCATTGATGGTGATGGCAATTTGATACTGATTATTTTGCTCGCCGACCAGATAAACGACTGAACCAAATTCAGCGGGTTCATCGCCGACAGTGTCTTCAAAATAGATTCGCATCAGATGGCTGACGGGCATATTGCTGTGATAGGCACGACTACCGACACTGAAATCTTGCAGAAACTGTGTGTCTGCTGCTTCGAACTCGGTACCGATCACTTTGCGGCCAAAGTTGTTGCGGGTATATACCCGAATCATTTTTTGTTTGTATTTTCTGACGCCGTCCCAATTGATAAGCTCAGAGATAGCATCGAAGTTTTTTGCTTCATGGGCTTGAAGGAATTGATCAAGCAGAGCTTCCTTGGTGGTGGGAAGCTCTGCTGCAAAGATGTTAAGGCTGGTTAGAACTAATGCGAGCGGCAGAAGTTTTTTAATCATTTTTATACTCTCCTTATTTACTGCTTTGAAATGCAGTCGGGATAAAGCAGAGCCTGTGCCAGTTATGATTAAAAAATTTCGTTAGGCTGCATAATGTTGTATTTCTTCATTTTGCGGTACACCGTTGAGCGGCAAATACCTAACTCATCAGAGACCTGGGTGATGTTCCATTTGTGTTTGCGCAGGCAGTCAAGTAGGTGTCGTCCCTCTTCATCACCGACTCGCTCTGATAGAGTGCTGACGCTGGTTTCAGCTTGGGGGCGGGGTTCTTCCGGCAGGTTTTTGTGGGTGCCTCTTAGTTCCACAGGAAGCGAGTCCATTGTGATATGCTGCTGCTCAGACACGGCCAGTGAATAGCGGAGTACATTTGCCAGCTGGCGGATGTTGCCCGGCCAGTGATAACCGTGCAACACCTGTAGCGCCTGCGGTGCAAACGTGACACCGTTAGCACCACCCAGCTCATTGTCCAGAATGCAGTTGATGATGTAGTCCTTGTCATCACGGTCTCTAAGTGACGGCAGTTTTAAGGCCATACCATTCAGTCGATAGTAAAAGTCTTCGCGGAATAGCTTTTCCTGTATACGTTGGGTCAAGTCTTGGTGAGTGGCCGAAATGACCTGAATATCAAGACGTGTGGGCTCTGTTGCGCCCAGGGGCAGGATCTCCCGTTCTGCCAGTGCCCTGAGTAAACGTGTCTGTAACTGCACCGGCATATCACCAATCTCATCCAGAAATATGGTGCCGCCGTTGGCGAGTTCCAGTTTGCCTTTCATGCCTTTGCGGTTGGCACCGGTAAAGGAGCCACTGCGATAACCAAACAGTTCACTTTCGATCAGTGATTCCGGTATTGCTGCGCAATTTAATGCGATAAAAGGGCCGTCTGCGCGATCACTGGCATCGTGAATTGCCCGGGCAAAGGCTTCTTTGCCGGTGCCGGTTTCGCCCGTTATCAGTATGGGAATGTCTTTGTTAATGACATGCCGGATCTGTTGCACATTCTGCTGTACCGACAGATCATGGCCGGCCAGCTGTGCCAGTGATGGATGTTTGTGTAACCGGGTTTTACTGATTTCTTTAGGCGCGTTGCTGGTAGCAACGGATTTTGTTGCAGGAATACGTAGGCTGATCTCAAGCTCTTCATTCAGAGTGGGTGATTGCGTCCGAACGCTACGGGCACCGCCATGGCTTTGATCCAGCATTTCGTCGACCGTTAGGCCCGTCAGCTCGATTATCGATAATCCCAGTAATTGCTGTTCTGTACAGAGTCGGTTTTCGTATTCGGCGAAAGCTGCACGGTTGGCGCCGATAATCACGCCTCGGTCATTGATGGCGATTAACTGCTCATGTGCCAGATCAGTAAAACCATTCAGGGGTTTCATGTACATAGTGATCTGGCTGCGATAGGCCTGGCGAAAGAAGGCGTTTTCAATCATTCGACTATACATCATGACCATTTGTAAGGTTAGGTACTGATGTTGCTTGTCGCCGTCAAAGCCAAGACAGGATGCATTCAGGCAGCCTTTCAGGTTACCCAGAGGGTCGAAAATGGGCGAAACTGAGCAGCTTAATTTGTTCTGTTCATGAAAAAAATGTTCTTGGCGATGGATGATCAGTGACTTCTTTTCCACCAGGCAGGTGCCAATACCGTTGGTGCCCATACTGTTTTCAGCCCAGCGTGAACCCAGAAGCAAGCCAGCATCCGTCCAGGTATCGAGCATGTGATCTGGTAGGCTGGCATCTAGTGCTAAACCCAATTCATCTGTCAGTAGAACTGCGTAGCCGGCTTGGCTGATGCGTTTTGACAGGCCGTTCAGGCCATTGCGTGCAATCTGTAAATAATCCTGATGCTGTTCCAGTTGCTGTTTAATTTCGCCAGAGGTGAGAATCTCGACCTCCTGGCTGATCGCGGGGTCAAGTCCATAATCAAGCAAGCTCCTTTCCCAAGAACGGGTTATCAGGGTATCGGGTAGTACATTACGTTCCTGAAAGTGATTGCTCACATAGTTAACCATATCCTTGGTTGATTTGGTGTGGTGAGGATTCTGCATGATCATTTCGCTCCAGTCTTCAGGGCCAGAGAACGTGCGTAGAAGCATGCTTGACTGTGAGGAGCCAGGCAGGGCCTGAAGGCATAGTCTTTTTTATTGTTTTAAACGTAGTCTAACAGTATTTGCCAATACCGTAGTTGAATTCATTGCAGGTTATGTGCCAGCTTCGGGAGTGTGGTATAGGCGTTTTTTGTGCCGCATGACATATGGTTAACCTGATGATTTATTAAGCTTTTGTGACTGCCTTATAAAAACATCTTTATTGCAGGGTAATAATGAAAAAAATAGATGCTGCACGTGTCGCGTATCTGAAAAATACATCTGTTGCAAAAGTGCTACAACTGTAGCATTTCTAGTCCAGCCGCTCGTCTGCAGCTGCGATTTGGCCAAAACAACCAGGTAATGGGTTGCAAGCGGCAGGGAACCTACGAATAAGCTCAAAACGCCTCTGAAAGCCTCATGGAGCGGGCTCTAAAGCAGCCTTCTGTTTTGTCAGGGAGCTTGGAAAGGACTTATCATTCCACTGCGCTGCCTTTTGCGCATAAGGCTGATTTATCGCCCGCAGAGCAAGTCTTGGACCTGTTCGCTGGTTTTCTAGCACCCGGTGCAGATGCTAGTGTATGAAAAAGGCTGGTGAGCCTTCAGTCGTGGGGGTTGGACTGTACGATTTGAATGGCCTTGAGCACCTGGTAGCGGGCAAACTTTTCCAGGCTTTCAAGTTCTGCCTTCAGGCTAGGGGGAAAGGATTGTTTATCCAGTACGTTGCATACATATTTCGGCGGCACGTTATTCAGGGCGATGGCGGCAATGTCCTGTACGGTGATGGAGGTTAAGCTGATCTGTTCTTCACCCGCTTCGATGATCTTATGCAATTGTTTAAAAACGATTTCTTCGGTCAGGTTCACCAGGTCATCGGTGTAATACATTTGTTTATACATAACTGATCCTTAACATCAGGTCACCGTTAATAGGAGCCGGTCCTGTTATGACAGTACCCTGCTCGGAACACTATCATATGCCAATTACCAGCCTAGCAAAAAGCCGTCATGCAGAGTGGATATTTTACCGTGATGACTCCTCTGTAGCGTAGCAGCTTCATTGTCAGTGTAACCGCCGCTTCGGCTATGTATGGCAGGTCTAGCAGGGGGACGTACGGTCATGTAATCGGCCCACTTTTCTCGCGGTATTAGAAATCCTTACCTCACTTTAGGAAATATTCAAAACAATCTAAAGAATGTTCAATTAATTTAATGTTTGTCTGTAGTACTTTTTAGATATTTCGTAGATGAATTGTTTGTTTGCTGGTTTGAAAATTCTACATAACCAAAAGGTTCTATAGAATTTTCCATAGAAATATAAAAAAGGTCGTAGATAATCATGAATCAATCCAGGAAAGGTAATTTGAAGTCGGCTAGGCGTATTCTTGATAATCATATTTTTTTATATAACAAATATGTCGATGACATTATTAATGTGCAGAGGAATACAGTGGTCGACCAGTTGATGGAAGATTATGATAGTACGTCCGTGTTGGTAGTGAATGATAAATTTTATTTGGGTGAGGATAGTATAAAAAAATACTACGAAAATTTCTTATATGATGATTTTTGTCCATTAAAGAAAAAAGTGCAGATTGAAACCTTGATTGTTGAAGGGGATCTTGTGCACTTGAAATGGGATGCGAAACCCGCTTTTGATGAAACGGCTGAAATTATTTACGTGCATGAAAATAAAATAAAATATCAAAAAATATCCTATAAGTAAGACCTGTTTCCCTACTCCTTTTCGTGGCATGGCGGGGTTGTTGCCCCTGATGACCTTGCTTGCCGCTTTTTTGGGTTTGTCTCAATTTTCCCCACTGACTTTCTGCTTTTAGTTGCCAGATTTTTTCAAAAAACACACCTTTTTTTGCAATATAAAAACGTCCGTTATGGTTACCGTTAAGGCGTCACTTTAAATGAGTCTTTCCAAGAAAAAGCATTTAATTAATGTCTTGGTATGGCTCAGGATAATCATAAGAAACGGAGAGGTGTTATGAGTCCTACTACTGAAAATGTAACAGTATTAGATGCAATGGTAATTGGTGCAGGGGTTGCTGGTTTATATCAGCTGCACCGTTTACGTGAAATGGGGATGAGTGTGCGGGCTTATGAAACAGCGACAGGTGTGGGTGGTACCTGGTACTGGAATCGTTACCCTGGCGCACGTTTTGATTCCCAGGCTGAGATCTATCAGTATTGGTTCTCGGAAGAGTTATATAAATCCTGGAAACCAAGTGAGCGTTTCCCGGCGCAGCCTGAAACAGAAGAGTGGTTAAATTTTGTGGCTGATCGCCTGGATCTGAAAAAAGATATTCAATTCAGTACCCGTATTGCTTCAGCTCATTATGATGAGGAAACTGGTCGCTGGAATGTCACCACGGATGCGGGTGAGCATATCAACTGTCAGTTCCTGGTGGCTTGTTGCGGCATGCTGTCTGCGCCATTGGAGAATCGCTTTAAAGGTCAGCAAACATTCAAGGGTGAAGTGTATACCACCGGTCTATGGCCAAAAGGTGAAGTAAACCTGAAAGGTAAAAAGGTCGCTGTGATTGGTACCGGCGCTACCGGTATTCAGGTTATCCAGACTATCGCACCTGAAGTCGGTTCTATGAAGGTGTTTGTACGCACACCTCAGTACATTATTCCTATGCGTAACCCTAAGTACAGCGAACAGGATTGGGCAGGTTGGTGTGACCGTTTCAACGAACTGAAAGCTAAAGTACGTACCACGTTTGCCGGCTTCGACTACGATTTCCATGACAAAGCCTGGGCCGATTGTTCGGTTGAAGAGCGTCAGGCACTGCTGGAAGACCGTTGGGAAAATGGTTCTCTGGCACTGTGGCTGGCGTCGTTCCCCGAGATGTTTGTGGATGAAGGTGTCAGCGAAGAGATCTCTGAGTTTGTACGAGGCAAGATGCGTAGCCGCCTGGGTAATGATGAGCGCCTGTGTGATCTGTTGATTCCGGATAAAGATGACTACGGTTTTGGTACCCACCGTGTACCGTTGGAAAACAAGTACCTGGAAGTGTACTTACAGGACAATGTAGAAGCGGTGGATTGCCAGGCTGCACCGATTCAGGAGTTTGTACCTGAAGGTATTAAAACTGCTGATGGCACAGTGCATGAATTCGATGTAATCATTTTGGCGATCGGTTTTGATGCAGGTTCCGGTGCGTTGAGCCGTATTGATTTCCGTGGTCGAGGCAATCGTTCTCTGAAAGAGCAGTGGCAGCAGGAGATTACCACCGCCATGGGTATGCAGATCCACGGTTATCCAAACCTGTTCACCACGGGCGCGCCACTGGCACCGTCTGCAGCACTCTGTAACATGACCACCTGCTTGCAGTATCAGGTGGATTGGATTACCAACTGTATCGATCATGCGATCAAAAACGGCAAAAAAGTGGTTGAAGTGTCTCAGGAAACCGAAACGCAGTGGGTTGAACATCATGACGAAGTTGCTTCTAAAACATTGGTCGTGAAAACTGACTCTTGGTATATGGGCTCCAACGTGGAGGGCAAACCGCGCCGTCTGATCTCCTATATCGGTGGTGTCGGTAACTATCATAAGCATTGCGATGAGGTTGCGGCTGAGGGGTATCCCGGCTTCGAGATGCGGTAATCAGCAACGTCAAATAGAAAGGCTTACACCCTGATCACAATAAGAGGTGAATGATATGAGTGATTACTACTCACAGGAAAATCATGGCCCGTTTGAACTCATCGATATTGGTGATTTGAACCTGGAAGAAGGTGGCCAAATACCTAACTGCAAACTGGCGGTTTCCATATTTGGTACCCTGAATGCAGCCAAGGACAATGCCATCCTGATCCCGACCTGGTACTCCGGTACTAACAAGATCATGGAGCAGGTATATCTCGGTGAAGGCCGGGCATTGGACCCAGCCAAGTATTTCATCATTATTGTCAATCAAATCGGTAATGGTTTATCGACCTCTCCCAGCAATGCCGAGGGAGAGTTGAGTGGAGCGGGTTTCCCGTATGTCAGGATTGGCGATGATGTCAGGGCGCAGTATAAGCTGCTAACTGAGCACTTCGGGCTGGAAAGTCTGGCGTTAGTTGTTGGTGGCTCTATGGGGGCTCAGCAAACGTATGAATGGGCGGTGCGCTACCCTGAGTTTGTTAAACGCGCAGCTCCCATCGCAGGTACAGCGAAAAACAGTGAACATGACTTCATCTTCGCTGAGACCCTGGCCGAGGCCATTATGACCGACCCTAATTTCAATGCTGGCAATTATGCCTCAGCGGAATCGGTAGCGGATGGTCTCAAACGCCATGCTAAGCTTTGGACTGTGATGGGGTGGAGCACAGACTTTTTTGCTGCAAACCGTCACAAAGCGCTGGATTTTGAGTCCATGCGTGCTTTTGTTGATGAGTTCATGACCGGTTATTTTGCCCCGATGGATCCAAATAACCTGTTACGGATGCTCTGGAAATGGCAGCGTGCGGATGTAAGCCGCCATACCGCAGGTGATCTTGCTGCGGCGCTGGGAAGGGTTCAAGCCAGAACGTATGTGATGCCGATCAGTCACGATATGTTCTTTCCACCATCCGATGCGTTAGAAGACCAGAAGCAGGTTACCAACAGCGAGTTTCGGCCTTTGCATTCGATTGATGGTCACCTGGGTCTGTTTGGTACTGATCCAGCCATGCTGGAGCAACTTGATAGTTATTTGGGTGAGCTGTTGCGGTCGTAAGGCCGCTCTCAATCCCAATTCTTGACAATCAGCTCTCCTGTTTAGGTGAGCTGGGGGAGCCTACGAATAAGCCCAAAGCGACTCTGAAAGCCCCATGGGGTAGGCTCTAAAACAGCCTTCTGCTTTGTCTTGCAGCGTAGAAAGGACTTGTCATTCCACTGCGCGGCCGTTCGCGTATAAGGCTAATTTATCGCCCGCAGAGAAAGTCTTGGGCTTGTTCGCAGGTTCCCTGGGTACAGGTCGACAACCTTTAGAGAAGATATACGCGGCAGTAAGGACTCATATTGCTGATTGATATCTTTTAGGGGGTGATGCTTAGCAAGCCCCCCTTTTTTTGTTGTTTTAATCTCCATGTAGCCTGCAATGGTTTGTTGTGCATTGACGATCCGCAGCCTGGGTGTGCGTATGATCTTCAGACAAATCGTTCGAATTTCGAACGGTTGCTCCCGCCTTTTTTTTGAAAAAATCAGAAAAGTATTTATTTTTCAGATAGGTATATATTGTGTTTTTGTTTGGCACAGTGCTTGCGTTGCAAGTAATTGCACGGGTAGAAGGTTTGCCCGGGCGTTTGAAACGCGACATTGCGAGCGTGTTAAAAATAATAAGATGATACAACCGCCGGAAGGCTTGGCTGATGTTGCAAAAAGTTAAACATACCTTGTGCGACAAGAGCGGGTTGCTTCCCATGAGAGTTGACGCGTATGCCACATATAATAAAACCTCAGGAACTCCCACAGTGGGTGCCTGGCAAGTTGTTAAGTACCAGTGAAAATCTAGGCTGGCATGGAATTGCGCAGCGTTCCTATCGCTATCAGGGGCAAGATGTTCCCATTCCTCCTATCGATCATTACATGATTGTGCGTTACAACAGGGCCCATACTCCCATGCAGCGGTGTTTTGATGGGCGCTGGAGTAAGAAAGTCTGCAGCTCTGGCGATCTATCCTTATTGACCAGCCTCTCGGATTCGCATTGGTGTTGGACTCAGGAAATTGATGTCGACCATGTTTATATCTCAAATGAGCTTATGTCACGTGTCGCATGTGATGCGCTGGATAAACCCATTGATGAAGTGTTCTTGCATGACCTGCTACAGATGCAGGACCCCGTGCTGCTGCAGGTTGTTGATGCCATTCATAATGAGGCGCGTAATACCGGCCTTGGTGGGGCACTGTATGCCGAATCGCTGGGTTTGCAATTGGCCGTGCACCTGTTACGCAACTATGCCAACGTCACGTTTAAGGCTTCAGAATCGGTAGGGTCTCTGACCCCGCTGCAAAAGCGGCGGTTGGTAGAGTATATCCACAGCAATATCCAGAACAGCATTCGCATGGAGGGTCTGGCCGAGATAGTGGGAATGGGGGTCTGGACCTTTTCCAGAAAATTTGCCGATACCTTTCAATGTACCCCGCATACATTTGTAACCTCATTGCGGGTTGAAAAAGCCAAACAGATGCTGACTGACGGGAACTGTGCCATTAAGCAGATTGCCGGTGACTGTGGCTTCTCTGATCAGGCGCATTTGACCCGAGTGCTACGCGCTAAGCTTGGTGTCACTCCGGGGCAATTGCGCCGTGCTTAGTACAGCACCAGATGATGCCAAAAGCGATAACGTCTCACCCCCTCTCTGGGCCTGAAATCTGATAATCAGGACAGGGTTTAATGATCCATTTTCAGCCGCGCCGATCAGGTAATTTATGTTGCTTGACCGGCGTTTTTTTATGTCAATACATCGCTGTTGCTTATCGCAAGTTAACATCGAAAAGTTGCTTTTTTTTAAGGCTTTAGTCGAGTATTCATTTTGTTTCAAACACTTGAGCTTTGATAGCTGGCAGCGTAGAGTTTTAAAATTCTATCAGGCACCGCTTATGGCACTTGATTGCAATAGTGGTGGATTATGTTTGCCTACCGTATTAAATAACTTATAAAGCTATAATTCTCTGAGCACAAACAGTGAGTCCATTACCTGACAATGACAACTGCAGAGGCTGTGCGTTTGACTAACTCGAACACGTCTTTCCGCTCCCTTCTTTGGGCAGCACTGATTTTAGTTGTGGGCTTGGTGCTTGCTTTTCTGGTCACCCGACAGATAGCCAATTTTCAGCACGCTCAGGCACAGCAACGGTTTGACACCCTGGCCGATCAGGTGCTCGGTAGCTTAACCGGCCGGGTACTGAAATATGAGCATGGCCTGAGGGGCATGCGGGGTGTTGTCAATGCATTGTGGCCGGATGAGCTGAACTATGAAAAAGTGCTCTCCTATGCCGCTAGCCGGGAAGTGGATAGGGAATTTCCAGGTTCTCGTGGTTTTGGTTTTATCCAAAAAGTGCCAAGAAATCAGGAGGCCGCTTTTCTACAGGCGGCGCGGGAGGTTGGCCGGTCTGATTTTAAGATCAGTGAGCTGAACGCACACGTCCATGACCGGCTGGTAATCCGTTATATAGAACCGGTCACTAACAACCGGCAGGCCGTCGGACTGGATATCGCTTCAGAAAATAACCGGCGTACTGCAGCATTACAGGCGATGCGGACTGGTGAGGCTACACTGACCCACCCGATTACACTAGTGCAGGCATCTGGTGCTGTACGGCACGGTTTTTTGCTGTTGATCCCTACGTATACCCCCGGCATGCCGATGGCAACGCCGGCAGAGCGAGAAGCAGCGGCATTTGGCCTCGCATACACCCCGCTGTTGATGGATGAAATACTGGAAGGGCTGGACATGATCGGACAGGAACTTTCCCTGACCGTGTTGGATATTGATGCTGATGGCAGTCCCAGCCTGTTTTATGCCGCAGGGGAATTGGCTGAATCGCAACGGCAGCCGAGTTTGACCGGTCAGCGGCCCATTCATCTGTTCGGTCGTGACTGGATTGTCGAGGTGAAAGCACTACCGGCGTTTTTCTCCCAGCTCAACCACCAACCACCGGTGCGAATTTTCTTCCTGCTTGCTTTGGCATCCCTGTTACTGGCCACCGTGTTGTATGGTTTTCTGGAGCTGCGTTCACGCAAGCACCGCTCACTGCGGGAACAGGCACGTATGGCTGCGATCATTGAAGGCTCTAACGATGCCATTATTGCTTTAGACGGGGCACGTAAAATATCCCTGTTTAACGCAGCGGCAGAAGCTATATTTGGCTACTCGGAAAGCGATGTTATCGGCACGGATGTTGAAGTGTTATTGCCGGGTCTAAACCTTGATCAATTCATCTCACCCGACCGGGCTCTCCGGTCTGATAAATATGCTAGTGCACAAATGCCGCTGCGTGCCCGCCAGATTGATGGTAGGCATCGACAGGGCAGTACCATTCCGACGGAGATAAACCTGTCGGTTACCCAGATGGACGGGCAGGATACATTGACCCTGATTGTGCGCGATATTACTGAACGCCAATTGTTAGAAAAACAGTTACGCCAGCAAAATGATGAACTGGAACGCCGGGTAACTGAGCGCACTATCGATCTGGAACGCGCTCGCGCAGAGGCCGAAAAGTTATCCCAGATTAAAAGTGAATTCCTGGCCAACATGAGCCACGAAATCCGTACCCCACTGCACGCTGTTTTGGGTATGGTCTCACTGCTTCGTGAGAGTACGTTGCAGCAAGAGCAGCGAGTTCAGGCGGAAACCATACATGAGAGCGCGCAAATGCTGCTGGGGTTGATTAATGACATTTTGGATATCTCCAAAATCGAAGCGGGCAAAATTGAACTGGAACCCGTTGATTTTAATCTGTTGTCATTACTCGAAGGTCTGGAAAACTCATACCGTCCTATGGCAGAGCACAAAGGCCTTGTGCTGACCACAGAGTGTGAGGTGCAGGCACCGCTGTGGTTACGCAGTGATGTGGCACGTATCCGCCAAATCCTTACTAACCTGGTCGGCAATGCAATAAAGTTCACCGAGCAGGGACAGGTGCAGATCAAGTGCCAAATCCTCGATGCCGGCAGTGATAGTGTACATCTGTTATTCAGTGTCAGGGATAGTGGAATTGGTATTAGCAAGCAGCAGCAGGCGAGTCTGTTTCAGCGTTTTCAGCAGGTAGACGGCTCGTTGACTCGTCGCTATGGTGGTACCGGTCTGGGGCTGGCTATCTGCCGACAATTGGCGGACCTGTTGCAGGGCAATGTGACAGTCAGCAGCGAGGAGGGGGTTGGTTCGACCTTTACTCTGGAGCTTCAGCTGCCAAGAGGTACGGCCGCGGCAGAGAGTTCAGATACGCATCTGGATGAAAAGACCTTTTCTGGCCGGGTGTTGGTGGTTGATGATGTGGCAGCCAACCAGTTGTTGGCCAGCATGACCTTGCGCCGGTTTGGGTTGGCGGTGGATGTGGCGGATGATGGTCTGGCAGCGTTACGCCAGTTGGCCATGTTTCAATACGATCTGGTATTTATGGATATGCAGATGCCAGAGATGGACGGTCTGGAAGCTACCCGTCGCTTACGCAGTGGTGCAGTGGCCGGTGCCGATAGCAGAGTTCCTGTGGTTGCCATGACGGCGAATGCTATGGAGGGCGATAAACAGCGTTGCTTACAAGCGGGTATGGATGACTACATTGCGAAACCGATTGAGCCAGCTGCACTGCAACGGGTTTTACAGCAGTGGTTATCAGGGCAGGCGGTCAAAAGTGTTGAGCCTTTTGCACAACCCAATGTGAGCCTTCCTGCTGTGGCGCCAATCGTTGCGCTTGAAGCTTCAAATTCAAGTGTATGGGATTTACCGGGTCTGTTAGAGCGTGTCATGGGGGATCGGAATCTGGCAGCTAAGCTGCTTCAGGCCTGGCTATCCGAATGGCCGGATATGTTCTACCGGCTAGCCGAATCGGTGGACCAACGTGATGCTGAAGCTATAGCGAAGCATGCCCATGCCATCAAGGGTGCTGCAGCAAATCTGGATGCCAACACCGTGCGGGATCTAGCTCTGGAGCTGGAGTTGTCCGGCAAGCAGAATCAGCTTAATCAGGCAGATGCTTTGTTGGCGCAGCTTGACATAGCACAGCAGCAGTTTGAGCAAACGGCCCGGCAGGAACTTAACCTGTAACGCGGTTCTTCTTCTGCACCGGGCCATCATGCCCGGTGTTTCTTACGTGGGTTCATTTTCACCGCCTGCTGCAATTAAATGCAGTTTTTGGATATTCCGTGCATTTTTCGACCATAAACCCTGTCTTAACCTCGTTATTTTAACCTCAGGCCTTCCTCTTTAAGGTCTCACGATAATAAGAAAATCGAGGTTAAAAATGATCGACAATAATTACGACTCTCCAGACCTACATGGCCACTACGAGTTGCATTCAATTGGTGTTCTTAAGTTTTCAGGGAGAGGTTCAAGCCCAGCTCGGCAAGTTTTTTGGCAGCCAGATCGATATGTACACGAATCTCATGATCGGTGCAGCGGCGTCCAGAACGTTGTCGCCGGTCGGATGCCTGCGCACGCTCTGCATCTTTGCGCCGGTTTCTGATGATTCTGCGCTCACAGCACCGTCGTCTGCGCTCCTTGCCAGCGTAGTTCTGCTGCTGGTATCTGAGGTACCATTCACGGGCGATCGCGAGTGAGGGCATCGGCTTGCTGACAGCGGTCAGGCGCGGTGCTTTTTTGGCCCAGACGTAAAAAATACGTTCGCCATCGAAATCTCTGACCAGAAAGATCATCCCCAATACTCACTTGCTGCAACCGCCTGCGAGCTGCAGGCAGGCAGTAACCCCGTTGTTACTGCTGGTTTTATTGTAAAGGATCGCTGTGATCGGGCCAAACAGCTCACCAGGTAAAGGCAGTCAGACGCTAGCTGATACCAAGTTAGGGCGGAGTGGTATGGGGGGAACAGATAAAACCCAGTGTCTTGCTGGTAGCAGCAGTTGTCCTTGTACTTAATGGCCGTTTAAACTGACTGCCTTCTTAGGCAAGTTAAACTGCAAGGGTGCTCTATGAAACAGTGTCAGGCTTTTCGGGGGCGTGTACTGCACTTTACCGATAACCCACAACACTCCGGCGAAGCGGCTTATGAGTATTGGTCCGATGGCATGTTGCTGGTGGCCGATGGCAAAATACACCATGCCGGTGACTGGAATAGCCTGGCCTCGAAACTGCCAGCAGGCACTGAGTGTATCGAATACCCTCATCATCTGCTGATTCCGGGGTTTGTTGATAGCCATATTCATTACCCGCAAACTGAGATGATTGCGGCTTACGGTGAGCAACTGCTGGACTGGCTGCAGCGCTATACCTTTCCGGTTGAGATGCAGTTTGCTGATCCTGATCACTGTGCCGCTGTTGCCCGCTGGTTTCTGGATGAACTGTTGCGTAATGGCACCACGACGGCGATGGTGTTTTGCACCGTACATCCAACCTCGGTTGATGCGCTGTTTCAGGAAGCTTGGGAGCGACGTTTGCGTTTGATCGCAGGCAAAGTTTTGATGGACCGGAATGCGCCTGAAGCGTTACTGGAAGATGCAGAGACGGGGTATCAGAGTTCACAACAGCTGATAGAGCGTTGGCATGGAGTTGATCGTCTGTCCTACGCAGTTACTCCCCGTTTTGCCCCTACCAGCAGCTCCGAACAGTTGGCGCTGGCCGGCAAGTTGTTGAAGCAATATCCGGGGCTCTACTTGCAGACGCACCTGTCAGAAAATTTGGCTGAACTGGCGTGGGTAAAAGATCTGTATCCGGATGCCCGACACTATCTTGATGTGTATGCACAAGCCGGGCTACTCGGGCCCCGCAGTGTATTTGCCCATGGCATACACCTCTGTGCAGATGAGTGGAACCGCCTGGCTGAAACGGACTCTGTGCTGGCGCATTGCCCCAGTTCCAACCTGTTTCTGGGTTCAGGATTGTTTGATTTGCAACAGGCCCAGGCCAGTGGTGTGCGCTTAGGTATGGGTACGGATGTGGGCGCCGGCACCAGTTTTTCCATGTTGCAGACGCTGGCTGATGCCTACAAGGTCCAGCAGCTTCAGGGGGTGGGACTGGAGCCGTTGCAGGCTCTGTATATGGCGACCCTCGGTGGTGCCAGAGCCCTTTCGCTGGATCACTTGATTGGTAGTTTCCAGCCTGGGTATGAAGCCGACTTTACTGTGCTTGATCTGCATGCGACGCCTTTGATCCAGCAACGGCTGGAGTATTGCAGGGAACTCAAAGACTTGTTGTTTGTGTTGCAAACACTGGGTGATGACCGCTGTGTAGCCGCGACTTATATATTAGGCCAGTGTTTGTATCAACGGTTGTAGTGCAACGCTGACGCAGGCCAATTTGGGGGTGGGCTGAGGGCTGCTTCAAATTCTGTTATTGATTCGCAAGTGTAATTCACGCACAATTTATAGGTTTTTATTCGCCGGGACAGTCTATACCTGGAGGGGTATATGCCGATATTATGAGCCTAACGCTATCCTATAATCCCTCTGAGGTGTCATGAAAAAACTGCTTTTAGTGGGTATTCCAACCCTGCTATTGCTGGGCCTGGCGGTTGGAGCGGGGCTGTTTATACGCAACCTTCAACAGCAGCTTGTGGGTTACCAGGAGGTTGGATCTCTGGAGCAAATGCAGGTATTCAATCTGGAAAACCAGGATCTCAAGCTGGCACGCGATGCGCTGGCAGACAGGTTGAGTATGCAACAAAAAGCCTTTGTTACTTATCGGCAACAGGCGGTAGCGTTGCTTGAAACACAGGCAGTAAGACGTCTGCAAACCGCTCCGGCAGCTTTGTTGCCTTCCACTGGCCCTATGGTACTGGCTGCAACTGCTACCCAAATCCAGCAGGAAAATTGCCAGCAGGTTGAACAACTTTTGGCGCTTGAAATGCAGCTTTATGGTGAGTTTGACCCTGCTGCGGTGATGCAGAAACAGCGTGTCTGCGACAGTTTTATTGAGGGGGAGTTGCTCCCGCTGGTCCGGGTGAGAATGCTAAGCCTTAAAGCATCACTCGGTGGTGACCAGGGACACCTGTCCGGCGATGTTGATGATGCTTTTATCGCCAACCGTAACCTGCTTCAGCAGTGGAACATACCGGTCTCTGAATCGCTTGAGCGACAGTTAAAGATTCGGCACTGAGCACGGTTGCAATTGGTTTTATCGATTTGGGTTCAGGTATCGTGCCTGGGCAATTCAGTAGATTTGACGATACCCATTGGTAACAGGTGTTAGCGTCCCTGGTGCCCCATTAGCGTGGTATGCAATAGGTGGCACGGAGGCAAGCTTTTGAAACAATCACGTGTTTTTAATACCTTGAGTGGTAACAAGCTGGTTATCGCTATCTGCATATTTGTGCTGTTAGATTGCTCGATCCTGGGTATCAATATCTTTATCACACATCAGGTAGAACAGGATGCCCTGGCTATTAATATCGCCGGTCGGCAACGCATGTTGTCTCAGCGTTTCACCAAAAGTTTGTTATTAATTCAGCAGTCGGCACAGCCTGAAGCTTATCTGCAGGAGCTGAAGTACAGCTATAGCCGCTTTGTCAGTACATTACAGGGGTTTACCAGTGGCGGTACTGTGTTTGATGGCGCAGACAATCCGGTTTGGATCAGGCAGATTCAAGATGAGAAGGTGCAGGCGATATTAAGTGACACCTGGGCGATTATAACGCCACTACAGCCGCTGATTGAGGCTCAACTGGCAGGCAATAATTCGCCGCGCCAGCAACAAGTCGCGGTGCAAACGGTACAGCAGGAAAATCTCAAGGTGCTCAAGCTGATGAACAGCCTGACCTTGCGCATAGAGCAACTTTCCAAGATCAAGACCTCCCTGATCAGGCAGGTACAAAGTGCGGCTTTATTGTTTACGTTGGTTAATTTTTTCTTTGTAGTCAAATATCTGTTGCAGCGAACGCGTCAGGCTCAGGCTGAGTCGCGCAGCCTGTTGGATCTGATTGATAATACGTCTGCCTGCCTGTTGCTGACAGATACCCGGGGCCGGATTGTAATGAGCAATAAGGCCAGCCAGGAAGCTTTTGGCTACAGTGCCGATGAATTCAGTTGTCTCAATTGGGACAAATTACTGCAAACGGATGGCGGTCAGGATCATGTGGTGTGTAAAAATGGGCCCCTGCTGCCGGTAGAGCTGAAACAGAAAAAAGTCCGCTTTAATGGTGTGCAGTACCGGGTAATGACGCTGGTCGATCTGAGCCGGGTGACTGAAGAGCATGCCCGGTTAGCCTATATGGCCAACCATGATCCGTTAACCGGACTGGTGAATCGCCGTGTATTATTCGACCGTATTGAATTGGAGCTAAGGCATGCCCGCCGATCGGCTTTGCAGCTTGGGGTGTTTTTTGTTGATCTGGATAAATTTAAAGCGGTGAACGATACCTATGGCCACAAACAGGGCGATGAAATTCTGGTCAAAGTGGCGAGCCGTTTGCAACATGCAGTACGAGAGACAGATACAGTCGCCAGGTATGGTGGTGATGAGTTTATCCTGTTGATGACAGGTGTCAGTGATAAGGCTCAGTTTGAGGCCATGAAACATAAGCTGCGCAGTGCTTTTGCCGTACCGTTTGATATTGAGGGTAAACCCTTTCAGATCGATGCCAGTGTGGGGTTTGCCTGCTATCCCGCCGATGCTAATAATGCTGCTGACCTGGTGCAGCATGCCGACCAGTTAATGTTTGCTCAAAAAGACAGCGAATATCTGTAAATCGGGGTGTTTGTTAATGATACGCACAGTTGGCGTTTATCTTGCTGTGATACTGAAAACCGTTTGAGTACTGGATCATGAGCCGCACAGTTTTACCCTATTTTCAGCCCATCATAGAAACTGCAACCGGTAAAGTCACTGGCTATGAAGCACAACTATTTGAACGTCTGGCCGATGGTTCTGTGGTGCCTGCTGACACGCTGTTAACGGATACTGAGTTGCCGTTAGAAGAGCGGTTGGAGTTGGATCGTGACGTGCGTCTGCAGGCCTTATCTGCACTGGCGGATATGCCGGATCATACTTTTTTAGCCATCAATATCTCCCCTCAATGGTTGCAGTTGATGGAATCCCCGGAGCATGTCGTAACACTGGACCTGCTGAAGCAGGTTGGCGGTGACCCTGCTCGGGTGATAATTGAAATCACCTCGCTGGAAGGCGATATTGATCAGCTTCAGCGGTTGGTTGAACGTTACCGGGCTGAAGGCTTTCGCATTGCGGTGGATGATTTTGGCAGCGGTTTCTCACAACTGGATCGGGTTGCCCGGCTGCAGCCTGACATTATTAAGCTGGATACTTCACTGCTCAAAGATGGTGCGCTCGGCGAAAACGGCTACCCAATAGTGCAGAGTCTTGGTGAAATGGCATCCCGTCTAGGCTCCAAAGTGTTGTTTCAGGGTATTAGTACTAAGGAGGAGTATTTCCTCGCGTTGAGCTGTGGTGCTGTCTATACCCAGGGTGAATTGTTTGGTGCTGCCAGGCCTGAACCGGTCGCGATAGACAGCGTGACCACAACCGTACAGGAGTTGCTGGGCCATTATCGTGATATGGCGATCGAAGCGACATCCCGCAACCATTGGCGTGCCGAGCGGGTTAAGTCAGAGCTGCTTGCGCTGCGTGAACTGTTGAGAACAGCGCGCCAGGAAGCTGAACTGGTCAACTTTGTGCCAACCGATCTGCTGTTGCGGTTTTACATCTGTGACCGCAGTGGGAATCAGATTTCGCCCAACTATGAGAACAGTGAGCGTGGCTGGGTTATTGATGAAAAGCCTCAGGGCCTCAACTGGAGCTGGCGGCCCTATTTCTTTGAGTTACTGGGAGCCAATGACATTCAGCAGCGCTTGGTATTCTCTGAGCCGTATCAAGATATTCATACCGGCCAGCGGGCTCAAACTGCAGTGCTGTTTATCGATGAATCACGCATATTGTTGGCGGACCTGCTCAACGACAGTGGCAGTACAAATCTGTTCTCTGGTTTCAGTGGTATGCCGGCGAGTTGGATTCCAGAACTGGAATAGTAAGCAATAGACTGGCGAATGCCAGTCGCACTTAATCAGGGCGGGTTATCTGTCACCAGCTTCTGCAGTAACAGCGTATACTCTTTGCCCTTGTCTTCGACATGATGCAGCTTGATGATCTGATAGTTAAGCTCAGGGGCAAACCAGATCAGGGTTTTTCGATCACTGTCTTCATCATGAATTCTGTCAACACGGACCGCGTTGAACTTACCAATGGGTGCGGTGATAATTTCTTCGCCATTGACGGCAAAGCGGTATTGCTTGAGGTGACCGCCATCCGCCACATCAAATTCAAACTCGGTTTTCCCCTCGGCCAATAGCTGTTGCAGTAAAAGCTGGTAGCTCAACTTGTCCTGCACCTGATCACTGACGGGCATTTTCCAGGGTTTATTTTTGACGGTATTGGTGGCTTCTTGTTTGGCCCAGTCGAAGCTAATGTCGACTTTGCGCTTTTTGCCCAACACGCTGCGGCGGTATTGGTAATTCAGCGGCCGAATCCGTTGCTTGTGCCATTCAACCTGAGTGGTTTCTTCGATACCGGCCAGCAACGATGTGGCACTGGATTTAAACTGCCAGGTCGTTGCTGTTTGTTGTTTCAGGCTGCGCATGGTGGTGCCGCTCATCGCCAGACCGCCATTCCAGTCAATAGTGTAGTCAGCGACAAAGGGCTGCAGTACGGCAGGCAGAGGTGCAGCTGACAGCGATAGAGGCAGGTTGCACACTACCGCCAGTAGGGGGAGTAGAAGTATACGGCGCATAACATCCATTATATTTATCCGTTGGACAGTTGGTAGCCTTCAGCGGGCAAGCGGCGTTGGTCCAGCTCAATGCCTTCCGGTGTCCACTTTAACCGGTCAGCGCAGAACCATTCAACTGCTAGCGGGTAGATCTGGTGTTCTACCCGGTGCACTTTCTGCTGCAGGCTTTCTACCGTATCTTCCTTATCTATGCTGACCCTGCCCTGAACAGCCAGCGGGCCACCGTCCAACTCTTCGGTAACAAAGTGCACCGTACAGCCATGGTGCTGGTCACCAGCTTCCAGTGCCCGTTGATGGGTATGCAGGCCTTTATATTTTGGCAGCAATGAGGGATGAATATTAAATAACCGGCCTTCGTAATGACGGACAAATTGCGGCGTTAAAATACGCATAAAACCGGCCAGTACCACCAGGTCCGGCTGATGCCGATCAATTTCAGCGATCATCGCCTGATCGAAACTCAGACGGTCGACAAAGTTCTGGTGGTTGATGGCGACGGTATGAATGCCTGCTTTACGTGCACGCTGCAAGCCATAGGCATCTGCTTTGTTACTGAATACGGCGGCGATACGGCCGTTGATCCGACCGTTTGTCACCGCATCAATGATCGCCTGCAGGTTGCTGCCGCTGCCGGAGATCAGTACCACAATGTTTTTGCTCATGGAGGATCAGGTGTCCTATCCGACCAATTCCACTTGTTCTTCGTCAGGGGCAGCACTGGCGATATGGCCAATGATCCAAGCCTGCTCACCGGCTGCGTTCAGCAGTGTCAGTGCCGCATGTTTCTGCTCAGCAGGCACGCAGATAACCATGCCAACACCGCAGTTGAAAGTACGGTACATTTCACGGCTGTCGACATTGCCCTGTTCCTGTAGCCAGGTGAAGACAGCAGGCATCTGCCAAGAGTTAATATCAATGACCGCCTTAGCATTATCCGGTAGTACGCGGGGGATATTTTCCAGCAGGCCGCCACCCGTTATGTGAGACAGGGCGTTGACCTGGCATTCGCGGATTAGTTTCAGCAGCGGTTTAACGTAGATGCGGGTCGGTGCCATGAGTGCATCAGACAATGGCTGGCCGTCCAGATCACTGTCCAGGGCTGCGCCACTGACTTCAATTATTTTCCGAATCAGGGAGTAACCGTTGGAGTGTGGGCCGGAGGAGGCGAGACCGATCAGGGCATCCCCTACGGCGACCTTGCTGCCATCGATGATGTCGTCTTCTTCGACAATGCCGGTACAGAATCCGGCCAGATCGTAATCTTCACCTTCATACATGCCTGGCATCTCAGCGGTTTCACCGCCCACCAGTGCCGCGCCAGCTAATTCACAGCCCTGACCGATACCGCTGACTACATCCGCAGCGGTTTCGACATTCAGTTTGCCGGTGGCATAGTAATCCAGGAAGTAGAGTGGCTCAGCACCGGCAACGACCAGGTCGTTGACACACATGGCCACCAGATCGATACCGATGGTGTCATGCTTGCCCAGATCCATCGCCAGGCGCAGTTTGGTCCCAACACCATCTGTACCGGATACCAGCACGGGTTTACGGTAGCCTTCGGGAATCCGGCAGAGAGCGCCAAAGCCACCGAGACCGCCCATTACTTCGGGACGAGCAGTGCGCTTGGCAACACCTTTGATACGTTCAACCAGTGCATTGCCGGCATCAATATCAACGCCGGCATCCTTGTAGCTCAGCGAGCTGTTGTCAGAACCATTAGACATGGGTAAATAACCTTTAACCTGCAAGGGGAGGTGAGAAAATATTGCGCGTATTCTAACGGTTATGGCCAGTGAATACACGTCCAAATCTGTCTCATAAAAGTAAACAGGCACTGCGCCGCAGGTTGGATGTGGTAGAGTAGCCCTGACAGGCTGAAACTGACGGAGTGCAGGTGTCCGGGAGGTGTTCAGCCTTGAGGTAAACGGGCAGGATTGACCGGGTAAACAAGGAATTTGCATGAAAAAAAGATCCCTATTGTTCGCGTTGCTGGCACTGTGCCTGAGTAGCCTTGCTCAGGCGGGCATGGTTTCTCAACTCTATCAGGCCAAATTACTGGTGCCGGAACAGAACACCGCGCCGGAAGCCGGACACTTGCGCGAGGGGTTAAGTCAGGTGTTGGTGAAGGTATCCGGCCAGCGTGGCTTGCTGGGTAAACCGCTGTTGCAACAGCAGTTAGCGAGTGCGTCAGCCTACCTGGAGCGCTATGCCTACCAGACAACCACCCAAATCAGCCAGAATGAGCAAGGCACGCAACGGTTGCAGCAATTGACACTGGAGTTCTCGGCAGTGGCAGTGAACGACTTGCTGCAGCGGGCGGGCGTGGCATTGGTGGGCGAGCAGCGCCCCACGGTATTGTTGTGGCTGGCATCTGATCTCTATGGCAATCCTGAATTGATGGGGACTGACAGTCGTTACTATCCGACTCTGCAACAGGTGGCTGCTGAACGAGGGGTTCCTCTGCAGTTGCCGTTACTGGATTTGGAAGATCAGGCCAGCCTGCCGGTCAGTGATCTTTGGGGGTTGTTCGCCACTCCGGTCGAGGATGCGTCATTGCGTTATCTGCCCGATGTTGTGCTGGCTGCACGGCTACAGTATCAAGCTAATGGCAGCACTGAGCTTAGTTGGATACTGATTAACCGAGGCACCCCGCAGCGTCAGAGCACCAGTGGAACCCCGGAACAGGTACTATCGGAGATGCTGCAACAGACCGCCGATCAGTTATTTGCGCCGATGGCGCAGGCAGATTTGAGTTTTTATCAGTCCGGCGTCGCTTTGCAGGTGAGCAATGTATCAACTTTTGATGCGTATCTGAGGCTGGTAGATCTGTTGCAGAGCCTGCCATTAGTCAAGGCAGTGAACCCTGCTGAAATCGGCAGCGGCATGGTAACCCTGAGGTTGCAATTGGAAGGCAGTGAACAACAGTTACAGCAGGCGATCTCTCTCGACAGCCGGCTGGTTTTGCTGGATATCCTGCGCAACAGTGATGGTGCCCAAACTTACAGTTATCGCTGGCAGGAGTAGATGATGTTGCAGTATCAACATGGTTTTATGCTCGCTGTGGGACTGGTGGCTGCCGGCCTGATCTATCTGTTATCCCCTATTTTGACCCCTTTTTTGGTAGGCGCGTTACTGGCATATCTGGCTGACCCTGCAGCTGACCGACTAGAGGCAGTCGGTTGCAGCCGAACCAGTGCGGTGGTTGCGGTATTCATTGTGTTGACGTTGGTACTGGTCGGATTGGTGCTGGTGCTGTTACCGCAGCTAAGTTACCAGATTCGGGTACTCATCGAGCGGACGCCGCAACTGTTGCAGTTGTTCGAACAACAGGTTCTACCCTGGCTGGTCAGCAACTTTGGTGTTGATCCTGCGACTTTCCAGATTGCTACTTTGAGACAGATTCTGGTGGCAGAGTGGCAAACCACAGGAGACATACTGGCGCAGCTGCTGGCTCAGATCACTCGTTCAGGTATGGCCGTGGTTGCCTGGACGGCTAACTTGGTACTGATTCCGGTGGTGACCTTTTATCTGTTGCGTGACTGGGATGTGATGATGGAAAAAATTGGTCACCTGTTGCCGCGCAGTGTTGAGCCCCGCATAGCGCTTTGGGCCCGTGAATCTGATGAAGTACTCGGTGCTTTTATGAAAGGGCAGCTGCTGGTTATGGTGGCGCTGGGCACAGTTTATTCAATCGGTTTGTGGCTGGTAGGGCTTGATTTGGCGCTGTTGGTGGGTATGATCGCCGGCCTTGCCAGTATTGTGCCTTACATGGGTTTTATTATTGGCATCGTAGTGGCGGTAGCGGCGGCACTGATGCAGTTTCAGGACCCAACGGTGCTGGTATGGGTCGGCCTGGTATTTGTAATCGGTCAGATGCTGGAAGGCATGCTGTTGACACCCCTGCTGGTGGGCGACCGTATCGGTTTGCATCCGGTTGCCGTGATTTTCGCGATTATGGCCGGTGGTCAGTTGTTTGGTTTTGTCGGGGTATTGCTGGCACTGCCGGTGGCGGCGGTGATTATGGTGTTACTGAGACATCTGCATGATGACTACAAAAATAGCGCCCTGTATCACACAGCTTCAGGATCTGCCCAGCCCGACCTGGTGGTGCCTGGTACAGCACCGGATGAGCGTGTCATAGAAGAGCAGGTAGAACCGCAACGTGAAGTCGACTGAAACTCCATTTCAACTGCCACTGCATATCAGTCTGCGGGATGATGCTCGTTTTGCTAATTTCTGCGCCACTGGTAATGAGCTGGCCTGTAATCAGTTACAGCAGTCGGCCAGTGGTGAGGGTGAAACCTTTCTTTATCTTTGGGGTGGTCTGGGCTGTGGTTGCAGCCATTTGCTTCAGGCCAGCTGTCACCTTGCTGAGCCACTGGGCCGCAGTGCTGCTTATCTGCCGCTGGAAGAGCTAAGCGCACTGGGACCCGGAGTGCTGGAGGGGATGGAGCATCTCGATCTGGTGTGTATTGATCATCTGCAACACGTGGCAGGTGATCCGGCATGGGAGGAAGGCTTGTTTCACTTCTTTAACCGGATTCGGGAACAGGGTAATACCTTGTTAATTGCCGCCAATGCCGCCCCGCGCCAGTTAGCCATCAACTTACCGGATTTGGCATCCCGCCTGAGCTGGGGTGTGGTGTTTCAGTTACAGCCACTGGCGGACGAGGATAAACTTAGCGTGCTACAGCAGCGCGCGGCTGCCCGGGGTATGACCTTTTCTGATGATGTTGCACGCTACCTGCTGCATCATGCCAGCCGGGATATGAAGGACCTGTCGCTGTTAATTGATCAGCTGGATCAGGCTTCATTGAGTGCCAAGCGCAAAGTTACTATTCCCTTTGTCAAAGAAGTCACCGGACTGTAATCGGCGAAGACTGTCATTAAAAATTCATCTAAGTTGCTTTCAAATGCTAGCTTGTATCTGGATACTGCGGCCTGTCGCTAACCGCATCTATGAGGTGGCTATGAAAAACCGGCATATACCTGAGAAATACCTAAAAAAACTGAAATTAGAGGGTATTCTCATCGCAGAACCTGAAGTCCGTTTTACCCTGGCTTATCTGGATAAAAAGGATCGGCTGCTGGGGCGTGATTGGTACAAGGGCAGTCTGGTGCTGAGTGAAAAGCGCATAGTGCTGTTGTCCAAACAGGTCAAATTTCTGAATATCAAACGTAAGGATGAACGGTTTAGCCAGTTCCGTGTGAATGAAGACAATGCTGCTTGCCTGACACTCGTCTATACTGCCGGGCACGATGATCTGTCTAAGGCTGACGCAGCCAAGGTGGTGATTCAGGTATTTACCCCGCAAGCACCTGACCTGCTGCAACAGCTGAAGGATCGGGCGAAGTAATAGCCTTCGCTTTGGTTGAATTTGCTTACGTCCTGCCGCATTATGCCGTTTTTTAACGGACCTGCCTGTGTACCGAATTATTCAAGAAACTGCAGACTTCCTGGTGGTGGATAAAGCCCCCGGTGTCGCTATGCATAAAGATCAGGCAGAGTCTGGTCTGGTTATGCAGATCAAGGCTGATCTGGCATTGTCGGCATTACTGCCGGTACACCGGCTGGATAAGGTGACATCTGGAGTTTTATTGTTTGCCAAACACCCGCAAGCAGCATCGCTGCTGTCGCAACAGTTTGCCCGCCGTGAGGTGGAAAAATTTTATCTGGCAATTTCTGATCAGAAGCCCCGCCGTAAGCAGGGTTTGATTGTTGGTGATATGGAACGTAGCCGCCGGGGTGGCTGGAAGCTATTACGCAGTCGGGAAAATCCTGCCATTACGCAGTTTTTCAGTACCTCTTTATCTTCCGGCCTGCGCCTGTTTTTGCTTAAGCCCCATACCGGAAAAACGCACCAGTTACGGGTGGCTTTGAAAAGTGAAGGTGCGCCTATTTTGGGTGATTGGCAGTATCACTCTGCATCGCAGGGGATCGATAGAACCTATCTGCATGCCTACAGTCTGCAGTTTCACTGGGATGGACAACCGGTCACCGTATGCAGTCCGCCCAGTAATGGGCAATACTTTGATCAGTCTTGTCGGACGCTGATTGAACAGCATTATGCCCAGCCGTCAGCGCTGGACTGGCCGACCATACCGCGAGGACATTCATGACCATGACTGATGATAGCCGCGTTGAACGCGATTTTTACGCCCGGGATGCTGAAGAACAACAGGCGTTTTTGCAGCAGACTTGGTGTGATCACTGCCAGGGGGTGGATCTGGGGATGACCGATCCGGTTGAGTATGAGCAGAAACATACCATTTTTATTGAAGGGCGCTGCACGGGTTGCGGTCAGCCCGTGATCACTGAGCTGACCGATGAGTCGTTTTAGGAGCAGGTTTTGACGAGTGATTACGATAACCGCTTTGGCGGTATCCGTCGCCTCTATGGCAGTGACTGCACTGACTATTATCGTCAGGCGCATGTCTGTGTTATCGGTATTGGTGGTGTGGGTTCATGGGCAGCGGAAGCTCTGGCGCGTAGCGGTGTAGGACTGCTTACCCTGATCGATCTGGATGATATCTGTATCACCAATACCAATCGTCAGATACATGCACTGGATGGGACGATTGGCCGGCCAAAAACAGAGGTGATGGCAGAGCGTATTCGATTGATTAATCCGGCGTGTCAGGTGCATGAAGTTGAAGACTTTATCACCCGTGACAACCTCGCTGAATTGGTCGCCACCGGGTTTGATTATGTGATTGATGCGATCGACAGTGTGAGGGAAAAAGTCGCCTTGATCGCGCATTGTCGCTATCACAAGATTCCGTTGATTACCGTGGGTGGCGCCGGAGGCCAAATTGACCCCACCAAAATTGAGATTACTGACCTGAGTAAAACGCAACACGACCCACTGGCGGCCAAGGTGCGTTCGCTGTTACGCAGGGAGCACGGTTTCAGTAAGAGTGGTCGCAAGTTTGGGGTCGAATGTGTGTTTTCCCATGAACAACTGGTCTACCCGCAACCGGATGGCAGTGTCTGCCAGCAGAAAAGTCTCGAAGCGGGGCAGGTAAGGCTGGATTGTGCCGGTGGTTTTGGTGCCTCTACCTGCGTCACTGCCAGTTTTGGTTTTGCTGCCGCCGCTCGGGTACTGTTCAAATTGCAGCAAAAACAGTTACGTCAGCAACAACAGTCGCAGCAGCAGTAGCCCATGTCTGATAACACCCATCTGCCCGTGATTCCCGCCGTTATTCTTTCCGGTGGACTGTCGCGTCGTATGGGGGGGGTCGACAAGGCTTGGCTGCCGCTCAAAGGGCAACCCCTGATCAGTCATGTTCTGCAGCGGATCGAGCCACAGGTGCGCCGCTGTCTGATTAATGTGAATCGAAATCCCGAGTCATATCAGTCTTTGGGTTGGCCGGTAATCTCTGATCTGAATGATCAGTATGAGGGGCCACTCCAGGGGTTCGTCAGTGGTTTGATGCACACCGAAGAGCCCTGGGTGTTGTTTGCGCCCTGTGATATGCCGCAATTGCCCACTGACCTGCTTAGCCGCTTATGGCAGGCTTCAGGTCGTGAGCAGTGCTCTGTCGTCGTGGCGCATGATGGTGAACGGCTGCAGCCGGTCGTGGTGTTGTTACGGCGTGATGTACTGGCCAGTCTGCAACAGGCCTTGCACAATGGCGAGCGCAAAGTGGGGCGCTGGGTCATGGACCAACACCCGGCGGTGGTGGATTTTTCTGATCAGGCAGATGCTTTTATCAACCTTAATCGGCCTGAAGAGCTCGCCGCATTAGAGGGTTGAGGTTGCCTCAGGTTTGCCGGGGCAAGGCGATTGAAAGCATTGTCGTCAGCATTAATAAGCCAGCTGAGATCAGTAGGCAGGCTGCTAACCCCCAATATTGAAACACCACACCGGACAGTACGGTTCCCAGTAAGCGACCACCGGCATTCGCCATATAATAAAATCCCACATCCATCGACACGCCTTCGACACTGGCATAATCCACAATCAGGTAGCTGTGCAAGGCGCTGTTAATGGCAAAAACCAGCCCGAACAGTGCCAGACCACCAAGTAAGATCAGTTGCGGTTGCCAGTCCAATCCGATAGCAATCAGTAGCGGAACCAGACTCAGTACCGCAGCCCATAGAGTAGCGGCGCTGCCATCCGTTTTGCTACGTGAACCGAGCAGCCAAGGCGAGAGTGACTGCACCGCACCATAGGCAATGATCCACAATGCCAGAAAGCCACCCACCTGCCAGAAATCCCAGCCGAATGACTGGTGCAGGTAGATTGGCAGGGCGACTACAAACCAGACATCCCGCGCGGCAAACAGGCATAGCCGTGCTGCCGACAGTTGATTGATTGCCCGGCTTTTCGAGAATACCTCACGGAATTTGGGTTTGTTTTTGGCCTTGCCAAGATCCTGTTGTAACAGCAACAGACTGCCAAGCCACACCAGCATCAAACCGGTAAACATCAGCCATATTGCCCCATTAAAGCCTGCCAGTTGCAGCAGTAAAGCCCCCATAAAAAAACCGCAACCCTTCAGGGTATTTTTGGACCCGGTTAACACCGCCACCCACCGGAATAACTGGTTTTCTGCATTGCCAGCGAACAATTTAACGGCGCTTTTGGCGCTCATCTTATTCAGGTCTTTGGCGATCCCCGAGAGCGCCTGTGCTGCCATCACCCAGGCGACACTGAGCCAGGTGTTGGGCAGGGCGAGCATCAACAGCGCGAGCAGTTGCAGGCCAAGGCCAATATTCATGGTTCTGTTGAGTCCGATCCGGGCACCTAACCAGCCACCGACCAAATTGGTTACCACGCCGAAAAATTCATAAAACAGAAACAGCATGGCGATCTGCAAGGGGCTGTAACCCAACTGATGAAAGTGCAGCAGCACCAGCATCCGCAAGGCACCGTCGGTCAGGGTAAATGCCCAGTAATTTGCTGTCACCAAAAGATACTGACGCATTGCATGTGTGGTTCGTTGCAGCATGTTTAGGCCAGTTGGTCCAGATGGACGACTTTCCTCACCAGCTCAGCCGTACGGTTGGCATAGCCCCATTCATTGTCATACCAAGCGTAAATTTTGACCTGAGTGTTATTTACCACCATGGTGGACAGGGCATCGATAATGCTGGAGCGAGGATCCGTTTTGTAATCGATGGATACCAGCGGTCGCTCTTCGTAGCCCAGAATATCTTTGAGTTCGTTCTCCGCCGCTGCTTTAAACAGGGCGTTCACTTCTGCTGCGGTGGTGGCGCGTTCTACCTCAAAAACACAGTCGGTGATAGAGGCATTGGCCAGTGGCACCCGGATGGCATGACCATTCAGCTTGCCCGTCAGTTCAGGGAAAATATGCGTAATAGCAGTTGCTGAGCCGGTAGTGGTGGGGATCAGGCTCATGCCACAGGCGCGGGCGCGGCGCAGATCCTTATGTGGGGCATCGAGTATGGTCTGGGTATTAGTGATGTCATGGATCGTGGTCATGCTGCCGTGCCGGATACCCAGGTGCTGATGAATGACTTGCACCACTGGCGCAAGGCAGTTGGTGGTGCATGACGCCGCAGTCACAATGCGGTGCTGCGCGGGATCATAGAGGTCATCATTCACACCCATAACGATATTAAGTACGCCTTCCTCTTTGACGGGTGCAGTGACGACTACGCGCTGCACCCCTTGATCCAAATAAGCCTGCAGCAGTGCTTTGCTTTTCATCTTGCCTGAGGCTTCAATGACTAGGTCACAAGCGGACCAGTCACCTTCGGCAATGGTCGAGAACTGGCTGACCTGAATACGTTGCCCGGCTATCACCATATGGCTGTTTTCAGCCTCGGCTTCATGTTGCCAGCGGCCATGCACAGAATCGAAATTCAGCAGGTGTGCGAGGGTTGCGGCATCGCCTGCGGGGTCATTGATACTGACGATCTGCACATTGGTGTGGTCGAATAACGCCCGCATGGTTAAACGGCCCATTCGGCCGAAGCCGTTAATACCGACTTTTATGGTCATAGTGCTCTCCGTAATATGAGTGGTTATCGTTGGTAGCGATTATTTGGCATGGTGGCTGGCTCGGGTAAACCAGTGTTGGGTGCGGTTGGCAAACGCCACCAGTGACAGCATTACCGGCACCTCAACTAATACGCCAACCACGGTGGCCAGGGCAGCGCCTGAATGCAGGCCGAATAATGAGATCGCTACCGCGACTGCCAGCTCGAAGAAATTTGAAGTGCCGATCAGGCAAGCGGGTGCTGCTACCTGGTAGGGCAGGCGTAGCCAATAAGCGGCGGCATAAGCGATGACAAATATGCCATAGGTTTGTATCAGCAACGGTATTGCAATCAGCACAATGGTTTGTGGTTGACTGATAAGGGTACCTGCCTGAAAACCAAACAGCAGTATCACTGTTGCCAATAAGCCCAGTATTGACCAGGGTTTTAGCCGCTGCAGCAAGGCGTTCAGCTGCTGGTCATCACCACGGCGTTCCAAGTGACGGCGGGTCAAGACCCCGGCGGCCAGTGGCAGTACCACATACAGCAGCACCGACAAAAGCAGGGTTTGCCAGGGGACATGGATATCACTGACCCCTAGCAGGAATGCGGCGATGGGAGCAAAAGCAAAAACCATAATGATGTCGTTTACTGACACCTGAACCAGTGTGTAATTCGGATCGCCTTTGGTCAGCTGGCTCCAGACAAACACCATAGCGGTGCAGGGAGCAACGCCTAACAAAATCATACCAGCGATGTATTCACCGGCAGTTTGTGGATCTACCCAGCCGGCAAAAACGACTCTGAAAAACAACCAACCTAATGCTGCCATGGTGAAAGGTTTGATCAGCCAGTTTATCGTCAGAGTCAGGAATACCCCTTTAGGTTTTTTACCGACATCCTTGATGGCACTGAAATCGATCTGCACCATCATGGGATAGATCATGATCCAGATAAACAGCGCGACCACCAGGTTAACGTGGGCCACTTCTAAGCTGGCAACCGTGGCAAACAAACCAGGGATAAGGTTGCCCAGTATGACTCCGGTCAGGATGCAGAGTCCGACCCAAAGGGTCAGATAACGCTCGAAAATACCCATGAAAATCCCTCTGATCGTGCGCTTTTTTGTCTTGGTAAATTTTGTCTGATTAGTCGCAGCAATTAAGCTGTCTGGCAATTGCCTGTTGTTGCTGTAACCACTCGGAATGGTTCTGCGCCGCTGCAGCGATAACCTGTTTGCACCAGTCAGGTAGTGCTGGGTGCAGCCGGTAAAATACCCATTGCCCGCGTCGTTCATCTTGTAATAGCCCAGTAGTGCGTAGCAGAGCTAGATGCCGGGAGATTTTGGGTTGGCTTAACTGCAACCTTGCTGTCAGTTCACAGACGCATAATTCATCCAGCACGGATACCAGTAGTATCACCTGCAGGCGGGTGGCATCGGCCATGGCTTTAAAAAAAGGCACACTATCGTTCATGCAATATTCCAATATACGGATAACCATATATTAATCTATACAGGGTAGCAGACAAGTTTTTTTTGGCGTTATGTGGCGTGTTCTGTCCGGCGGGGTGACTGCGTAAGCGCTTGTGCCGGCAAGGTCGGTGGTACTCTACGTCGTCTGACTCAAGCAGTAGGCTGAATGCGGATAAAAAAACCCCTCACGGGGAGGGGCTAAAATGCGTTAACTCGTGGCGATGCCAGAGTTGAAGATGGGATGCAGATGAGCTCTTGGCCGCGTCATGTCCAGAACGGCCAAAGCTTAAGTGCAGTTTTAGTATCGAGTTTTTTTGTGCGCCGCAATATGAAACTTTTGTACTGAAAGCAGGGTAAGGGTTTATACCTTGGTATAACTCGATCAACCTGTATTTGTGTAAGGTTTACCGATGTATAAAAAATAAACAGGGTTTTCTATTCCTCGATGATCTGATCCCGTTGTAGCCGGAATGGGTGCCATGGATAGGTACCCAGAATCCTTACTTCTTTGGCAAAGAAGTCTAGTTCCTGCAGGGCATAGCGCATCGCTTTGTCATGGGGGTGGCCTTCCACATCCAAATGGAAGCTGGAAACCTGCATGGTATCTGACGCCATATAACTTTCCAGTTTCAACATATTAACCCCGTTGGTGGCAAAACCGCCCAGTGCTTTGTAGAGGGCAGCGGGGATGTTGCGCACCGTAAACAGCAGGGAGGTCATGAAACGGATATCCGTTTCTAATATCGGCATGTGGCTGTCACGCGCCAGAATCAGGAACCGAGTGGTATTGCCCGATTTATCCTGGAAGTTGTCGCGTAGAATTTTCAGGCCGTACAGCTCGGCTGCCAGGCTGGACGCAATCGCGGCCTGAGAGGTATTGCCGGACTGACTGAGTTGTTCTGCCGCACCGGCTGTATCCAGGCTGGCAACTGCGTCAAGGCCTAGCTCGGTAGTATGTTGCAGGCACTGCGCCAGGGCCTGGGGGTGAGATGACACTGATTCGATAGTCTGCAGCGTGCTGTCCGGCAGGCCGAGCAGGCAGTGGTTCACCGGCTCAAAATGCTCACCGACAATATGCAGTTTGCTTTGGGGCATCAGCCGATAGATCTCTTCAACCCGGCCCGCTGTAGAGTTTTCCAGCGGAATCATCGCCAGCCGTGCTTCACCCCGTTCTACCATAAACATGGCGTCGGAAAAGGTGTTGCAGGCGTATGGCTGCAGTTCCGGAAAAGCCGTGCGGCAGGATAGATGAGAGTATGCTCCGGGTACACCCTGATAAGCGATGATGGCTGGCAGATCGGTCATGGTCAGGTCTTCACAATTATTTAGGCGCCTATTATGGCACAGGCCTGTGGGATGGGGCGATATCTGGCTGTGGACGAAACGTTAACTCCGGTATAATGCTGCCTTCCCCGGCGACTGGATAACCCCGTCATGACACCGCAACGCTTGGAAACTTTGCGCCAGCTTCTGCAACGCCGCCAAATCGATTTCACACTGATTGCTGATCAGGTGAATAAACCGCGTAACCTGTCTGCTTTGATGCGTAATGCTGATGCGGTGGGTATGCACCTCATCCATACAGTGGTGCCAGAGGTCGGTTATCGCAATTATCGGGGCACAGCTTCAGGCAGCGATAGGTATGTAAAGTGTCAGCAACATGACACTTTTCAATCGGCCTATGACAGGATCAAGGCTCAGGGCATGACCTTGGTCGCGGCACATTTTTCGGAACGCGCCATTGCGTACCGATCGTTTGATTATACTCAGCCCTGCGCGCTGTTATTGGGGGCGGAGAAATTCGGTGTCAGTGAACGGGCAGCCGAGTTGGCGGATGTGCATGTGGTGATTCCTATGCTGGGTGCGGTACAGTCACTGAATGTATCCACAGCGGCAGGCATTATTCTGGCTGAAGCTCAGCACCAGCGCATGGTGGCAGGCTGCTATGACAGCCCCAGTTTATCGGATGATGAGATACAGCGTTGCCTGTTTGAATGGGATCACCGAGAACTGGCGCGTTTCTGTCGCCAGCATGAGCTGGCCTATCCACCCTACAATGCAGAGGGTGAATTGGTGGATGCGCCGCGCTGGCATCAGGCGGTACAGGCGGGGCAGGCTGCCCGGTTTGATTGGTCTCAAGAGCCAGTCTGAAACAACCTCCAATTGGGTGTCACTTAAGAAGGAAGTCACAATTGAATACGCATAAGGCGTTGTATGATTTTTTGATTGTCGGTGGTGGCATTCTCGGGCTTGCCACGGCCTGGCAGTTGCAACAGCGCTATCCCGATCGCTCTGTTCTGTTGCTGGAAAAAGAAGCGGCGTTAGCCAGCCACCAGACCGGTCGCAATTCCGGTGTTATTCATGCCGGCGTTTATTATGCCCCAGGTAGCTTGAAAGCGCGCTTCTGCAAACAGGGTAATGCGGAAACCAAAGCCTTCTGTCGTGAGCATCAGATTCCGTTTGATGAATGCGGTAAATTGCTGGTGGCAACCACGGCTGATGAGCTGCAACGGATGCAGGTGTTGCAACAGCGTTGTCACGACAATGACATTGCCATCGAAGTATTGGACCAGCAGGGCCTTGCTGCCCGGGAGCCCAACGTCACCGGGCTGGGGGCGATCTTTGTGCCCTCTACCGGCATTGTTGATTACCGCACAATCACCGAAAAACTGGCGGAACTGTTCTGTGCCGCTGGTGGTACCATTGAATATGGTAAACAAGTGGCACGGTTAGAGCAGTTTCATGACCGTATCACGGCGTATTGCGGTAATGAACGCTATCAGGCGCGTTATATGGTGGCCTGTGCCGGACTGCATTCTGATCGGCTGGTCAGTATGTTGGGACAAAAACCTGAGTTTCGTATTATTCCGTTTCGGGGTGAGTATTACCGCCTGGCAGAACAGCATAACCAGATCGTTAACCATCTGATCTATCCGATACCAAACCCCGCGTTGCCGTTTCTGGGAGTACACCTAACCCGTATGATTGATGGCAGTGTTACGGTGGGGCCTAATGCGGTGCTGGCGCTGCATCGGGAAGGTTATCGGCGGGGGCAGTTTGAGTTGTCCGAGGCGCTGAGAATTCTGACCTATCCCGGTACCCTGCGCCTGGTGCTGAAGCATTTCAGAACCAGTATGGCTGAGTTGAAAAACTCCCTGTCCCGGCGGGGGTATCTCAGTCTGGTGCATAAATATTGTCCGCAACTGACGCTGGATGACCTGCAACCCTATCCGGCCGGTATTCGTGCCCAGGCAGTACGCATGGATGGTACGCCGGTGGATGACTTTCTGTTTACTGAAACAGCGCGGGCATTAGTGGTGTGTAATGCCCCTTCACCGGCGGCTACATCGGCCTTGCCAATTGGGCGGCATATCATTGAGCGGCTGGAAAAGTTGGTGGAGTTTTCACGCGGGCCATAGGTTGATAAAAAAAACCAATCACCTTGCTTAAAACTATCAATTTCTTAAATTCAATAAATTATTTTAATCTCTCTTCTGTCGAAACGATTCATAGCGCTCACAGGAGAGAGAAACATGTCACAGTCTTTAATCAACACGGAAATCAAACCTTTCAACGCGTCTGCATTTAAACGTGGCGAGTTCATCGAAGTCTCTGATGAAAATCTGAAAGGTAAATGGTCAGTTGTGTTCTTTTATCCCGCCGATTTCACTTTTGTTTGCCCAACTGAGCTGGGTGATCTGGCCGACAATTACGCCGAGTTTCAGAAAATGGGTGTAGAAATTTACTCAGTATCCACTGACACCCACTTCACCCACAAAGCGTGGCACGACACTTCCGACACTATCGGTAAAATCGAGTACACCATGATCGGTGATCCGACCGGCACCATTACCCGCAACTTCGGTGCCATGCGTGAAGATCAGGGTCTGGCTAATCGTGCCACCTTTGTGATTGATCCTGACGGTATCATCCAGGCCGTAGAAGTGACTGCAGAAGGTATTGGTCGTGAAGCCAATGATCTGATTCGCAAACTGAAAGCGGCTCAGTATGTGGCAGCTCATCCAGGTGAAGTCTGTCCGGCCAAGTGGAAAGAGGGCGAAGCGACTCTGGCGCCTTCCCTGGATTTGGTTGGCAAAATCTGATCTCCAGCAAGCAACAAACCTGGCCCCGGGCACGGGGCCTTTTTTTGACCGGTAACGACTCAGGATTTGATCATGTTAGATAATACTTTGAAGCAACAGCTGGACACATACCTGCAGAAAATCGTTAATCCGATAGAGGTTACCGTGTCGAGCCATGACAGTAATAAAGGGCAGGAGCTGCAGGCACTGGCAACAGATATTGCAGGCCTGAGCGATAAGATTTCCCTGCAGGTGGATGAACAATCACAGGGCCGGGCGCCACAGATGGCGATTGCTCCCCAGGGGGAAGTGTCCAGAATCGCTTTTGCCGGTATTCCGATGGGGCATGAATTTACGTCGCTGGTACTGGCACTGTTGCAGTCCGGTGGTCATCCATCTAAAGAGAAAGCGGAAACCATCGAGCAGATCCAAAGTTTGCAGGGTGAGTTGAAGTTTGAAACCTATATTTCACTGTCTTGCCAGAACTGCCCGGACGTGGTGCAGGCGCTGAATTTAATGGCGATATTAAATCCCAATATTAGCCACACCATGATTGACGGTGCCCTGTTTCAGGATGAGGTGTCAGAACGCAATATTATGGCGGTACCGTCTGTATACCTGAATGGTGAGCTGTTCGGTCAGGGCCGTATGAGTTTGGCGGAAATTCTGAATAAGCTGGACAGTGGTGGCGCCGACCAACAGGCGGCGGCACTGGCAGCAAAAGCACCCTATGACGTGCTGGTGGTCGGCGGTGGCCCTGCCGGGGCAGCTGCCGCCATCTATGCGGCGCGCAAGGGTATTCGTACCGGTATTGTGGCAGAGCGTTTTGGTGGCCAGGTGATGGATACCATGGCGATCGAAAACTTTATCTCAGTTAAGGCAACTGAAGGCCCGAAACTGGTGGCAGGATTGGAGCAGCACGTTCTGGATTACGATGTTGATCTGGTCAACGGCCAGCGGGCAACAGGACTGACGCAGGGGGACCTGTTGGAGGTTGCTTTGGCAAGCGGGGCCAGTCTGAAAAGCCGTGCTGTTATTCTAGCGACCGGAGCACGCTGGCGCGAGATGAATGTACCGGGAGAACAGGAGTATCGTGGTAAGGGCGTGGCTTACTGCCCGCACTGTGATGGTCCGTTATTTAAAGGCAAAAAGGTAGCGGTGATCGGTGGGGGCAACTCCGGTATCGAAGCAGCGATTGATCTGGCCGGCCTGGTTGAGCATGTCACCGTGCTGGAGTTCAGTGACCAGTTACGGGCTGATGCAGTATTGCTGCGCAAAGCCCGTTCCATGGCCAATATCAGTATCATTAAACAGGCCCAGACCACCGAAGTCCTGGGTGATGGTCAGCGGGTGACCGGGTTGCAATATACCGACCGCAACAGTGGTGAATCACATTCACTGCAGCTGGCGGGTGTGTTTGTCCAGATCGGTCTGGTACCGAATACTGAATGGCTCAAGGATACCCTGGAGCTGTCTGAGTATGGTGAGATTGAGATCGATAGCCGGGGTCAGACTTCCTTGCCGGGGGTATTTGCGGCAGGGGATGTGACAACCGTGCCTTATAAACAGATTATTATTGCGATGGGGGCGGGAGCCACGTCGTCCCTGGCGGCGTTTGACCACCTGATTCGCAGTTCTGTCGATGAGACGCAAGAGGCAGCAGCTTAACCGACCAACCCGGCTCTAGCCGGGTTTTCTTGTTGTTATCTAAGACTTTCTCCTAAACGGCACTATCACGGGACTTCCCGGCACTAAGGTTCTGGACAGTTCACGCGTGTTTCATCTAGGCTAGAGCTAAAACCGGCCTGACGGCGTGTCTGACGCCCGGCTATTCAGTTCGAACACCGGAGGCACTCGCCGATGACGCTGTCAAAGCAGCTACTGTTGCTCATCTCGCTGATTTTTTTGGCTATTTTCTCGGTCAACTACATCACCAGTATCAACAATATACGTGAGTATCTGCAGGTTGAGTCAGAAGTCCACGCGCAGGATACCGCTACGTCGATGGGACTGTCTCTGAGCCCTTATATTCTGGATGAAACAGATCCGATTCTGGAAACCATGGTCAACACCATTTTTGACCGTGGTTACTATCTGGAAATTTTACTGGAGAGTAACAAAGGCAAGGAGTTGGTGCGTAAAACGAACCCCAAATCCTTTGCTGAAGTGCCCGAATGGTTTACCAACCTGTTACCGATGACCACCGCCACAGCGCAATCTGATATCGATGCAGGCTGGATACCCGGTGGCACCATTTATGTCACCATTCATCCTGGCTTTGGTTACCTTAAACTCTGGCAGCAGGCCAAGCGGAGTCTGGCTTATTCTGCCATTGCTTTTGCCGTGTCAGTGTTACTGTTGATTATTATGCTGCGCTGGGTGCTTAGCCCGTTATCCCGCATCAGCAAACAGGCACGTAATATTGCCGATGGTAAATTTGAAACCATTGATAACCTGCCCTGGACCACAGAAATTCGCTATGTGGCGGAGTCGATGAACTTGATGTCGGGCAAGATCGAGAAAGTCATCACCAACCTTAATAGCCGGCTGGAAGAAACCGGAAAACGGCTCCGGGTGGATGATCTTACCGGCCTTGAAACCCGCAGTACCTTTGAAACCGAAATGAAAGAGCGGTTTATCAGCAGAGGGCAGGGGCATATCTTCCTGGTTCGTATTGCTGACCTGGGTGGTTTTGCCAGCACCCGTAGCTCGGGTCAGGTTGATGATTTTATTCGCGAGTTTGTTGATGCGGTGCGCCATGGACTGACGGATGCTGGTGTTAGCGGTGACTGTCTGTATCGTATTGTCGGCGCAGAATTTATCTTAATTGCCGACTGTGCTGATCAGGCAGCAGCAGAAGGGCTGTGTCAGAAAATTCTGGCGCGGATGGAACAGCTGGGCAGTCGCTATGATAAAGCCGATGTGGCACATATGGGTGGCGTGGCCTTTGATCCACACAGTACTACAGCTGCCATGGTGGCTGCAGCAACCGAGGCGTATGAAAAAGCATTGCTGATCGGTGCCAACAGCTTTGCCATCAATCAGGATAGCGGCAATGCCCGCGGCCTGGATGAGTGGAAAGCGCTGGTGAGTAAGGTGATCAGTGAGCGGCGCATCGAGATTGAATATGCGCAACAGGCATACTCGCTAGCTGACGGTAGCACTGACCAGTTAGTGCTGGAAGAGGCGATGTCCAGCGTGCAGGATGACAATGGTCAGGCACTGCCGATTGGTACATTTGTGTCAGTTGCAGAAACGTTGGGTGAAATCGTTACCTTTGACATGTTTGTGGTGCGCACGGTACTGGAGCAGATCCGTTCGCGGCAGATACAGCATAGGGTGGCGGTCAACCTGTCGTTTACCACCCTGTCTAACAACAATTTCCGCTCAGAGTTGTACCGCTTGCTGCAGGACAATGCAGATATTGCCGGCAATCTGGTGTTCAGTATTACTGCATATGCCGCAACTAAGGATCTGACAGCCTTCAAATCCTTTATCGACTTTGCGCATCGTAGCGGTGCGAAAGTGATTCTGAAACGTTTCGAAAGTCGCTTTATATCGCTGGATACCATTAAAGAATATCAGCTTGATTATATCCGTCTGGCTCGAGCTTACACTGAACAGATCAGTCGAGATCCGGAAAAACGTAGTTGGGTTGAAGCGTTGAAAGAGTTGGGCGAATTGCTGAATATTGAGATTGTTGCCGAGGCGGTTGAGACAGACGCGGATTATCAAACCGTCAAGGAAATTGGCATTACTGCGGCCAGCCGATGAGGAAACAATCCATGTGGCGACGGTATCATCGGCTATTCAGAGCTGCCTTTGGCGCAGCCCTGCTGGCTGCTGTGCCGCTGGTGCAGGCGGGAAACCTGGTTAACTTTAGCGAGGGTTTGCTGTACCGGGTCGAGAAAAAATTTGGCCAGACGGCAGTATTGCGGCTTAACGCGCTGGCCAAACTGGTGCGTGAAAACGCTGACCTCAGCGAACTGGACAAAGTTCGGGAGGTGAATGATTTCTTCAACCTCGTGCCTTACTACACTGATTTACAGCACTGGGGCGTTAGCGATTACTGGGCGACGCCGTTTGAAAAGCTCACCACTTTTGGCGGCGATTGTGAAGATTATGCTATCGCCAAATATTTCACCCTGCGTGAGCTGGGTATTGGTGATAAAAAACTGCGCATTACCTATGTTAAAGCACTTAACTGGAATGAAGCACATATGGTGCTTACCTATTATCCGGTTGAAAATGAAATTCCGCTGGTTCTGGATAACTTGAACCCGGAACTTCTGCCAGCGAGCAAACGTCGGGATCTGGTGCCGGTATACAGTTTCAACGGTGATGGTTTGTGGCTGGCAAAAGGGCGTGGTACCGGTAAACGTGTGGGGGGCTCCAGTCGGCTTAAACTGTGGAAAGACCTGCAATCACGTATGGCGAAATAGTGCGGCTGATTTACGCCGAATCGATGTTGCCTGGCGCTGGCAGTACTTTGTTGCGGCCACTCTCTTTTGCTTTGTACAGCAGGTCATCGGCCCTGGCGATTAAGTAAGACTCCCGTTCACTTTCAATGTACTGAGCGACGCCGAAACTGGCGGTTACCGGGAAATGGTGACTGAACTCGTGGTTTTCTATCAGGCTGCGTAGCTTCTCAGCCAGGGTCACTGCCTCCACGAGCGTGGTTTCCGGTAAAATCACCAGGAACTCCTCACCCCCCCAACGGCCAACCATATCGACCAAGCGGGTTGAATCTGTCAGTAGTCGGGCAATGTCCTGCAATACCCGGTCACCCGTGGTATGCCCCTGAGTATCATTAATCAATTTAAATCGATCAATATCCAGCAGCAGCACAGAAAAGGGTCGCTGGTAGCGGTTGGTCAAAGCAATATTGCGCTGTAATTCATGCTCCAGCGCCTGGCGGTTGGCCACTTGTGTCAGGTGGTCTGTGCTGGCGAGAGCTTCCAAGTGCTGATTAAGTAACGCCAGGGTCGCGTTCTTTTGTTGCAGTTCCTGCGTTGCCTGGCGGCGCTGTTGCCACAGCAGGCCAATATACAGTGCTGCCAGTGTTGCCATTACCAGTGTCAGACTGAATATGCGCCACATATGAGCCTGCAGTGGCTGATGCTTCGCTGCTATCGCGTTTTGCGGTATATACCGCACGACGTACCAGTGGTTGAACTCACTGCGTAGTGGCAGGTAATCACTGGCGATCCGCTCTAGGGGTTTAAAGCGGTTTGTGGTTAGCAAACCATCAGGCAGCTTGATTGGTGTGTCTGCCTTGCTGTCTTGCACTTGCTGCCACAGGTGGGAGAAATCCTCCTTGATACCGGAAAATTTGGCCTCGGGAAATAAAAATTGCCAGTCACGTTTGGGGTCCGGGCCCTTGAGCCAGCCGCCGTCCTGAGTTACTAACCAGAGGTCACTGGCTCCGAAACTGGAGATACGCTGGAACAGGTCTCTGCCATCATAGTGAATGACCACAATACCCAGGACTTCGTTGTGCGGGCCATGCAGTGCCGCGGCAAAACGCACAGTGGGCTGGTAAGGCTGAATAAGCTCACCGAATGCGGCGTCCAGGTCAAAACGTGACAGGTAGATTTCGCCGGGTGCAAGGTTCAGAGCTTGCTGAACGTAATATTGGCCGCTTTTGTTTTCCAGCATGCTCGAAGGAACGATGCGCGCTTTGCCATTATTGTATTCGGTGCGTGAGGTTTCCTGGCCTGTCGGCGCGATCAAGCTGATTTGGGTGTAAAGGCCGGCACGAGAGTGCAGCAAACGCAGAAACAGTTCTTCAATCAGTTGCTGCCGGGTGCCGCTGGCTTGCTGTTGCTGATACATGTCGCTGAGGTGTGCCGTTAGAAACTGAACATCCTTGGCTGCCCAACGCATCCGTTTACCCAGGGCAATGCTGACATTTCTAATAATCAGCGTTGATTCCGCCGCGGTCAAGTGGTCTATTTCAGCGACTTCCTGTTTATAAATATACCAATTGGCCAGCGATAACATACCGGCCAAAATCAACCAGCTGATGATAAAGTAACGGTGTAGAAACAACCGAGTAATGTAAGCAAAAAGGCTGGTAACCTGTGCCATTCAGTATGCCTGACCGATAACAAAGAGCGGATACCGCATTACAACATAAAAGGCCGGTTTAATCAGGTCTTAAGGGGTGTTTTGTGTTTTGCTTTGCAGGAAAAGAATAAATCGTTGCCAGGATTTACGGTCTGCATCCGCCCGGTATCGCGATGAACCAAATACAGTGAATGCATGGGGTGCCGCACTGTAGGTGATCATTTCGTGGCTTACTCTCGCTTGTTCTAGTTCTTCTGCCAGGTCGGCAAATTGTTGTAGGGTGATATTGCCATCGGCGCTGCCATGAAAGATGATGATAGGCCCTTGCGACTGTTGATAGTTCTGTCCTTCCGGTGTGGTGAGGCCGCCGTGAAACGAGGCAAACCCCTGTAATGTTTCCCCTGACCGCGCCAGCTCCAGCACAGCGGCACCACCAAAGCAGTAGCCTATAGCCACGGCATTGTTGCGATTGCCCCCCAGGGTTGCCGCCGTGGTGAGGGCTGCCTGCATCAGCCGCCGCATTTTCTGGCGATCTTTATATAGCTCCCCGGTATGTTGTCGCCGATCTTCAACGCGTTCTGGCCGAATGCCCTTACCAAACAGGTCGGCGGCAAAGACCGCATAGCCCAGGGTATTGAGCATCTGTGCGCGGCGAACTTCGTAATCGGTCAGACCATCCCAGTCATGTAATAACAGCACCAACGGTGATTCTGCTGTTGCCGAGAGAAAATAACCCTCATAGACGTCATCGTCGACTAGGTATTCAACAGTTTTTGCCTGTAGCTGCCATGAAACAAGCAGGGTAGCGATCAGCGTAAAGATACGCATGCTGGTCCTCCTAATCCTACGGTTGGGTGTATGAGTATAGTGGATCAGCGCCTGGCAGCACTGTCGTTGGGCTGCGGTTTACCCGGATGGGTGTCGGTTAGGTCAGGTATGGCCAGCTGTAAGTTGGCTGCGGGGCGCATGGCTTTCCAGAACGCTTTTGCCCAATAGGGGTTATCCAGTCGGCTGAGCATAACGCCGCGACTGGTAGAAGCATGCAGGAACACCTGATCTTGCAGATAGACGCCGACATGACGTTGACGCCGCCAGCCGGTACGGAAAAAAACCAGGTCACCGCTGGTCAGTAGATGCGGTTTGATCTGCCAGCCTGTCCGGGCCTGATCTTGAGTGGTACGGGGTAGTTGCAGATTAAACAGTTTGGCAAAGGTTAGTTGCATAAAGCCGGAACAGTCGACACCTTGCTTGCTCTGTCCACCCAGACGATACGGCGCTCCCCGCCACTGTTCAAAATGAGCCACCAGTGCACTATGAATATCCGGCGCTTGCGAGGTTGGGAATATGCTAGGCTGAGGTTTGGCTTCTGAGGCAGCCGATGAAGCAGTTACACTCTGCTCTGCTACTTCGGGTAGTTTGGATTGGATCGAGGTGGCGCAGCCGGATAAACCCACCAGGAACAGGGTACACAATAGCCCTGTTGTCAGCCTATATGCCGGTCGAATGACAGGGGGTTGAGGGTTGCGCAGCACTTAAGTTTCCACCAAACATGACATTGCCATCTACAGTTACTATAAAGAGCGTAACAAGGGAAGAGAGGCTGAAAAAATCAGCGGTATATTGGCATTCCCTCTGTGGTTCGCCTATCATCCGCTCGCCTTCTGTCACTCCTGCTGTGTTACACAGTTTCAAGCGTTAGAGTTTTGTTAATGAAAGAAAATTTTGCTGTTGGTCAACGTTGGTTCAGCCATGCTGAAGCGGAACTTGGGCTGGGAATTGTGACGGAGATAGCTTCGCGGCGGGTTGAAATCTTTTTCCCTGCCATAGAGGAACAGCGCATATATGCTGAAAAAAATGCTCCGCTGAGCCGCATTATCTACCCCATCGGTGACTGGATTACCGACCAGGATGGCTTGTCCCTGCAGGTAGTCGAACATGAGTGGGTTGCAGACTGTGTGCTTTATCATGGTGAGACAGACAACGGCGAAATTCAGTCGATTCATGAATGTAGTCTCGAAAGCCAGGTCCATTTCAGTAAACCATATGAACGCTTGTTTGCCGGGCAGATTGATAAGCTGCGTCACTTTGAACTGCGTCTGGAAACGCTGGACCTGCAGTATGAACATCAGCAATCCGCTGCTTATGGCTTGATTGGTCCTCGGGTACAGGGCTTGCCGCATCAATTCTATATCGCCCGGGAAGTGGGTAGCCGAATTGCTCCCAGGGTCTTGTTGGCGGATGAGGTGGGTCTGGGTAAAACCATAGAAGCTGGTCTGATTATCCATCAGCAACTGATTTCAGGGTTGGCCAGCCGGGTGCTGATTGTTGTGCCCGACAGTCTGGTATTGCAGTGGCTGGTAGAGATGCTGCGCCGTTTCAATCTGCGCTTTAGCCTAATGGATGCAGCACGCTGTGAGGCTGAAAGCGGCAACCCGTTTAGTAATGAACAGCGGGTGCTTATTCCTTTGTCGCTGTTAACCAGAGATGACCAGTTATTGCAGCAGGCAGAAGCTGCGGGTTGGGATCTTATGGTGGTGGATGAAGCGCATCACCTGGGTTGGAGTGAGGCTGGTGCCAGCCATGCCTACCGCTGTATAGAGCGCTTATCACAGCAGATCCGCGGTCTGCTGTTGCTGACGGCGACCCCGGAGCAGCTTGGGGTGGCAGCACATTTCTCCCGACTGCGGTTACTCGATCCGGAGCGATACCATGACTTGCAGCAGTTTTTGCTAGATGAACAGCAGTATGGCCAGATAAGCCATTTGATTGAGCGTCTATTAGCTGAGGACAGTGGCCATCAGGCACTGCAGGATCAAGCATTCTGTCTGGCGCTGGCTGAGCGTTTGGGTGATGCGCATTTGCAGCAACTGCAACAAGCGGCGGCTGAGCCAGAAACGTTGCAGCTTGAGGTAAAACAGACGGTTCAGCAACTGCTGGATCAGCATGGCACTGGACGGGTACTTTTCCGTAATACCCGTGAGGGTGTGCAGGGCTTTCCTAACCGTGAACTTAAGCCCCACCCGTTGCCAGCCCCACAGGGTTTTCAGTCACATGCGCAACAGGCCAGCATTGATCAGCTGTTACACCCAGAATTGTTGTTGGGTGAAAACTGGGTCGCTGAAGATCCCAGGACGGATTGGCTGGTGAAGTGGCTGCAGGTACATCGCAGTGAGAAAGTTCTGTTGATCTGTGCCAAAGCGGAGACTGCAGCGGCGCTGGAGAAACAGCTGCGCCTGTATCAAGGTGTCAGGACCGCGTTATTCCATGAGGGCATGAGCCTGCTGGAGCGTGATCGCGCGGCTGCATATTTTGCGGAAACAGAGCACGGAGCCCAGATCCTGCTCTGTTCTGAAATCGGTAGTGAAGGCCGCAACTTTCAGTTTGCCCACAATATGGTGATGTTTGACCTGCCGCTTAACTCTGATCTGCTTGAACAGCGTATCGGCCGGTTAGATCGTATCGGTCAACGCCATGATGTGCTCATTCACGTTCCCTATTTTGAGCAGAGTGCGCAGCAGGTGCTACTGAACTGGTATCACCAGGGGCTGAACGCATTTGAACGGGTCTGCCCGGATGGCCAGATATTGCTGCAGCAATTTGCTGATGCGCTACAGAGTGCCATGCAATCCCCTGGAGACAATGCCATTGTCGATGCGCTGCTGGCGCAAACACGTGATGCCCACACTGAACTGAAAGCAACCATGCAACAAGGACGTGACCGGCTGCTGGAACTGAACTCCTGTGATGCAGATGCTGCAGCTGAGGTGCTGGACGCTGTAGAAGCTGCATCGCAACCCTCCCGCATGGCCGGGTACATGTCGCGGATATTTGATCATTTTGGTGTTGAACAGGAAAGCTACGGCAGTCATGGTCTGGTGTTGCACCCCGGTGATCACATGATCTGTCACAACTTTCCCGGCCTGTCCGAAGATGGTGCTACTGTGACGTTTCAGCGCAATGAAGCCCTGTCCCGAGAGGACCTGCAATACCTGACCGTTGAGCACCCGATGGTGGCTGGTGCCATGGAGATGATGTTACAGGGCGGATACGGTAACGCTACGATTTGTACCATGAAACTGCCCCCGCTGAAGGAGGGTAGTTTATTGGTTGAGGCGGTATTTAGCTTACACCTGCCAGCGCGACGGGGCTTGCAGTTACACCGTTATTTGCCAGCCGCTACGGTGCGTAAGGTGATTGACAGTAACGGCAATGATCTCAGTCAAATCATCACATTGGCGCATTTTCAGGCACTGGCAAAACCGGTGGGTAAAAATCTGGGACTGAAGCTGATCTCACACGCACGTGCTGAGATTCAGGCACTGGCACATCAATTAGAAGCTGGTATTGGGCCAGAACAGCAGGCCTTATTGACTGCCGCCATTCAACAGGCTGAGACTGAACTGCAAGCTGAGGTTGAACGGCTGCGACAACTGGCGCGAGTGAATCCGAATATCCGGGATCAAGAAATCGAGGACCTAGCCGACTTCCAACAACAGGTAATGGAAGCATTACAAAACGCCAGCCTGGAGATGGATACCATCAGAATTGCTGTCGTGACCCATGACGGCTAAGCAACCTTCTGCTTAAATTCATACCATTCGTGTTTGCACTTCCGGGGGAAGTTTCATGATAGACAGTCTAATGCGTGCCCTTGGCTGTAAAACGGCCAAGCGTCAGTTTACTTTGGTGTATGGCCTGATTTTTTTGCTGGCGGTTGCATCCGGGATTTCGCTGTATATGAGTCTGGCGGTCGATCCGCAAAGCATCAACATGGCGGGCCGGCAACGCATGTTGAGCCAGAAAGTGGCGAAAGAGGCCTTGCAGGTGCGCGCAGATGTTGAGCAGCTCGCGACCTTGCAAAAAACCATCTCGTTATTCGAGGCCAGTCATGAGCGTCTGCTCAATGGCGATCCGGAAACCGGTATGACGCCTATTAGTAATTCTCAAGTGCGGGCTCAGTTGGAGCATGTTTGGGGCTTATGGCAGGAATACCGCGTCTCGGTTGACCAGTATGTCGCAACCGGCGATCACTCGGCGTTAGTGGCATTGACGCAGCAGTCACCCCAGGTGCTGAAAAATATGAATCAGGCCGTGGTGATGTTAACCGAGCAGTCTAAGCAACGTGCGACGCATCAGCTGATTTTTGCGTTGCTCTGTATTGTCGGCACCCTGCTGTTAATTGTCATCTCCTATAAAGGGACGGTGCAGCTACTGATGCAGAATATCCGGCGTATGCAGCTGCGGATGAATGAAGTCGGTGAGGGTGATTTTTCCCACCGGTTTCAGTTGACCCATAGCGATAATGAAATTGGCCAGATGTATCAGGCGTATAACCTGATGTTGGAACATATCGGTACAGTGCTGCAGCAGGTGCAACGGGTGGCCCGGAACACCGAACGCCATGTGCAGAATGTGGTACATGCGATTGGTGATACTGAACGCGGCGTAAATCTGCAGTATCAGGATATCGAACAGGTCGCCACAGCAATGACCGAGATGAGTTCGACGGTGCAGGAGGTAGCCTCTAACGCAGTGTCAGCTGAGCGTTCTGCTGGCGATGCCGATCGTCATGCCAAATCCAGTGGTGGCATCGTTGGCGAAGCGCAGGACCAGGCGGAACAGATGGTCGCTAAGCTGCAGGATACGGCACGCATCATTCAGGCGCTGGAGGAAGAAACCCTGGCGGTGGGTAATGTGACTTCGGTGATCAATGGCATTGCCGAGCAAACTAATCTGCTGGCCCTGAACGCAGCCATCGAAGCGGCACGTGCCGGTGATCATGGCCGCGGTTTTGCGGTGGTGGCTGATGAGGTCAGAACCCTGTCCCAGCGTACCCAGCAATCTACCAAGGAGATTCAGGGCATCATTGAACGGTTGCAGAAGCAAGCAGAGGGTGCTGTCCAATCCATGTCTTTGAGCACCGATATTGCCCAGCGCAGTAGTGAGCTGGCAAAAACAGCGGCCGGCTCTCTGTCGCATATTATTGAATCTGCAGAAGCCATATCTTCGATGAACACCATGATTTCCACCGCCACTGAAGAACAGAGCAGTGTGGCGACTGAGATTGATAGTCGGGTGGTGAGTATTTCCGATGTGGCGCGTCAGACGCGGGATGACACCCAGCGGGTGGTGGGTGCGACGGATCAGATTCGTCAGGAGATTCATGACCTGAACCAACTGGTGGCCCGCTTTAAGCTCTAATTTATATACCAGCAGCACCGCAGGCGTAAGGCTGCGGTGCTGTAATGGTTATTGACGAATCCCTTCAATGTTCAGCGTGAGGTAAACCGTTTCAGCAGCGGGTCCCAGGTTGAATGTCAGACCAAAATCTTTTGGTTTAATTTCAGCGATACCACTGAATCCGGCACGATAACCGCCCCAGGGATCAGCACCTTCACCGACTTTATCCACCTCAATTTCAATCGCTTTGGTAGTGCCATACAGCGTCAGCATGCCTTTCATCACACCGCCGCCGTCGGTATCAGGGGAAAAGCTGCTGCTGACAAAGGAAGCGTCGGGAAACTTGTCAGTATTCAGGTATTTTTCACCCCGCAGGTGTTTATCTCGCTCAGCATGATTAGAGTCGATGGAGGTTACATCAATGTCGACGTTAACAGAGGCATTCTCCGGCTGAGCGGCATCGTAATCAAACGAGCCAGAAAAACTATTAAAACGGCCTAATAACCAACTGGTGCCGAGGTGGCTGATACGGAACTGGATAGAGGCATGCGCACCCTTGGTATCAATCAGATATTCAGCTGCATTAGCAGTTGTTGCTGTCATCAGTGCAGCGAGACTGGCTGCTGCCAATAAGTTACGTTTCTTCATTACTGTCCCTCGTTATTTGCCTAACATACGTTTCAGGGTGTTATCCCGATCGATAAAGTGGTGTTTTAGCGCTGCCAGCATATGTCCGCTGGCCAGCCCTAGAATCAGGGTGGCAGCGATAAAATGTATTTCGCCTGCATACTCTTCCATATCCTGTACGGTCAGGGGTAGCGCTGGAATGGCAATATCGCCCGGCAGAATCAGGGGTTTGCCTTCCGCAGTGACAATCAGATAGCCGCTGATCACCGTTACCAATAACAGCAGGTAGAGACCGAGATGGGTCAGTTTGGCTGCCCACTGCTGGAGACCAGGTGATGCTAACGGCTCAGGTGCTGGAGTAATGACCCGTACGACCAGCCGGCCCAGCAGCAATAGTGCGATCATAACCCCTAATGCTTTGTGCCATTGAGGCACAGTCAGATACTGCGGATCGTAGTAATCCAGCGCTTCAATATACAGCCCCAGTGGATACAGAATAACGACTCCAATTGCCACCAGCCAATGCATAACGATAGTCAGCAGACCATAGCGGTGGGGGGTATTCAAAAGAGGTGGTTTTCCGGCCATAAGTGTTTATCCATCAAGGTGATACAGTAGTATATACATAGCCAATATTGCGACGCAGCACGCTTTACCCATCTTTACACATCGATTTGCGGCTACAGTGATTTGCATACGATTTGAGTGCTGTTATACTGCGCCCCTGCCTGCAAACAGTCGTTTTTCAGGCAAGGTTTGGACACTGCTCCAGCCACGTTATGGTGGTTCTGCCGGTCCTTCCGCAATGATACATCGTGAACCTGGTCAGGCCCGGAAGGGAGCAGCCACAACGATCGACTCATGTGCCGGAATGTGGCTGGTGGGGCCACCCCCAGTTTTTCCGATATGCTTCATTCTGTTTATAGTACTCAGCTGTTTCTGCTGCGGTGCCTATCTGTTTATTTGCATTGATCTGAGCAACCCATTACCTCGTAACAGCACAGAGGGAGTTGCCTGCTATGTCAAAAAATATCTGGATTAATTTGATCGGTTTCCAGCTGGCCTGGTGGCTCTGCGTGCTGCTGGGTAATACTGCAGTGTTATGGGTGCTGGTGTTGCTGGTGTTGCATATTCAGTTCCATCCTCAACCAGTGCTGGAAATCAGGATTATATTACTGAGTGCCGGATGTGGGATTATCGTTGATAGTTTGCTAACGCTGGTTGGGGTTTTTCAGTTTACTGATGCTGACTGGATCCTGCCATTATGGTTGGTTGTGTTGTGGCTGGCCTTCTGTACCACGCTCCGGCAGGGGTTAAGTTGGTTTCAGCGGCATTATTGGCTGGCATCTGGTTTAGGGGGGGGCTCTGCGGCCTTGACCTATCTGGGCGCAGCCCGGCTGGGTGCGGTACAGTTGGGGTTGCCTGAGTGGCAGGTGTTTATTTTATTGGTCTTGATCTGGTCGGCCTTGTTTCCACTGTTGTTGTGGATCAGTCAATTTACGGAGCGTCGGTATGTTTGTCAGGCATCCTAGGCTATTTCTGGTCATGCTTTTTATAACCACGCTGTCTGCCGCTCAGGAGCGGCAGCCTCCGGTTTGGCCAGAGGTTGGCCGGGTACAGCTAGAGGTGCTCTGGTTCGATATTTATGAAGCCTCATTATTTGCTCCGAACGCTAAGTTCAGCGGCTTTAGCGCGCCATTATTGCTTCAGGTGGAGTATCTGCGTGATTTTAAAGCCGAAATGATTGTGCAAGAGACCGATAAGCAGCTTAAACCCTTCGCCAGTCAGGAGCAGCGCCAGCGTTGGTTACCCCAGCTCAGTGAGCTATGGCCGGACATTCGTCAGGGGGATCAGCTGGCCTTTGAGATTGCTGCTGATGGTCACGGCCATTTCTACTTTAACCGGCGCTGGTTGGGGCATATATCAGAGCCCGAATTTGTTGAAGCTTTTGTCAAAATCTGGCTGTCTCCCGATGGGGAATATCCTGCCCTGGCAAGCCAATTGAGGGGAGAGCAGTAATGAAATATTTCAGTCTGATCTGCTGGGTGTTGTTAGCGGGTTGTGCAGCGAACCTTGAGGATTACCAAGGCGAGCAGCCGGAATTAGTATTGAGCGAGTTTTTTAATGGCCACCTTGAAGCCCATGGCATGGTGCAGGACAGTTCGGGCAAGGTGGTCCGGCGTTTTCGGGCTGACTTACTTGGACACTGGCAGGGTGAGTTAGGTGTGCTGGATGAGCAGTTTTATTTTGCCGATGGTGAGCAGCAAAGCCGCTGTTGGCAGCTGCAGCGTGAGGCGGATAAGTATCGGGGACAGGCTGCTGATGTAGTCGGTACGGCAGTAGGCCAGGTAGCGGGTAATGCATTGCACTGGAACTACCAGCTCAAAGTGCCGGTTGATGGTACTGAGTGGGTACTGACCCTGGATGACTGGATGTACCAATTGGATCAGGCGCACCTGATGAACCGGACCGGGATGTATAAATTTGGCATCAAGGTGGGAGAGATCACGCTATTTATTCGCAAAGTCTCGCACACTGCACACCGGCCATTAACTGCTGGCTGCCACTTGGGTGAGGTGGCTGCATGAACCTGCCCTGGCAACGGGTCTGGATTACCGGAGCCGGTCGCGGAATCGGTCGGGCGCTGGCAAGGTTGTTGGCCGAGCAAGGGGCACAGGTATATGTATCGTCACGCACGTTGCCTGAACTGCAGGCGCTGGCTGAGGAGTGCCAGGGTTTGGCTGGCAGGATAGTGCCAGTCGCTATGGATATAACCGACTTGGAACAGGTGCGTGAGTGCTGGCGTCAGTGGCAAACGAATCAGGGTCCCCCTGAACTGGTGGTGCTTAATGCGGGGACGCATCAGCCGGTTTCTGCACAGCAGTTTTCTGCGGATATCTGCCAAAACCTCTGGCGCGTGAACCTGCAGGGTACAGTCAATTGCCTGGAACCGGCATTACAACAGATGTTAGCTGATCAACGCGGGCAGATTGCCGTCATGGCCTCTGTGGCGGGTTACAGAGGGCTGCCTACCGCATCTGTGTATGGTGCCAGCAAGGCTGCGTTGATCAATATGTGTGAGGCGTTGCGCCTGGATCTGACGGGCAGTGGTGTGAAACTGCAAGTGATTAATCCGGGCTTTGTGCGCACGCCATTGACCGACCAGAACCGCTTCCCAATGCCATGCCTGATGGAACCGGAGGTGGCAGCTCAGCGCATATTAAAAGGCTTATTAAGCAACCGGTTTGAGATAACCTTTCCACGCCGGTTTACATACTGTCTGAAACTGTTACGTTTATTGCCTTACCGACTCTATCTGGGCCTAATTGCTCGGACGGTGGTGCCCGAAAAGCCTGCACAGAGACATAACAATGAATCCACAGGATAACTGGTTGCAGCACTACGCTGATCTGTTACAAACCTTATCGGTGGCAAATCTGCAGGAATTAAGAGAGATAGCGGCCGAGGGTATCTGTTTTCGTGATCCGTTTAACGACATTCGTAATCGCGATGATTACATTGCCTTGATGGCAGATATGTTTGACCGTCTTGATCAGGTTGAGTTTGATGTGCATCAGGTGGTGCAGCAAGAGAATCAGGGGTATCTGTTCTGGACCTTTTCTGCCACTAGTCGCCTGACCGGACAGGTGTCGGTACAGGGGACCAGCCGAGTCGAAACAAATGCGGCGGGCCTGATATGTTTGCATGAAGACTACTGGGACGGTTCACGGTTGATGCAGACCCTACCGGTGATAGGTCGCATCATTGCCTGGTTGCGTCATAAGCTGGCCTGCCCGGCTTAATGTGATTCGTCTTGAAAGACTCTTGCTGTTTTTACCTACCGTACTTTTTACCTACCGTACTTTTTACCTACCGTACTCTTTACCTTGTTAACGTCTGCAATATAGGCGTTTTTGTCTATCCCCGTTGTACGCCGCGTGTAGTGTTTTCACGAGGTAATATCGTACGAACTTCGAATTCCTCCGTTCGGAATTCGTACGTTTCCCCTGATTATGAATAAGCTGTTTGATAATTTTATTATTTAAATCAACACTTTAATCCCATTCAAGTCATTTGGCACAGTAGTTGCGATATCTCACCTGCTAATGAAACCCAGAAGGACGAAAGTGCTTCATAGCGGTTTTTTTCATTAGAGCCTGAACACTAGACCAAATAACAAGTAGAAATTGTGGGATGTTATAGTGAAAAAAAAAAATAATATGATGGTCGGGGCCGTTCTCGCGGGTGCCGGTCTGTTAATGGGGTCAGCAGCGACTGCTGGTGAAGGAGACTACAGTATCAACTTCGGTGGGTACTTAAGAGCTCAAACTGCAATGTTCCTGGAGGATCAGGAGGAAACAGAAGGAGATGATACCGGTGATCTGGGTATGGCGCGCATGTCGCTTCAGCTCGAAATGGATGCCAAAACCGGTAACCTGGCCTGGAAAGCAATAGGTCGGATCGATAAAGAGCATCAGACCAGTTATCTGGATGATCTTGAAGATATGACCCGAGTTCAGTCTCCGGGCGGCTCAGCAACCACAGAAGACTATCTGGACCAGTTCCAGACCGACAGCTTCGAAGATTTCCTGCGTGAATTTTATGTCGATTTCTCCTTGGGAGATCGGGTCGATGTGCGTCTGGGTCGTCAGCAGCTAGTGTGGGGCGAAAGTGACTTCTTTCAGGCGATGGACCTGATTCATGGTTACGATTACCGCAAACGCCTGTTCTTCGAAAACAATGAAGACTGGCGCAAACCGCTGACGCTAGCCAACTTCAATATTGATGTCAGTGAGCTGGATGGCAGCCTGAACCTATTTGTACGTCCCGGTGGTATTGACCGGGATGAAGATATGGGCAGCAACTTCAATCTAGAAGGCGGTCGATGGATTCCCCACCCCTACCGTGGTGTCGATTTCACAGCGTTCACTGACTACAACACTGATCATAAAGATGGCGACTGGGATGACACCACATATGGTATCCGCTGGAATGGCTTTGCCGGTTCAGTGGGCTACTCATTCGCTTATCTGAAAACGTTTAATCCACAGCCGATCATGAACCCTGCAGCGAATTCAGTTGTGCCGGGTTTGTTTGGTGTGACCTCAATGCAGTCTTACGGTGAGCTGGCCACCAATCAGGTACTGGGTGACTGGGTATTTCCTGAAATTGATGTGTTTGGCCTGACCGTGAATGGTTACAGCGTGACGCTCGACTCGACCCTGAGCGCCGAATTCGCCTTCATTCCCGATAAGCCATACAACTTCGGTAACCTGCAGTCGTCGCTGCCTGGCTGGGGTGGGGTAATTGAAAAAGACACCTTGGTCACCATGCTGCGGCTGGATAAAGAGCTGCGGTTGATGGATTGGCTGGGTACTAACCGTCCTTCTCTGAGCAGCATTCAGTTGTTTGATACCTGGATTATGGATTACGACAAGGATGATGAGATTGTCGAGTTTGCATCTTTTGGTGCGCGCAAGAAAGAGCACACCACTTACCTGACCTTGTTCACCCTGCTGAACTTCAAACGTGACACCATCAACCCGTCCTTCGTGATTGGTACGGACCTGAGTAATGGCGGTGGCTTCGCGATCCCTGCAATTGAGTTCGTGTTCGGTGATGACTGGCGTCTGAAAGCTGAGGCAGACCTGTGGTGGAACGATGGTGATAAAAAGCACGTTGCTCCTGGCGAAGTTGGCCTGCGTAACCCGCTGGGTACCAGTGAAAACTCGGCATCACTCTTCGACTGGTTTAGTGATGATAACCAGTTGGTCTTCTCATTAACCCGCCAATTCTAATAAAACGAGGCAAATGGAATGAATATGACATCATTAAAACAAGTGTCAGCCGCGGCACTGTTCTTGTGGGCTGCATCCAGCCCTCTCCATGCAGCTGGAGAGATGGCTGCAGGAACCGTAATTTCAAAGGATAACTTTGAAACGGTGAAGGATATGTTGTTCGAAGGGAAACGAGTCGGCGACATGATTCCTGAGCGTATGCAATGGATGATCAAAGAACGTGGTTTGACCATGAAGATCCGTCACTCTGAAAAGATCGAGATGGACCCGAAATACATGGAAGCCACTCAGCAGGGAAAGGGTAAGGTCAAGTTTGATCCTGCTACCCGTCAGGTATCCGGCTGGAACTCAGGTATGTTCTTTGACCCCCAGGAAATTGATGCAAAGGATCCCTATGCCGGGGATAAGATTATCTGGAATCTGCGTTCACCTACCTACGGTGCAACCATGGACTTGCGAGATATCTCCTTTGTATTTATCGATGGTGAAAAAGGCGTAGAACGTGTTCAGCGCTGGTGGTCACGTCGTTACTACATGGAAGGGCGCCTGGATGGTGGTCCAACCACAGAGGGTGATGGCGATATCATGCAGAAAACCATTCTGGTGGCACAAAGCCCGCAGGATATCAAAGGGCTGGGTACTTTCTCTATTCGTTACAACGATCCAAGTGCAGCTAAGCCAGATGATACCTGGGCATACCTGAAGTCCGTTCGTCGTGCTCGCCGTCTTACAGGTAGTGCCTGGATGGACCCAATTGGCGGGACGGTACAGCTGTACGATGATTGGGATATCTGGGATGCGATCCCTACTAAATACCAGTCTACCAAGTTGCTGGAAACACGTTGGGTGTTTGCTATTGCCCACAGCCCCGAGCTGAGTGTCGATAAATCGAAAGAAGGTTCCTTGGAAGAGTTCCCAAGTGTTGCGTTGGGTGAAGCACCATACTATTACCCCGCCAAACACATCGAGTGGGAGCCTCGCGAAGTGTTTGTCGTAGAGGGTACGCCGCCGGAAGGTCATCCATACAGCAAGAAAATCGTGTATATGGAAAAAGACTGGCCACGCCCATATCTGGGAGAAGCCTATGACCAGAATGGTAAGTTCTGGAAATTCTTTATCTTCCAGAACCGTCCGGACATTGGCGATGACGGCTATAAGGCAGTCATGCCTGTCGTGGGGCATGTTATTGACTACAAAGCTAACTATTCAACTACCTGGTCTTCAAATATGAAGTCTAACCCAGAGGGTGTTGAAGAAGCCGATGTAAGCTTAAAACAACTGCTTAAGATAGCGAAATAAAGCGTAATTATATGCATCAAACTTCCTCTTAACTTTTGCTGTTAAGTAGTGTGAAAACGCTACTTAACAGTTTTCTTCATGGGTTGATGACATGTCAGTAAATTATTGCATTGACAGAGCGCCTGTTGCTGAAAAGGCGTCAATAAATATAAAAAAATCAGTAATCTCTGTTGTGCCTTGGGCTATTGTAGGTGCGTTGTTGTGGGCAGGTATTTTTGTAAAACCGACTGTGGCAATTGAAGAGGTTATTAAACCTGCGATTGAAGCAAGGGATAAAATATATGGACTTCACTTAATCGATAGCAACAATATTTGGTTATGTGGCAATTATGGAAAAATACTTAAATCTGATAATGCAGGACAATCTTGGGTCATACAAAAATCAAATACACAACAACATCTGCAGGATATTGCAGCCTGGGATGAAAGTAGGGCAATTGCAGTAGGCAATGAAGGTGTTCTGCTGATGACAGAAGACAGTGGCAACACTTGGATTGAAATGAATGTACCAAAAACGGAGGTGGCCGATAAATTGATCCGCGTGCATACCTACCCAGAAGGTGAAGCTTGGGCGGTGGGTGAATACGGCAAAATCCTTAAATCCACAGATTACGGTAATAGCTGGACGCAAGCCAAAGAAGAAGAAGACGTAATACTCAATGATATCATCAAGATAGGTGATGATAAGGTTATTGTTGTTGGCGAATTTGGCAAGATTTTTATGAGTCTTGATGATGGCCAAAGTTGGTCGGAAATTGACAAGCAGATAGAGCAGCAAAACAGTTTAATGGCCATTGAATTCGCCAATGAACTTGAGGGGCTGGCGGTGGGCTTGGATGGTCTGATGCTGGCAACACACGATGGTGGGTTGAGTTGGGATCAACCGGCAAACAGCAACGGTGAACTAAAAGAACACCTGATGGATGTTATCTGGGATCGTCACAGGCAAGTATGGTTTGTGGTCGGTAATAAAGGCATCTGGCTGGAGGCCAATCAAGACTTTTCAGCAGTGACAACCGGCTTGTTTGATAAAGTAGATCTGTCATGGCACACGGAAATCGAAAAAATCGATAATGGCTACATTACAGTAGGCGCCAATGTAGGTCAGTACAATCCAGAATCAAAAATATTTACAAAAACTGGCAGTGAACTGGTGCGGTGACGAAAATGGATAAATTTGCGCTTGCGTGTATAAATAAAAGAAGAATCGTATTGGCAGTGATATTTTTAGTAACACTAATTATGTCATACCCTGCTTTAAAAATTGATGTGAAAACAGTTTTTGAAGATCTGCAGCCTTCTTCTCACGAATATATTAAAACTCACGAAGAATTTAAGAATACTTTTGGTGGTACAAATATCATCAGCTTTATGGTGGTGGCGAAAGAGGGCGATATTTTTTCAATGGATGTGCTGGAAAAAGTCCAGGGCATCACTCAGGGTCTGTTGAAAATTGATGCAATCAATGAATTTCAGATTTATTCCATCGCAGGCAAAAAACTTAAAGAAGTTAAGGCCTCCACAGAAGGTATCGAAAGTAGGCCCTATATGTGGCCTAACCTTCCTAAGGATCAGCAGGAAATAGAGGAACTGAAGAGCGCGATTCTGAAGAACCCTCTGGTTTATGGGCCTTATGTTTCTAAGGACCTGACGGCTACCCTGGTCACGGTGGATTTTTTTGATGACCTGTTGAACTACAACCTGGCCTATGATCAGGCGTATCAGCTGGCGAAGCAGTATGAAGATGATAATGTCGAGATCAGTGTTGTCGGCAACCCTATCCTGTATGGCTGGGTGAATCACTATCTGCCAGAAACCATGAATCTGGTATTGATGGGCCTGGCGATTTTCCTAGTACTGCTGTTTGCCATTAACCGTACCTGGCGGGGCACACTACTGCCGCTGCTCTCAGGTGCCGTCAGTGCTATCTGGGCGCTCGGTGTTTCAGACCTGCTGGGTATTCATTTTGATCCCCTGGTTGTCGTGATCGCCATGCTTATTACCGCCAGGGCGGTATCGCACTCGGTGCAGATGGTCACCCGCTTCCATGAGGAGATAGATCTATTAGGTGAGAATGTCTGCTCAAGAAGAGCGGCCAGTGTCACCTTGCGTGATCTGTTGCGGCCGGGTTTGTTGGGGATCGCTACTGATGCCGGGTGTGTGGCGGTGGTTGCCATCAGTCCTATACCACTGCTGCAAAAACTGGTGGTGTTGGCGGTTGTCTGGGTATCTACGGTTGCAGTGAGCTCGGTTATCTTGACTCCAGTACTGCTGTCCTGGGTGAAAAAACCAAACTCCTATGCGCATGGCCTGAACCTGGATTTGAAGTTAATTCGGCCCTTGTTGAACCTTTGTGTCAAAGTGGTGGAAACTCGTGCGCGCTACGTGGTTGTGATGATTGCCGGCTCCATGTTCCTGGTATGTGGTTACTACTCATTGGGTTTGAAAGTGGGCGATGCCAATCCCGGAAGTCCTATTCTGTGGCCGGCATCTGAATACAATCTGGACTCCTCTAAAATCAACGAAAAGTTCCCCGGTGCTGATCGTATGTTTGTGGTGGTCGGCGGTGAACACCAGAATCAGGCCAAAGAGGTTGAAGTATTAGATACCATGCTGCGCTTTCAGACCTACATGGAAGCTCAGAAGGAGATTGGCGGCACCCTGTCTATAGCGGATATTTTGCCTGAAGTGAATAAAACCCTGCGAGAGGGCAATACCCGTTATCAGGAGCTTGGTAGTGACAGTCTGGTCAACGGTGAGTTGATGTATATGTTCGAAAACGCAGCGGAGCCTGGAGACCTTGACCGGTTTGTTGATACCGATCGGAAAAATGCGTCTATTACCCTGTTTTTCACCGACCGTAAGGGTGAGACAATCCAGACGGCCATAGCGCGCATTAATCAGTTTATTGCTGAAAACCCCATTGTAGAAAAGGCAAACATTCACCTGGCCGGTGGTGTAATCGGGGTGATTGCTGCGGTGAATGAGGTGATTCTGTCCGGGCAGATTCAGTCGATTGCATTGGCACTCTTTATTCTGGTGATTATGTGTATTGTGGTGTATCGCTCCAGTATCGCCGGCATGTTCTTTATGGTGCCGGTGATTCTATCCAATCTGGTGACGTTTGCATTTATGTCATGGCAGGGCATAGGTATGAATATTAACACCGTGCCGGTGGCTGCCCTGGGTATTGGTCTGGGGGTAGATTATGCACTCTACATTTGTGACCGGATTAAGAGTGAATATGAAAAGGGTAATTCCTATCTGGATTCAATCGCTACCTCGCTGCATTGTGCCGGTCGTGGGGTGTTAGTCACCGCACTGGTACTGATCGCGAGTGTCTGTGTCTGGTTTTATTCATCGCTGCGTTTTCAGGCAGAGATGGGATTGTTGATAGGTATCTGGTTATCGGTCTCTGCGTTGAGCGCCTTGTTCCTGATGCCATCCTTGGCTTATATTTTTAAACCCAAATTTATCTTTAACGATAAACATTGATCCCCAGCACAAAGCCACCTGATGCCAGGTGGCTTTTTTCTTGTTCTCTTAATTTCATACCCTTCCCGAATCAGTTGCTAAAGGTTTGGTTGTAAATCACTGCTTTGGTCTAATCTTAGTGCACATGGTTAGACAAATTGTGCAGCTATCACTTAACGCCAACAGCGGGTCTGCAATAATCTGTATACTATTGATTAAATACAACAATCAGTTCTTTAGTAGTAAGTTTATCTGTTTTTTTAGTTGCTACTTAGTGCGCTTATTGAGAATGAAAATATTGGTCTTTGGTATTAGCTAATTCATATAACTGGCCAGTATGTTTTTTCTGGTTTTATTTTATGCTGTCTAGACAGAGACAGTTCGTCATGACGTGGGAGAGTATCCAGCACAAGCGGTTCGTAGATCTGACTGCCAGTGCTACAAGCAAGGCAAAAAACTGGATTGTGTCGCGGCGATGTGTCTTTGTAGATACATCTGTTGGCCGCAAGGGGGTTGAGAAACCTTTGGCTGAATCATCAGCCCCCATTAATATCGCAGCCGGTTATTAGGAACTCAAAAAAATAATAACAAGAGGTTAGCACTGTGGTTAGCTACAAAGTTGCTGATATCTGTACCAGCTCTTCTGTGTACACCCAGAGAGAGATCGATAAGGCTTGGGACCGGTTTCTATGTGATGGATTACAGGATGGGCGATTTCATGTCCGTTCTAGTATTTTCAATTCCTGGCGTCGCTGCCAGTCCACCGGAGTTGACCCAAGTATTCAGGCTGCTCCCCGCATTGCTTCGGAAGGTAAGCTGCACCAGACTAAAATTAAAAACAAAGACCTGTTGGCCTGTGCTCAGTCAACTATAGATCAAGCGCGTTTATTGTTGGATGACCTGGAAACGGTGTTGTTTATCACTGACAGAAATGCGCTCAATCTGGAAATTGTTGGCGACCCTCGAACGTTGGAAGATGCCTGGGACGTGGGATTGATGCCCGGTGGCGGTTGGCTGGAAGGCATGTCAGGGTCTAATGCGGTGGGCACCGCCATTGAAACCAATATGCCGACACAGGTGCATGGCGTAGAACATTATTGTGAGGGGTTTAAACCCTGGAGCTGTACCGCCACCTGTATCTACGATCCTTATGATGGCCAGCGTATTGGCGTGATTGATGTTTCTGGTCTGACCAAAACTTTTGACCGTTTCCATATTCCTTTGGTGGTGTCTTGGGCAAATGTCATTCAGGCGCAGTTAGCAATGCTGAATTCCGAAAGGTGGGCGACGCTCGAAGATGCACTATCGGCGGATAGCCGTTACGCCAGTAAAGGCGATTTTTTACTGTGTGACAGCCAGGGACGATTTATCCGTACCAATAATAATGCCAGCAAGGTTATAAAACGGTACTTCCCGGATTTTTCACCAACATCACCTTTTCGATTGCAGCTTGATCAGTTTGGTAGCGAGAAAAATGAGCTTGCCACCATACCGTCAGACTGGTTACGAGAAGAGTGGGTGCAACCGGTAAAAAGTCATAAAGAGGGCGGTGAAATAGTGGGTTTTAAGATCAATTTCCCCGGCCGTGGGCAGAGTGGCACCGCTAAATCCTCTTCTGTTTTTGGCAGTGATATCAATAGAACGCCAGCGGGCTCTCAGTTGGTCATGCCGGTGCTTAACCCAGATGTATCCAAGGAAGCGGCCAAAGCTAAAATGGCTGCAAAAACCCCGTTGCCTATTTTGTTGCTGGGGGACACGGGTTCAGGTAAGGAGTTCTTTGCTAAAGCGATACACTCAGAAACTAAAAATCCGCACGGTCCGTTTGTTGATCTTAACTGTGGTTCCTTCTCCCGCGATCTCTTGAACAGTGAGCTGTTTGGTCATGTCGAGGGTGCATTTACCGGTGCCAAGAAAGGCGGCATGATTGGCAAGATCGAAGCAGCCAATGGCGGTACGTTGTTCCTTGATGAAATTGGCGAAATGCCACTTGAAATACAGCCACTGTTTTTGCGGGTATTGCAGGAAAAACAGATTTACAGGGTCGGTGATGTTACCGCACGTCCTGTGGACTTTAAGTTGGTGGCGGCAACCAATATCGACCTGAAAAAAGCAGTCGCAGAGGGTCGCTTCAGAAAAGATCTTTATTACCGCATTTCCAGCGTAGTCGTGGAGCTTAAACCACTGTCTGAAAGAAAAGCAGAAATCCCTGAGCTGGTTGAATCGATTTTGCAGCGAATCAGTGAAGATCATCAGATTGAGTGTAAACAGATTTCAGATGGCCTGATGAAGGCGCTTGTTGCGATGGAATGGCCGGGAAATATCCGCGAGCTTTCTAACGTACTCGAATTTATGAGTTTCATGTCTGCCAATACACTACTGGAGGCATCCGACCTTCCGGAAGAGTACTTGCAGCCATCTGCTGATAGCACTAAAACCGATGAGCATATGCTGACAAATACTACGATTAGTCTGGAAGAGGCGGAAAAGTTGGCGATTAAGTCTGCGATTGAAAATACAGACAGTAACCTTACGCAGGCGGCGAAGCAGCTCGGGATTGCGAAAAGTACGCTGTATCAGAAAATAAAAAAATACGCCATTGCCTGCTGAGTACTTGAGGCTTCAAGGCTTGGTCAGGGTGGTTGGGATGGCAAGATTATGCGGTGAGGAGTCTCCCTCTCTGGCGTTGCATTTCTGATCACTATCCGTTCCCTGTATTGGCTTTGCCTTACGGTTTTTTCAGTTGTACTCTTTCACCTCGAAGCAAACATTGGGTGCTGCTGTTCCGGTAGCCTCTCACCCGTTTTAGCCCAGCGTGCGTTCTTATCCACGGGTGACTGAACAATCAGGAGTTATGGCATGAGTCACAAACGTGACGTACCTTTTCAACCACTCAATATTGCAGTGCTGACGGTGTCTGATACCCGTACTTCTGCAAATGATACTTCGGGTGATGCATTACAAAACCGGCTGGAAGAGGCGGGGCATTATCTGGCTGCGCGAACTATTCGGCAGGATGATATTTATCAGTTGCGGGCAATCGTCTCTCAGTGGATAGCTGAGACCGGGATTCAGGTTGTTTTGGTCACAGGAGGCACAGGCTTCACCGCTCGTGACTCGACTCCTGAAGCACTAAGCCCACTGTTTGATAAAACCGTCGAGGGTTTTGGTGAACTGTTTCGGCAGATCTCTTATGCGGAAATTGGTACCTCAACTGTACAATCCAGGGCGCTTGCGGGAGTGGCTAATCGTACGTTGATTTTTGCCATGCCGGGTTCAACCAATGCGTGTTGTACCGCCTGGGATAAGATTATTTGTGAACAACTTGATGCCCGCCATAAACCCTGTAATTTTGTGCAGATGGTGATGCCGGATGTGGCTGAACAGTGTGGGAGCCGGGGATGAAACCGGCTGACTGTGACAGTTCGGGTTTAATCCCCGTAAAGCAGGCCCTGGCGCATTTATTGGCGGATGCGCCCCGGGTGGGTGAGATCGAGCGGGTTGCACTGCAGGACGCTGGCAACCGGGTACTGGCTGTTGATCTGGTCTCTGCGATTGCTGTGCCGCCCGCCGATAATAGCGCGATGGATGGCTATGCGGTGTGCGTCGCTGATCTGCCTGATGATCTGTGCTTGCCAGTCAGTCAACGCATCGCTGCTGGTCAGCAGCCGCAGCCATTGGCTAAGGGCACGGCCGCTCGAATTTTTACGGGTTCCGAAATTCCACCGGGCGCTGACGCTGTCGTCATGCAGGAGCAGTGTCAGGCTGAGGGTGACAGGGTCCGTTTGCAGCAACGGCCACCGCAGGGCAATAACATTCGACCCGCCGGTCAGGATATTCAGCCGGGTCAGCCTATTGTGTCAGCGGGTACCCGGCTCGATGGCAGGCATCTTGGTGTCATCGCGTCAGTGGGGACTGCTGAGGTCGAGGTTTACCGTCGGTTGCGGGTGACGCTTCTGACGACTGGGGATGAGCTAGTGATGCCGGGCCAGCCTTGTGCAGGTGGCCAGATCTATAACTCCAATTACTTTTCCCTGCAGGGTTTGCTGCAACCTTTGGCTGTCGAGGTGCGTTATCCTGGTATCGTGCCTGACAGTGCTGACGCTACCAGAAACGCATTGGCAGAGGCCGCCGAAAATTCTGATCTGATTATTACCAGTGGTGGTGTGTCCGTCGGTGAAGAAGATCATGTGAAAGCTGCCGTTGAAGCGTTGGGCCATCTGGATTTGTGGCGGCTGGCCATTAAACCGGGTAAGCCACTGGCGTATGGCCGGGTAGGGCAGACGCCACTGCTTGGCTTGCCGGGTAACCCGGCGGCGGTGCTGGTGACATTTTTACTGCTGGCCAGGCCCTATTTGCTCACTCAGCAAGGCGTTAAAGAGATAGCAACACTGTCGATTGCCGTTAAAAGTAACTTTTCCCGTGAGCGAACGATTGTGCGTGATGAATATCTTCGGGCCTGTTTGCAGCAGCAAGACGGTGAATGCTACGCCGGGCCGATAGATAACCAAAGCTCGGGGGTGCTGAGTTCATCGCTACTGGCAGACGGGCTGCTATGCTTGCCAGCGCACCAGCCAGTGGCAAAAGGGCAGATGCTGCGTTTCTACCCCTTTGCATCACTGTTGGCTTAGGCCTGGTCAGTCAAAGTCCTGCTGTTCCATCCAGGGGATGATCCGCTCAAATGCCCGTTCGATATTCTCGATTGAGGTGGAATAGCTTAACCGCAGGGCATTAGTACAACTACTGCCAAAGGTTTCTCCCGGAATGGTGCAGACCCCGGTTTCCTTCAGCAGACGCAGTGCCACACTGGTGCCGTTGGCACCTTCCGGTAAGGATGGAAATAGATAAAACGCACCCTCGGGCACATAACCGGTCAGGTGGGGCGTTTGTTCCACCAGGTTGACCAGCCGGTTCCGTCGGCGGGTGTATTCTTCCTGCATCCCGACAATAAAGTCGTTGCCCCCATGCAATGCTGCTACGCCAGCCCACTGACAGGGCGTATTGGCAACTGTGGTGGTGAACATATGATAACGGCGCAGTTTTTTAATCGCGCCCTGACTGGCGATAAGCCAACCTATGCGCATGCCCGCCATGCTGTAGGTTTTGGAAAAACTGCTCACCACCATGACATGGTCCAGGTCGCTGCAGCAGCTCAGCACTGAGGGGTACGTCTTGCCATCATATATCAGGTGGTCATACACCTCGTCGCTGATAATTTGAATACCCCTGTAGGCGGCCTCTTCGACAATAGCCTCTATGGTTTCCTTGGGGTACACCGTGCCGGTCGGGTTACTGGGAGAGTTAAGCACAATGCCGTAAGTGTGGGGTTCGATGGCATCAATGACTTCTTGTGGGTCTAACTGGTGGTTATGTTCAGCGCGGGTTGCAACCTCAGTGACTTCGCCGCCGTTCATGCGAATAAGCGGCGCATAGAGCATGAAGGAGGGGTCGGGCACAATAAAGTGTCGCCCTGGCGCGGCGACCGCGGTCAGCGCCAGATAAATAGCTTCGGTGGCGCCGGTGGTGATCAGAATATTTTCCGGGGTGAGTTCCCGTTGATAGCGATTACCATAATAGATGGCCAGCGATTCCAGCAGCTCGGGCATACCTGCGTCCAGGGTGTAACCGGTTTGGCCATGTTCGAGAGCTTTGATCGTTGCATCGATGACATTTTTCGGAGTTGGCAGGTCGGGTTGGCCAATAGACAGATGAATCACATCGTCCATCTCTGCGGCCATGTTTACCATACGGCGGATCCCCGGAATCGGGATCGCCATAAGGGCTGGATTCCAGATTGGATCTTCCGATTCGTACAGGTCTATATCCATGCTGCTCAGTGATGGCATATCAAGTCTCCTTAACCAAACAGGGATGGGCGTTGGTCGGTGAGAGGCCGGGCTTGCTGGTAGGCATGACCCGCCTTGAGCACCAATGCATCATTAAACCGAGCCCCAACTAGTTGCAGTCCGATTGGCAACCCCTGACTGTCAAAACCACAAGGTACTGACAGGCCGGGTTGTCCGGTCATATTGAATGGGTAGGTAAATGGCGTCCAGGTGGGCCACCGGGTATTCGGCCAGTCGACCGGTACTTCGCGTCCCGCCTTGAAGGCGGTCAGGGGCAGGGTGGGTGTTAACAGCAGGTCATAGCGCTGATGGAAATTGGCCATGCGCTCACGCAGTTTCATCATTTCATTCACAGCACCCATATAATCCAGCATGCTGAGCTTACCGGCCTTTTCTGCCACTTTAACCAACTCGGGGTCCATTAGTGACCGTTTCCGGCTGCCAAGGTCGCGCATCGCATTGGCTGCACCGCCATAAAACAGGTGGCCAAAAGCCGCCAAGGGGTCGCCAAAACCGGGATCAACCCTGACCACGTCTGCCCCCAATTCTTTAAATACTTCAGCAGCGGCTGCGACTGCCTGTTCAATATCGGGGTCTACATCGACATATCCGAGATTAGGACTGTACGCTATTTTCAGCCCTTTCAGGTCACCCCCCAGGTTGGCGAGATAATCAATACCACGTCGTGGTATGGCATGGGTATCCCGATGGTCGGCTTCGGTCAGGACATTCATCATCAACGCGCAGTCTTCTACCGTCCAGGTCATTGGGCCGGCATGGGCCAGGGTGCCAAACGGGCTGGCGGGCCAATGGGGGACTTCACCAAATGAGGGTTTAAGACCCACCACGCCACAAAAAGCTGCGGGTATGCGAATGGAGCCACCAGCATCGGTACCCAGTGCCAGGGGTGCCATGCCTAGTGCGACAGCAACACCACTACCACCGCTGGAACCACCAGACGTTTTGTCCGGATTCCAAGGGTTACTGGTTATGCCATCGACGGGGTTATCGGTTACCCCCTTCCAGCCAAATTCTGGCGTTGTGGTTTTACCAATGGGGATATAGCCGTTGCGCTGCAGGGCGGCTGTCGCCGGTGAGGCTTTGTTCAGCGTGCTGTTAGCGTCGATGGTTTTAGACCCCTTAATGGTCGGCCACATCGGGGTGAGGAAAACATCTTTCACCGCGACCGGTACGCCATCGAGCAGACCTTGAGTGGCATTGTTCTGATAGCGCAGTTCAGACGCTTTCGCCAGGGCCAGGCTGGTGTCAGGATCTACCAGGCAAAAACCGTTAACCTGACTGTCCAGCCGCTCAATCTGTTCGAGCATTGCCCGGGTTACATCCACCGGCGATAACTGTTTTGCTTTATAGTGTTGCAGTAGTTCTGTAGCGGTCATTCGCAACAATTCATGACTCATGGACGACTCCTTACTGACAAGGCAGATAAACAGGTTTCCTGATCTATAGCAGCGTGCCTTTCAAGCTATTGGCGCAGCACGCGCATTTACCGGGTGACCGGATTAAGCAAAACCTCCCCCTTCTGCCAGCGTGAAAAGTTTTCGACAAATTGCTGGCCCAATGCTTCGCGCCAGCCAATAAAATCACCCGCCATATGTGCTGAAATCATCACATTGGGCTTGGCCCACAGCGGGTGCTCGGCAGGTAAGGGTTCTTCCTCTAACACGTCCAGTGCTGCCCCTGCTAACTGCCCGCTATCGAGTGCTTGCATTAATGCATCGGTGCAAACAATCGGGCCTCGGCCGACGTTGATCAGATAGGCGCCGGGTTTGATGGCAGCAAACATTGCGTTATCAAACAGTCCTTCCGTGGTGGGTGTTAGTGGCGCGGTAATCACCACAAAGTCAGCCTGGGGCAAGAGCTCCGGCAGTGACGCTTGTGCATGAATGCTGGTGAAGCCGGTTGCTGCTCGTGCTGAGCGGGCAACCCCGGTTACTTGCATGCCCATGGTGCTGAGTAACTGACCTACATCAGTACCGATCGAACCGGCCCCCACAATCAAGACCTGTTGCTGCCGTAACAGCCTGGTTTCCCGGTGTCGCCACTGAGCCTGTTGTTGGTAGTGCAGGTTGCCAAGGAAATCTTTGCTAAACATCAAGACCGCGCCCAAGACATATTCTGCGATGCCTCTATTGAATATACCCTGGGCATTGCTGATGGCGATCTCGCTGTGCCAAAGCGCCGCAAAGCGCAGAGTATCGATACCGGCACTGGTGGCGTGAACCCAGCGTATCGTCGTGCTGTCCGGCCAGCACTCTTCGAGAATGCTGGAGCGGAAATCGGTTACTACCAGAATATCTGCAGTGCGCAGTCCGGCACGCAGGGACTCCGGTTCACTGACATACTTCAGCGTTACGGTATCAGGTAACTGTTCCAGGCCGGGTAATGTGGCCTCTTCAGGTGCAGTGAGCACCAGTATTTCCGTCATAGGCTGCTGTTCACCTCGGTTAAGGCGGCTGTGAACCGGGTTAAGCCGTCATCGATCTCTTCAGCTGTCACAATCAGAGGCGGTAGCCAGCGAACGACCTGACCGTGGGTGCCACAACGCAGTAACAGCAGACCGCGGCGTTCACAGGCTTCCGTCAGTTTGGCCGCCAGGTCGGGTCGGAGAGTGGTACGGTTTTCCGCCACTTCTAGTCCGAGCATCAGTCCCTTACCGCGCAGGTCATCCAGCCAAGGTGTGTTATCAACCAGTTGCTGCAGCCCTTGGCGTAACTGGATACCGCGTTGCTCGGCATTGGCCACCAGATTTTCTTCGTGCATCACTTTAAGTGTGCCCAGGGCAGCGGCACAGGCAACCGCATTGGCGCCGTAAGTACCACCCTGAGAACCGGGACGACCTTTGGCCATCAGGCTGGCGGATGCGGCAATTGCCGATAATGGAAAGCCGCTGGCAAGCCCTTTGGCAGTGATCAGAATATCGGGCTGCACGCCAAAGTGCTCCAGGCTCCAGAAGCGTCCGCTGCGGCCATAACCGGCCTGAATTTCGTCACAGATCAACAGAATATTATGCTTGCGGCAGCGTTCCTCTAATCCCTGCATGAAGGCTTGCGTAGCCGGGTAATAACCGTACTCACCCTGTATGGGTTCGATAATCATTGCGGCGGTGTCATCTGGTGCAGATTGGGTAACCAACAGTTCATCCAGTTCTGCCAGACAGAAAGCCGTGGCCTGTTCGGCATCCCAACCGTACCGGTACAGGTGGGGGAAAGGGGCAAATACCACACCTGCCATCATTGGATGGAAACCGGTGCGCACTTTAGTACCCGAGCTGGTCAGTGATGCAGCACCCATGGTGCGGCCATGAAAACCGCCGTGAAAACAGATGATATTACTGCGGCCGGTTGCGTGGCGTGCCAGACGCAGTGCCGTTTCAACCGCTTCGGAACCTGAGTTACTAAAAGCGACAGAGTTTAGGTCGCCTGGAGTCATCTCTGCCAGTTGGTCACTCAGATCCAGCATCGGTTGATGACTTACGGTGGTGTACTGCGCATGGACAACTTTGTCGAGTTGGGCTTTGGCTGCCGTGATAACGGTCGGGTGACAGTGGCCGGTGCTGGTGACACCAATGCCAGAGGTGAAATCGAGATAGGCCTGGTTGTCGCTGTCGAACAGCCAGCAGCCTTTACCGTGATCGACATGGAGGTGACTGGCTTGTTGCAGCAGCGGTGACAAATGGCTCATAGCGAGACTCCTGTTGTGTTGGATGGGGCTGACTGGGACCGACCGGGAGTCCCGGTGTCACAGTTTCCGGATGAGGTCCGGGTCTGCCTGTTGTGGTGTTCCTCCGTTACTCTTCATCTGTGGTTACAGGCGTTCAATGATCGCCTGAGTGACTGCTGCACCTGTGGTTTCCGGTGCCGTTTTTATCTGTTCTGTAACCGCATGTTCCAATGCAATAGCAGCTTGATGTAACCCCAGCGATCTAAGCAGCATGACGGTTGTCAGTAGCATGGCGCTGGGGTTCGCAATCCCCTGACCAGCAATGTCTGGTGCACTCCCGTGGGTTGGCTCAAACAGTGCCGGTAATCCATCTTGCTCCGGGTTGATGTTACAAGATGGTGCAAACCCCAACCCACCAGAGAGCACAGCGGCCAGGTCGGTTAAGATGTCCCCATGCAAGTTGCTGGCCACCACGACGTCGAATTGCCAGGGGCTCTGGACAAACTTCATACAGGCGGCGTCGACCAGTTCATGATGGGTAGCGATATCGGGATTTTCTTCAGCCAACTCGGCAAACACTTCGGTATACATTTCGCCCCAGGCCGGCTGGGCATTACGCTTAGTAATAAGGCAGACCTGGGCAGCATGATTGCCGCCTCTGTCACAGGGAAAAGACTTCTCTTCTGCCTGTTTTTGCCGCTGTTCCATACGTTCTCGGGCACGCTGGAAAGCGTGCCGTATCAGGCGTTTGGTTGCTTTTCGACTGAAGACTTCCAGCTGGGTGGCAATCTCATCATCGCTACCGGGACGCAAGCGACCACCTTGGTTGACATACTCCCCTTCGCTGTTCTCGCGAATGACCAGCATATCGACCTCACGGGCGCGCGGGTCAGCTAAGTAGCAGGGCGCACCGGGAAGCAGCCGAGCGGGCCGTTCGCAGGCCCAGAGATCTAAGCCTTTACGCATCTGAAGCAGAGGGGCAAGTGAAATACCATCTGGCAGGCGGTAGCGGTCGTGATCGGATGTGGGGCCAGGGTCGCCCAACGCGCCCAAAAGCAGGGCATCAAATTGTTGCAGCTGCTGCATGGCATCGTCCGGCATCATGGTACCGTGCTGCTGATGCCAGGCAGTACTGGGCCAGGGCAGGGTCTGCCACTTTAATGGCAGGTCAAATTTTTGTGTGAGTGCGGCAAGAACTTGCTCAGCCGCGGCAGTGACTTCAACACCAATACCATCGCCGGGTAATAGGGCCAATTGATAAGTCATAAATTAGGCTCCTCCCATGCAGAGGTATTTGCTTTCCTCGTACTCTGCCATGCCCTCGCGGGCACCTTCCCGACCCAGACCGGATTCTTTTACCCCGCCAAAGGGCGCGGAGGGGTTGGAAATAATGCCTTCATTAATGCCGACCATGCCGTACTCAAGCGCATCGGCAACCCGCCAGACCCGATGGATATTCTGACTGTAAAAATAAGCGGCGAGGCCGTAGGGTGTGTCGTTAGCCAGTTGGATGGCTTGGGCTTCGTTATCAAATCGGATGATGCCGGCTAGAGGGCCAAAGGTCTCTTCCTGGCAGATCTGCATGTCCGGGTTGATACCGGTTAACAGTACCGGAGCAACAAAGTTACCCTGGGCGTCATGGGGTTCAGGGCCAAATACCCGTGTCGCACCCTGTTGTATGGCATTGCTGTAGTGCTGTTGCACTTTCTCGACTGCCGCCCGGTTGATCAGTGCAGATTGGGTTGTGCCTTCGGCAAAGCCATCACCCAGCTGTAACTTGGACATGGCGTCCGCCAGTTTGCTGACAAAGGCGTCATGCACGCCGTCTTGCACTAGAAAACGGTTGGCACAGACACAGGTTTGTCCGGTATTGCGGAATTTTGAGGCCATCGCGCCGGCTACGGCCTGATCCAGGTCGGCATCGTCGAACACAATAAAGGGCGCATTACCGCCCAGTTCCAGAGAGACTTTCTGGATATGCTCGGCGCACTGCGCCATGAGTTTGCGACCAACTGCAGTAGAGCCAGTAAAGCTAAGTTTGCGTACGGTCGGGCTACTGGTCAGGGTTTGACCAATGATAACCGGGTTGCCGGTGATAACGTTGAAGACTCCGGCGGGGATACCCGCTTGCTGGCTTAAATGCGCCAGCGCCAGCGCAGTGTAAGGTGTGGCTTCTGCCGGTTTAACCACCATAGAACAGCCGGCCGCCAGTGCAGCACCTGCTTTGCGGGTAATCATGGCCGCAGGGAAGTTCCAGGGGGTGATGGCAGCACTGACTCCCACCGGCTGACGGGTAACAATGATATGTTGGTCTGGGGTGCTGCCGGGTATGGTGTCGCCATATGCACGGCGGGCTTCTTCGGCAAACCAGCGCAGGAATGATGCGGCATACAGCACTTCGCCCTTGGCCTCTGCCAGCGGTTTGCCCTGTTCCAGGGTCATCAGTGTGGCCAGGTCATCACTGTGATCCAGCATCAGCTGATACCAGCGATAAAGGTGATCGCTTCGGGTGGTGGCACTGGTGCGTCGCCACTGCTGAAATCCTTCAGCGGCTGCCGCGATGGCATGTTGCGTATCACTCGCATCGAAGTCAGGGATATTGCCAATGATCTCGCCACTGGCGGGGTTGTCTACTTCCAGTTTGGCTCCTGAAGTGGCGGCGACCCATTCGCCTCCAACGTAGCAGTTCTGATGAAACAGTTCGGCCGACTGCAGCGGAAGCTGGGACATAGCAAACTCCTTATTCGGGCAACGAAAAAATACCTCCGTGGGGTATATGCCCTCTACCTTAGCAGACAAAAACCGGCGTTGTGTTTAAAGCGCTGGAGAATTATCAAATTTGTACGCTGGCGCACAAATGTACAGTGGGCCTTTAAGAGGGAGTCGACCCCACTGAGAAACTGCCGCATAATCGTTTTTTGTGTTTGGATTAGGGGACGATATGGAGTTTCAGATTGAATACTGGCACTGGGCCGTGTTTGGCATGTTGTTGATGCTGGCCGAGATACTGATACCGAGTTTTACCATCTTCTGGTTTGGGCTGGGGGGGCTGCTGATGTCCCTGTTGCTGATTCTGATGCCAGGCCTGGGAGTGAGTAGTCAACTGGTCATATGGGTGGTGGTATCATCACTGTTCGCCTTGGCCTGGTTTATGGTATTCAAACCCTTGATGAAAGACCGTACCAAGGCAGGTATTGCCCGTGAGGCAATTGTCGGTGAAACCGGACAGGTGATCCGGCTGCCTGGAGCCAATGGTCGTGGCAGGGTGCGCTTTACTACACCGGTGCTGGGTGATGATGAATGGGATTTTATCTGTGATCAGGATGTCTCCCTGGGAGACCGGGTGGCCATCAGAGAGATGTCGGGTAATACCCTGATTGTGGACAAACGCTAAGCTTCTGTAAGAGGACATAAAGATGTTGATCGAAGGATTGAGTATGGCGCTGGTGTTTGCAGTGCTGGTGATTATCACGCTGTTTATGGGGGTGAAAATTGTCCCGCAGGGCAGCAAACATGTGGTGCAGCGGTTGGGGAAATATCATCGCACCCTTGGCCCTGGCCTGAAATTTATCATCCCCTATATTGATACCGTTCCCTATAAAGTCACCACCAAGGATATCGTGCTTGATATTCCGTCGCAGGAGGTGATTACTCTGGACAATGCAGTGATCATCGCTAACGCCGTGGCCTATATGAATATCATTTCGCCAGAAAAAGCGGTGTATGGGGTCGATAATTACAATATCGCCATTCAGAACCTGGTGCAGACCTCGTTGCGTTCTATTATCGGTGAGATGAATCTGGATCAAGCCCTGTCTAACCGTGATCAGATCAAGGCCAAGCTGAAGGGCGCGATTTCTGATGATATCGCCGATTGGGGTATCACCATGAAAACCGTTGAGATTCAGGATATCAATCCATCTCAAACCATGCAGATGGCGATGGAAGAGCAGGCGGCGGCCGAGCGGCAGCGAAGAGCGACCGTAACCCGTGCCGATGGTGAAAAAGCAGCGGCAATTCTTGAAGCAGAAGGTCGGTTGGAAGCCTCGCGGCGTGATGCTGAAGCCAAAGTGGTGTTGGCGGAGGCCAGTCAGGCGGCAATTGAGAAAGTCACTATGGCGATTCAGGGTAATGAGCTGCCGGTGGTTTACCTGATCGGTGAGAAATATGTCGATGCTATTAAGGATATGGCAGTGAGTGAAAACAGCAAAACCGTACTGTTGCCGGGGGATATTCCAGCGGCGGTGCGGGGCATTCTGGGTGGGATGGGGCGCTGATCAGCGCCCTCGTTTAATATCTGGTTATGCTTGATTCATAGAATCCGCCCTTCGGGGCTTTCAGTTCGGTACGTATAAGCTATGTATATTCTTGGATATGGTTTATGGCCGACGTTGTGCAGTTTGCTCTATTTACGGCGATAGGAAAAGGACGTACTTATCATCTGCCATGCCTAATAAGTAAAGGCACGGACATCTAAACCGCTGCTTCGCTCTGGCTTTGCTACCGGTTCTTCAGGCGTTAAATTTCTATGCATCTATCAAGCAGTCTGCATTAATATCTGCCAACCTGGGTGTACCGGCCAGTGCCATGGTCACTTCCAGCTCTTCCCGCAGTAGGCGCAACATATGGGCTACGCCCAGGGCGCCTGCCACGGCCAGGGCAAATACCTGAGGTCGGCCAATCAACACCGCGTTGGCACCTAGGGCCAGAGCTTTGAAAATATCGGTGCCGCGCTCGATACCGCCATCCAGCAGGATGGCATATTTCTCTCCCACACACTCCCGGATTTTGGGTAACACATCCAGCGCTGCAGGCACGCAGTCCAGTGTTCGTCCACCATGGTTAGAAATGACGATACCGTCGATCCCCATCTGTTTTGCCTGTACCGCATCATCAGGATGCAGCACTCCTTTCAGGATCACCGGTAAGCGGGTGTGCTGCAGTAGCCAGTTGATGTCACTCCAGGTCGGGGCTTCGCTCATCATGCCCTGAAACACTATGCTCTGTTCCGGCTCCAGTACCTTGCGGGGTAGCGGTGGACGGTCTATCAGATTTACAGCACTGATTTGCGGTGGCAGTTCGAATCCGGCACGTTGGGCACGGTTGCGGATGCCGTGAAGTGGTGCATCGACCGTTACCATCAGATGACTATAACCCGCTGCTTCTGCCCGGCGCACCAGACTCAGGGTGAAGTCCCGGTCCTGTTGAAAATACAGCTGGAACCATTTGGGGCCTTCCAGTGTGGCGGCCAATTGTTCCATGGAGGTGGATGCCAGTGTACTGACTACCATCCCCGTATCCAGCGCATTTGCGGCCCGCGCCGTGGCCATTTCGCCTTCCGGGTGAGCCAGGTGCTGAAAGGCTACCGGTGCCAGTAATACCGGATAACGCAGGGTTTGGCCTAATAACTCGGATCGTGTGCTGCCTTCGGTCATATGGCGCAAGATACGAGGTTGAATCAGGTGTTGCTCAAAGCTGTTACGGTTGCGTTTCAGGCTGATCTCGTCCGCACCACCTCCGGCGATGTATTCATAGATATCATGGGGCAGGTGCTGACGGGCATAGTGGCGGTAGTCAGCCAGACTCACCAGGTCAGAAGGGATGCTTTGCAGAGCCGGGGCAGGGTGTGACATGGAGCACTCCATTAGGTGTCGGCCAGTTGGCGTAGTAATTTGTGGTAGACCTGGGTCAGGTCAAGCACAGGTTTAGCGTCCTGACCAAGGTCTGTTGTCAAGCTGCGTATGGTGTTGTCGAGCTGGTAGAGTGCTTGACGCTGTTCATGCTGGCGCACCATGCTTTGTATCCAGAAAAATGCTGCCAATCTTTGTCCCCTTGTTACCGGCGTGATCCGGTGCAGGCTGGTGGAGGGGTAGAGCACCATATCGCCGGCATCCAGCTTGATGCGCTGGGTGTCATATTGGTCTTCAATTTCTAGTTCGCCGCCCTCATATTCGTTCTGTTCCGCCAGAAACAGGGTGGCAGAGAGGTCGGTTCTTAACCGGGTTGCACTGCCTGGGATCAAACGAATGGCGTTATCAACATGCAGGCCGTAGGTTTCTCCCTGCCGGTAGCGGTTAAACATGGGTGGCAGGATTTTCAGGGGTAATGCGGCCGCGACAAACTCGGGCTGGCGTGCCAAGGCAGCCAGAATAAAGTCTGCTAATTGTTGGGTGAGTGGATCATCCTGATCGAGTTGCTGGTTGTGTTTGTTGCCAATGGCCTGTGTCCCGGCGGTATTACGCCCGTCCTGCCAGTTGGCCTGATCCATGTGCTGACGCATCTGTTTAACCTGATCGAGGTTCAGCACTTGGGGAATGACAATGATCATGTTCGTTCCTGCAAAAGCTGCGGAGGGAAAGTCCCTCCGCAGTATGAGCTTAAAAACGGTAGCTGAGTGTCACGTTGGCACTGCGGGCATCACCCAGATAGACGATGCTGCCACCACGGTAGATAGCGGTGTAGTACTCCTTGTCGGCCACATTCTGCACATTGGCACGCAGTGACAAGTCCGGCTGGATCTGCCACAGGGCAAACAGGTCAACCACGGAATAGCCTGGTGCGCGGATGTTCAGGCTGGCACCGGTATCCGGCTGGCCGCCAAACATTTCGCTGGCATAGGTCAGGTTACCGCCAAAGGCAAAGTCAGAGGTCAGCTGGTATTTCAGCTGCAGGCTGGCGCTTTTCTCAGCAAAGTTGGCTTTGGGCAAGCCGATGATGTCAGGGTTATAAGATTCCAGCGTCTCTGAGTTCATCAGCGCGATACCAAATTGCCCGCTGAGTTTATCGGTTAGGTTACCCGATAGGCCGAGTTCGATACCTTCCACCCGGTTTTTGCCGGTGTTGAGGGTACCGCCGGTTGAGTATGAATCGGAGCCGCCCTCGATGACATCATCCTTGGTGGTCTGGAATACCGCAGCCGTCAGTAGCAGCTGCTCGTCCATTAGGTTCCATTTGGTGCCCAGCTCCCAGTTGGTAGACTGCTCCGGTTCCGCATGGGCATAGTTACCATCGCTGTCGACACACAGACCGCCGTAGCCACAGCTGGACCCGGCATCGGCTTCACCACCGTTGATATTGGAGGAGGTGCTCCAGCTGGCGTAAACATTACCGTTTGCCCAGGGTGAGAACACCACCCCCAGATGACCGTTCCAGAATCCATCGCTGAAGGCGTAGTTGGCTTCAGGAATAATGGTGCCGCGAAGCTCCCGTTCGGCGGTCCATAGCTTGTAATCGAAGTGGTCGTAGCGTACACCGCCAAACAGTTCCCAGTCCTGGTTCAGGGTGATGGTATCCATCAGGTAAACCGACCAGGTTTTCAGGCTCAGGTCTGACATTTTGTCACTTTTGCTGGTGCTACCTTGCCATAGGTTATTGTCAGCATTGTAGGGGTCAATGGTGAAAGTGTTGGTCTGATCGACACTGTAATTACCCGCCGCAACATCTTCTTGGGCGTATTCAACACCAGCGACGATGGTATGCCGTTTGCCACCCAGATCGGTGTCAATGATCAGGTTGGTCTGGTTGCCAAAGTAGTCATTATCTTGCCAGCCGGTAAAGGAACGGATATCGCCCCGGCGTGCACTGTAAGCGGTGATAATGTAGTCGTTACTGGTATTGCCGATACGGGTTTTGTTCTCGAGTCGCGCGGCATCTGAGAGCTGGTAATCCGCAGCGAGGGTGAAGATGTCGGCACTGGATTTCTGGAAATCCAGGCTATCCTGACCCACATAGTCGTACTTGTTGAATGATTGGTTATTACGGTCAAATGCCACGCCGGGATCGGTACGGTCATCGGCGCGGAAGTAATAATAATCTGCCGACAGCTTCAAATCATCGGTGGCCTGAAGTACACCAGACAGCAGGGCACCCTGACGCTGTTCAGCGGCCGGGTCACGGTCGGGAATATCGGTTTCGCCATAAAGGGCGTTGAGTCGTATCGCCAGACTGTCGTTGACCACCCGGTTGGCATCAAAGGTAAAACGGTGATAATCGTCGGTGCCCAGGCCGCCCTCAAGTTTGTTGAAATCATCATCCAGGCTGGCTTTCTTGGTGACGGTGTTTACCGCACCCCCAGTGGTGCCACGACCGGCAAAGGTGGAGCTTGGGCCTTTGCTGATTTCTACCTGTTCCAGGGCAAAGGTGTCGCGAGTGATCAGACCGGGTTCACGCAGGCCATCAGTGAACACATCACTGCGGGCTTCATAACCCCGGATAATATAGCGGTCACCAAAGGAGTTGCCGCCTTCGCCGGTACCCAGAGTGATGCCCGGCTGGGCGCTCAGCAGGTCTTTCAGTTCATTTTTACCCGACTCGTCGATCACATCCTTGGTCAGAACCGTCATGGTCTGCGGGGTGTCGGCAATATCCCGGGTGTGTTTACTGTCCGAGAGTTTTTTCGCCTTATAGGATGCACCTGGTTCGGCATAGGGGTTGGCATCAGGCGCAATGCCGCTGTCTTCTACGACTAGGGCATCCAGCTGAACCTCTTGCGCCTGAGCGGTCAGGGGCAGGGCGGCTGCCACGGCCAGCGCCAGACCACTGGCTAGTGAAATAGAGGACGGCACCCGGGTAAAACTCTGGTTCAGGTAGATGGGTGGAAGCGTTTTTTTGGACATAGGAATCCCCTTAACAGGCATAGAGCTGTTATTTTTCAGATAGTTAATAGGTTATTGGTTGAGTCGAAACTCGATCGGAATTTTGATAGTCAGTTCCGGTTCGCTGATAGCGTCCGGAAACGGTGGTAACGGACTGGCTGTTGTCAGCATCTGGATGACTGCTTGATTCAACCGCGGATAGCCCGCGCCTTTGAGTATTTTGTAATCAAGCAAGCGGCCATTGGCGGCCAGCCGGAAACTGATGTTGACTACCCCCTCTTCGCCCCGGCGACGAGAGGTGATGGGGTAACGTTTGTGTTTGGCCAGATGGGCCTGGATTAAAGCAAAGTAGGAACGCACAGCGCCTGGATTGCCACCGGACGTTAAACTATTGCTGCGGCCGGTGGATTGCTTGCGTTGGGCCTGGTGATTGTCTTGCTGCTGCGCCGGTTGCTGCGAAGATTGCTTGGTAGCCGTGTGTTCTGCGGGCACTTTGGCTTGTTTAACGCTGTTTTTTACGGGTTCAGGCTCAGGCTGTTGTGTTACCTGAATGGCCTCAGGTTCGGCCTGGAGTCGTGGTTGTATTTTGGGTTCGGCCTGCTGTGGGGCTGGTGTGGGTTCCGGCGGCTTTACCGCAGGTTCCGGGTCTGTTACCACGGGTTCAGGTCGCTGCTGGCTGTCCTGATTGGCATTGGCACTGCCCAAGTCACCCAGCATGCCGAGATCAATTTCAATGCCGGTATCGCCCTGTGCCTGTGCGCCTGATTGGGCGTTGTGGCTTAGATACAGCGCAGCCAACAGGTGCAAAGAGACTGCCGTCAGGATGGCTACCCCATAATGCCGCCAGTGAATCATGGTGCGACACCTGTGATCAGGCGGGTGGCCAGTGATATCCGTTGAATACCTGCTGCGTGTACCAGACGCAGGCGTTGCTGCAGCTGGCTGACCGGTAGTTGCGCATCAGCCTTGACCAACAGTGGCAGGCTTGAGTCAGATCGGCTGCTGGCCAACTGATTTAACGGGTTTTCCAGCAGACTGTGCGCCACCAGGTTGCCATCCAGATAACAGTTTCCTGCAGCATCAATCAACAGTTCATGGCGCTGCTGGTCGTTATCAGTATTGGCTTGTGATTCTGGCAGCTGGATATTCGCCGGATCGCTGGTTTGTATATGACCTGCGACCATAAAGAAGATCAGCATCAGAAACACCACGTTGATCAGTGGAATGAGATTGTCATCATTTCCCAGGGTGCTGGGCTTTTGTGCTGCAGGAATCATCATGGCATCAGGACTCCGCTCAAGGAGACTTTTTCAGCCCCGGCCTGATGCAGACGGTCCAGTAACTCTATCAGTGCCTGGGTAGAGACATCGGCCTTGGCACTCAAGACAAAGGCGGAGGCGGGTGCCTGGTTTATCAGCGCTTGCAGTTGTGCTGTCTGCTGGCTGGGATAACGTTGCCCGTCTATGCGGATGATGCCCTGATTATCCTGGAGTTCGATCTGGGTGATCTGTTCAGGTTCCCCGGTAGCCGCTGATGCGACAGGCAGATTAATTTGGCGCGTCTGCACAAAGCTCGACGACAGCATAAAAAACAACAGCAAGATAAATACCACATCAATTAATGGGGTCAGGCTGATAGCCCTTCTGCGGCTTATTGTCTGTAGCTCAAGCAACACGCTTGATATCTCCGCTGCCAGTCTTGCTGGTGGTTTGTTCACAGGTAAATACCTGCGTCACAGCATCGTTCATGCGGGCTGCTACACGTTCATTTTTACGTTCCAGCCAGGCATGGACAATCAATACCGGGATCGCTACCGACAGTCCCACGGCAGTCGTTAGCAGAGCCTGCCAGATACCCCCGGACAGTGTCGCCGGGTCAACTTGGCTGCCGGCCGCTTCCATCTGCTGAAAGGCGGTGATCATGCCCAGTACGGTGCCCAGCAAACCCAGTAGTGGGCTGAGCGTGGCGATAACTTCCAGAGGCCGCAGCAGGCTGCGTAATTGGTTTAGGTGTTTTTGTGCCAGCCGGCTAAGTTCTTCCTGTAATAATTCAGGGTTGAGGTGGTTGCGGTGTGACATTGCTGTAGCCACCAAAGCCGAAATCGGGCGGTGTGTTTTCAGGCAGGTGAGGGCGGTCTCGGTGTCGCGCTTACGCCAGTGGTTCAGGGCCATGCTGACATCGGTCGTGCGCTCAGGTTGCAGCAGCAGCAACTGCCATACTTTGATCAGTAAAATGCTTAAAGCAACGATAGAAAATCCCAACAAAATCCATACCACGGGTCCACCGGTCTGCAGTAGGTCCAGAATGCGTTCAGTGCCAGGCAGAGGGTAGATTTGTGCTGCATTATCTGCGTTGGAACTGACGATTTCAGCTGTAAAGTCTGAACGGATCTCAGCTGTCGCCGGCACTAAAGAGCCTGTCTGAGAAGGTGCTTGGGTTGCATGCAGCAATGGGGTGCTGGATTCGACTTGGCTGGCCACGATAGTCTCCGATGTAATTTTTAACGTAATATTAAACGGAATCATTCTCATTAGCAATACATTATCATTTAGGTTTGCGAATGTTGCTTTGCAATAAATAGGAATGTTGTTAAAGCGGAGTTGGAAGCAGAAAGCTGTCAGGGGCTTGCGGATATTGCAGAGGCAGGCAGTGACCAGAGGTAGATAAAGCAGCCGGTATAGCACCGGCTGAGAGGAGGGTAATTATGCAGTGCGCAGTTCCGCGATGCTTTGACGGATAATGTATTGGGCACCCCACAGACCAAGCCCGGCAATGCCAACCCCTACCAGCACATCAGGCCAGCCAGTCTGGCTGAGCCAGACGCCACCGCCAGCACTGATAACAGCAATATTGGCGATAGCATCATTACGAGAGCAGATCCAAATCGATTCATGATTCGCATCGCCTTTGCGATGGCGATACAACAGCAGGGCAACGCTGACATTGGTGAGTAGCGCCAGCAGACCAATCACGCCCATGACTTCAGCCTGTGGCATAACCCCGTCGATCATGTGACTGATGGAGCTGTATAACACGTAGAGTCCGACCAGCCCCATACATATCCCCTTAAACAATGCAGCAGCAGCGCGGGTCTGCAGGCTCATGCCGAGTACGACCAAAGTAATCGCGTAATTGGCACTGTCGGAAAAAAAGTCCATTGCATCCGCTGTCAGCGACAGGGACTGGCCCAAAGCACCGGCGATCAATTCAACAATAAACATCGTAAAATTGGCGATTAGCGCAATCCACAGAATACGCCGGTAACTTTTGTTTTCTATGCTGGCAGATGTGTCGCTGGCGCAGGATGTGCAGTGTGCACTCATCGCTCTTCCTCCTGTATGTGTTCAATCATATCCTGCAGGGTGCAGCGGATATGCTGGTCGTGGGCATGGTAATAGATATGGCGGCCATCCCTGCGTGGTTGAATCAGTCGGGCGCCACGTAACAAACGTAAGTGATGGCTGACCAGAGATTGTGAGGCGCCGGTATCTGAGACGATTTGTCCCACGGTTTTTTCCTGTTCCAGGCAGGCGACCAGAATGGCTAGCCGTGTCGGGTCGCCAAGCAGTTTAAACGTTTCTGCCAGCGAAATGAGGTGGTCATTATTCAGGTGCATAAATTAAAACAAATATATAAACATGTATTCATATATTTATTATAACATGCGCTTTTTCAGGTGCTATTCACTCTTAGTCGCAGCAAAACCTGGGCGTTGTGCACTATATTCAGCCAGGATTATGGCTGCTGATGTCATGGATGTTGCGCAAATGAGTTATTGCAATCTTATATAAGTAGATAAAAAAAGCCGCTGAAACAGCGGCTCTGAAAGTCAGATACGGTTACCCCTCCCCTTCATTAATAGCGGCTTCCGCACCGGTACTGGAGGCGTGTTTGTGGCGATACTGCTGCCAGCATTGTTGTATCAACGGCATTAACATAACCAGGGCTGCGATAATAACGATCGTAAGGGTTAGTGGACGCTGCCACAGGAAAGCAAAACTACCATCAGCGATAGTCAATGCCCGGCTAAGGTTATTTTCCATTAGACCGCCAAGGATATATCCCAGCAGCATAGGTGCCATGGGGAATTCCAGCAGTTTGAGGAATATCGCGATAACAGTAATTACAACCATCATTTGAATATCAAAGGTGTTAAAACTGACCAGATAAACCCCGGTAATAGAGAAGAACAGGATTAATGGAATTAGAATTGGGCGTGGTATCACTAATAGTCGAGAGATATAGGGAATCAGCGGTAGGTTCAGGATTAACAGAACCAGGTTACCGAAGTACATAGAGATAATTACTGACCAGAACACATCCGGGTTGTCTACAAACAGACGTGGGCCGGGTTGAATACCGTAAGCGATCAGTGCCCCAAGCATGATTGCGGTGGTGCCCGAGCCCGGAATACCTAGGGTTAACAGAGGTACGAAAGAACCGGTGGATGCTGCGTTATTGGCAGACTCCGGCGCAGCCAGACCCCGCAGAGAGCCTTTACCGAATTTAAGCTTTTCTTTGGCTGACGCCAGGTTACGTTCGAGACCGTAAGCCAGAAATGAGGCAATGGTGGCACCCGCCCCTGGCAATACGCCGACCAGGAAACCGAAAACGGAGGAACGGGCAACAGTTGGCGCGATCTCTTTCACTTCATCACGGCTAAGTTTCATGCTGCCAAGGCTCGACATATCGACCTGCTCTTCTTCCTCCCGGTGTTGGCCTTTGAGGACTGTCATGACCACTTCGGTTAGCGCAAAGGTCGCCATTGCCAACAGTAGAAAGCTGACCCCGTCAATCAGATCAACGCTGCCAAAGGTAAAGCGGGTGGCACCGGAGGTGACATCGGTTCCCACAGTGGCAACCATTAGGCCCAGGATGGTCATAAGCAGAGCTTTAATTACCTGTCCTTTACCGGAAAAGGCAGCTACAGCAGTAAGCCCGAGTATCATCAGTGCGAAATAGTCACCTGACTGAAAACTCAGTGAGACACTAGCCAGAGCTGGCGCGGCGAACAATAGAATAATCGCACCGATGGTACCGCCAGTGAATGAAGAATAAGCGGCTAATGCCAGGGCTTTGCCTGCTTGCTTATTCTGCGCCATGGGGTAACCGTCGAATGCTGTAACAACGGTACTGGCGCATCCTGGTGCATTAATCAGAATTGATGAGGTGGAGCCGCCAAATACGGCACCGTAATAGACTCCAGCCATTAGAATGATGCCGGAAGAGGGGTCCAGTCCATAGGTGATAGGGATCATCAGGGCTACGGCGGAGATAGGGCCGAGGCCCGGCAGCATGCCGATGAAGGTACCCGCAAAACAACCGACCACGACCATGAGTAGGTTAAATGGCATGACCGCTGTGGACAGGCCGGTAAAGATTCCGTCTAACATCGATTTAACCTCCAATCAGTTGAGCAAATACCCGGCCCGGCGCCAGATAAATATCTAGCAACTGGGTTAGAATCAGCCAGATAGCGGCACTAAAAGGCACAGATGCCAGTAACAGGATTTTTATGCGACGTTCGCCCAGCAGCCAATAGCCGCCGAGCAGAAACAATACGGTAGCAACAAAGAAGCCGAGCCAACCCAATGCAAGGCCAAACAGTACGATCAGCCCCAGTAACTTTGCCACCAGGCTGAAGTGATACCCAGCCAATTTCAGTGTCTGACTTTTATCTCTGGATGCAGTTACTAGCAGAGCGGTGGACAATACCAGGCCGATAACCGCCAGCGCATTGGGCAGGGTCCGGCCATGAAAAGGAGCGAATTCATCACCGGGTAATAGCGGAATGTGGCCTGCATAGTATCCGTAAGTGGCGGACAGTAATAAAAATATCAGTCCACCGATATGGTCTTTAGTGATTTGCATGTGGACTCCTGTGACAGGCAGCCTGCCAGCGGAATGTTGTCAAAATCTTGTTCGGCTCAGTCTTAAAAAACCGGTCAGAGGCCTTGCTGACATGACCGGAAAAATTGGGCCATTACAATGTGCGTACTGCTAAATCAGCGTAGAAAACCGAGCTCGCGCATCAGGTCGCCAACAATCAGCTCCTGTTTTTCAAGGAAGGTATTGAAGTCATCACCCGGACGGAACAGTTTGCTCCAGCCGTTGCGGCTGCGTACGGTTTCCCATTCAGGAGTGGCGTACATTTTTTCCAAAGTGATAATAAATTCTTGTTTTTTTGCGGCGGATAAACCCGGTGCAGCAAAGAAGCCACGCCAGTTAACGAAAGTCGCGTCATAACCTAGTTCAAGTAGGGTAGGGACGTCGGGCGCTGCGGCGTTGCGCTCATCGCTGGTCATGGCCAAAATTCGCACCTCACCGGCTTCTGCCAAGGTGAGGGCTTCACTGAAACCGGTAGACAAAATTTGTGTTTCACCTGATAACAGGCCGGCCATAGCTTTACCGCCGGCATCGTAAGCGACATAGCGTACCTGGCGGGCATCGCCACCTGCCGCTTTAAAGGCCAAAGCGGCAACCAGGTGATCCATACTGCCGCGAGCTGAGCCTCCGGCTACCTTCACTGATGCCGGGTTGTTACGATAATCAGCCATGACCTGAGTGAAGCTGGTATAGGGTGAATCTTTTCTCACCACAAAAGCGCCATAGTCACCAATAGTGGCAGCAACCGGTGTCAGGTCACGGAAAGACTGCGGGAATACCTTAGACAGTGAACGAATGACAATCGGAGTGGAGTTCACCATCAGGGTGTCCTGATTCTGTTCAGCGGTTTCGATTAAATGCGCAATGGCTTTGCCTCCACCGCCCCCGGAGAGATTTTCATAGGATACGGTATCAACCAGTTTGGATTTGTTGAGTGCTTCACCAATACCACGCGCCGTCGTGTCCCAACCGCCACCAGCACCGCCGGGGATTAGAAAATGCAGGGTTTCTAAGGCTGACGCTGGCATGGAGGTGCCTGCTATACAAGTGGCGAACACTGCGGCTAAGACTGGTTTACGCGAAAAGATGCGGGCTTTGCTAAACATGACGAGTACCTCGGACTGTTATCTTTATGTATGTCGTTGGTTAACTTAATTCTTGTCAGTGATATATAAAAGCTTATGAATTTAAAGGGTTTTTAATACATAAAGTACATTTTGTGCATAAAGTTTACGGGACAGTTCAGGTGCTAGTGGCTAGCCTTAATTCAGACATACTGAAGGAATTTTCTGTTGTTTAGTCGTTTAAGAATCAAAACCCGCATGATCCTGATACTCGGGTTTATGGCGCTGTTGCAGACCGGTTTGATAGGCTGGTTTGCCATGTTGTATCTGCAGCAGTCGCTTGATGAACAGATTGGCCAGCGTGCACTGCATGTCGCCCGCACCATAGCGGCGATGCCAGAAATAGGCTCAGCAGTGCAACAAAGAGACAGTGATTTTCTGATGCCGATCAGTCGACAACTGGCCGAAACCACTGAAGCGCGATTTGTGGTTATTGGTGATCAAGATGGCATTCGTCTGGCGCATCCGGTTGCAGATAAAGTGGGGCGCTCCATGAACGATGATGACCGTGATGACAATACTGCCGTACTGATAGAGGGGCGTGATTTTATTACCCGGGATAAAGGCAGTCTTGGCTGGTCGATGCGGGGCAAAGCACCGATATTTTCTGCTGATAGGGCAAGCATCATTGGCGTTGTGTCGGTAGGTTATGACCTGGTTAGGGTGGAACAGGTGATAAGCCGGTATCAATTAACGTTAATGGCTGTGATTTTGTTGTCATTTTTGCTGAGTGCAGTCACCGCCGCTTGGTTTGCCAACCATTTTAAGAAAGCGATTTTTGGTCTGGAACCTGAGCAAATTGCGCGCCGTTTTCGAGAACAGGAAGCAACTCTGGAATCGGTTAGAGAGGGTATTATTGCTATCAATACCGAAGGGCGCATAACCACTTTTAATGCTGCTGCAGTGAGAACTCTGGGGCTAGGTGAGAGTACCCGGCTTAGTGGGCGTTTAATTGAAGAGATACTGCCGGGCAGTGCCATGATGGATGTGTTAACAACCGGGGAGCCAGAGTATGACCTTGAGGTCTGGCGGGATGATCACAACCTGATCGTCAACCGTTTGCCATTACAGCAAAACGGGGCAATAACCGGGGTAGTATCCAGCTTTAGGCGCAAGGACGAATTGGACCTTGTCAGTGAGAAACTGACTCGAATTGAGCAGTATGCCGATAGCCTACGCAGTCAGTCCCATGAATACATGAATAAACTGCACACCATCGCCGGACTGATTCAACTGGCTGCCTATGATGAGGCGCTGCAACTCATTGGACAGGAAACTCATAGCCATCAGGCGCTGATTCACTTGCTGGTAGAAGCCGTAACTGATCCTATCCTGGCGGCCTGCCTGTTGGGTAAATATAACCGCGCCCGGGAGATGGGGCTAACACTTGAGATTGATCCGGAAAGCCAAATGCATGAATTACCCGCACATCTGCCGAAACAGCAGTTGGTAAGCATAATTGGTAACTTGATAGAGAATGCGCTGGAAGCGACGCTGAAATGCCATGGAGAAGGTGGCGAAGTTCATCTGACAATGACAGATCTGGGTAATGATCTAATCTTTGAAATAGAAGATCAGGGTCCCGGCTTAAACGAAGCAGAACAGCTGCAAATTTTTCGTAAGGGTGTCACCAGTAAACATGAACGGGGGCATGGTTTAGGTTTGCACCTAGTACAAAACCTGTTGGCCAATTTGGGTGGTACTGTGACGGTAGAACCCGCAGAGAGTGGCGGTAGCCGGTTTATTGTTTACATTCCTAAAAATAAGGGTTCGGCGTGAATTTGATAACCGTTGTGATTGTAGAAGATGATCGCCAAATTGCTGAAATTCAGCAGCGGTTTCTGGAAAAAATCAGTGGTTTTCAGTTGGTCGGGATAGCCCATGGAATAGCTCAGGCAGAAGATCTGGTGGAGGTCTTTAAGCCAGACCTGCTGTTATTGGATATTCAGTTTCCTGATGGCACCGGGCTTGATTTACTTAGGCGGTTGCGTGCTGCCAATAGCGCGGTAGATGTCATTTTGATAACGGCTGCCAAAGAGGTGGATACCTTGCGCGAGGCAATGCGTGGTGGTGTGTTTGACTACATCCTCAAGCCTCTGGTTTTTGAGCGCCTGCAGGAAGCACTCAGTAACTATTGTGAACATATGCAGAAAATGTTGGCAATGCAATCATTGGCACAACGGGATGTGGATACCCTGCTACCACGGAGTCATTCTGCTGCAGCTGACATGATGGAGCCAGCAACAGACGTGCGACTGCCTAAAGGCGTTGATAGTTTGACACTGGAGAAAGTGCGACGGGTCTTTATCGAGAAATTCGATAGCCTCAGTGCAGAAGAGGTGGGTCAGATGATCGGTGCCAGCAGAACCACGGCCAGGCGATATCTTGAATATCTGGTGAGTAGTCACGAGTTGGAAGCGGAAGTTGCTTACGGCACAGTGGGTCGACCTGAGCGTCGTTACCGGAATCGGCAGGAGTAGTTCGGAATTTTGTTAGTGCTATTCATGCCAGTCGCCCTGAGTTAGCGAGCATTGCTGAACTGAGCTGCTATACAGCAGGGGATAGATTGCTCATGCGCCAAGTTGTTGTAGGTCTTCAATCACCAATCCGGTGACTTCATCGAGATGGGCAGCATCACACTATATTGCTGGCACAATCCCGAAGGTGATGATCTCAGCTGCAGTGCTTTGCAGACTGAATAATGCTAGCAAGCATGCAATGAGGTAGGGCTGGATTCTTGTCATATAACAATCTTTCACAGAGGATCGACGAGCTGACTATCAGGTACAGTGACTTAATTTAGCTAGAAAGAAGTGCTTACCCGAACCTTTACCTGCATTAAGGTGTAACGTTATATCTGTGTATCGACTGCTGCCTGCTTTAAATTAAGCTTTAGTCAGCGCGACTTAAGTCGATAAATACCGAGCATAATTTGTAATGCAGCCACCATGGGCGCAAGCATGAGCGATAACAATAAAAGTACAATCCTGATTGTAGATGATGAGGCATTTAATATTGTTGTCTTATCGGATCTGTTGAAAGCTGAGTATAGGATCATTGTCGCGAAAAGCGGCGAGCAGGCACTTAACCGTGTGCATGATGAAGTACGCCCTGATCTTATTTTGCTGGATATTATGATGCCGGATATGGATGGTTATGAGGTGTGTTCTGCACTTAAAGCTGACCCGGCGACCGCTAATATTCCGGTTATTTTTGTATCGGCAATGAGTGATGGCATCGATGAAGATCGCGGCCTGAAAGTGGGTGCCATTGATTATATTCGTAAGCCTGTAACACCTGCGATTGTCCGGTCTAGGGTCCGTAACCATCTGGCGCTCAAAATTGCTCAGGATCAGTTATCCCGGCAGAACGAAGTATTAGAAGCATTGGTTCAACAACGAACTGCAGAGCTGGTGACGACACAGGATGTCACCATTATGGCCCTGGCATCACTGGCAGAAACACGCGATAACGAAACTGGTAACCATATTCGGCGTACTCAGCATTACGTTAAAATCCTGGCCGAAGAGTTGGTTGCTGCCGGGCATTACACCGATGAACTGACGCCTGAAAATATTGAGTTGTTGTATAAGTCAGCTCCGCTTCACGATATTGGTAAAGTGGGGATACCGGATAGTATTCTGCTGAAGCCGGGCAAACTTGAGCCGGAAGAGTTCAGAATTATGATGACGCATGCTGAACTTGGCGCTAAGGCGTTGCAGCAGGCAGGTGACAGTTTATGCAGTAATGCAACTTCCTTCTTGCGCTACGCGAGAGATATTGCTGCTTGCCATCATGAAAAGTGGGATGGTAAAGGCTACCCCAGAGGGTTGTCAGGTGACGATATACCTCTATCAGCACGGCTGATGTCGTTAGCTGATGTGTACGATGCATTGATCTCTAAACGGGTATATAAGCCTGCGTTCAGTCATGAAAAGGCCGCCAGTATTATCCTTGAGGGGCGTGGCACTCATTTTGAACCAGTGATAGTGGATGCCTTTCAGCGCACAGAGCAGGATTTTCAGGTGATAGCTGCCAGATATAAGGATGTTGAATAAAAAAAGCGGCGATAAAGCCGCTGTTTTTAGGTCGGGGATTTAAAGCACGCCGCCTAGCAAGCCACCAGTCAAGCCGCCATCCGCATCGCCCAGCAAACCGCCCAGGTCTGTCTCGCTACCTAACAGGCTGCCGACTACAGCATCGTCGCTTCCCAGTAAGCCTACAACCGTACCCGTTAGGTCGCTAACTAGCCCTTCTTCAGTGTCGAGTAATCCGCCAACGATGTCTGCATCACCACCCAGTAGGTCATCAATTGCGCTTTGATCACTGAGTAGGCCGGTTGTGCTGCTGATTAGCCCGGCATCGTCGCCGCCCAACAGGCCACCGGTCAGGCTTTCATCGCCACCAAGTAGACCCTCGGCAGTGCTGGTTAGACCGTCTAGTAGCCCGGCATCACTGCCACCCAGCAAGCCATCACTGAGGCCTAAACCTACGTCATCACTCAGCAATCCATCTCCGGTGCCTCCGAGTAAACCTGTTACGGTTTCAGTCAAACCACTGACAAGACCGGGATCGGTGTCGTTGATTAGCGTATCGAGTAAGCCTGTGGCAGTGCCCAAGACTTCTGTGTCGCTAATTAACCCTTGATCAGCGATCGCAAGATCAAGGCTATCAGCCAATAGATCTGTGCTGGTGTCGACTAGGCCGTTAAGTGTATCTGTCGGGCCGATAAGAACATTATTCAGTGTCTCGGACAGGCCTAAATCAGGTACCAGTTCACCTGTCAGCGTGCCTATCAAACCATCATCGCTGATGATAAGGCTATCGACAATAGCTGTGCTGTCGCTGACGGCTGTTTTCAGGGTGCCGGTTGCAGCATCGATGAGGCCATCGGTTGCCGTAGTTAGGTTCCCCTGGGCCAGTTGATCCAGCGCATCTGTGGTCGCGTCAACAATGTTGTCCGCACCCAATGTGGTACCGTTTAACAGATTTTGTACCGCCGTTGTGGTGGTTGAGCCAAGTACTCCGTTGGTTGTTACAGTGATGGTTTCTGTTAAGCCATCCAGTACATCTGTGGTGGCAAAGACCAGTTCATCGACGCAGCCGGTCAGGTTGCAGGTTTCGGTTGTCTCGCCGGTATCAGTGCTGGTGTCGTTGTTGGTGCTTTCGTCAATGTCACCGCCGGTATCACCAGTATCCTCTTCAATATCAGTACCGGTATCAGTATCGATGCCTGTTGATTCGCTGCTGGTGTCAGCCATATTTTTAATGCTATGGCTCCCCTGACAGCCTGCGATGACTGATAACGCAAGCAGGAGTGTGCAGTATTTGAATAGTTCCTTGATCTTCATTGCCTCAACCCCGAGTGTTGTTGACTGTCTTTTGTTGGTTTGGCTTTAGCGAAAAATGTAAACAGATATCAAAAAGCGGCTTTGCAGCCGCTTTTAGGTTGTGGTGTCTACAGTATTCCGCCTCCCAGGGAATCGAGAATCGGATCATCAATGGCTTCATCAACTGTATCTGTCAGTCCATCTACAGTGTCTTCTTCACTGCTAGACAGGGTTGCATCCACCAGCCCCAGCACGCCATCGACGATGCCATCCTCCGAGCTATCACTGCCACCCAATAGGCCAACACTGCCACCCAATAGACCATCGCTGCCACCCAATAGACCATCGCTGGCATCTGACAGGTCACTGATAGTATCTGTGACTCCGGTAACTAGACTGGTATCAACGGCGTCTGTGTCGAGTGTATCGGTCACGGTGTCAGTCAAACCGGTACTGCCTAACAAGCCTGCTTCTCCCAGCACTGGTTCGAGCGCACTGTCTAGCAGGTCAGTGGTTTCATCTACGATGCCATCTAAGGTTTCAGTGGTATCTGATACCAGGTCATCAACTGTTTCAGTCAGCCCCAAATCAGTTGTCAGACCACCAGTTACACCGCCGAGTAGTCCTGCGGAACCATCAAGTAGTGAACCGGTACCACCTACCAGGCCATCGACAACATCTGTAGTGCTGTCTACAACGGTAGCTACTGTATCGGTGGTGACATCAACCAGATTATCTAGGTCACCAGTGACGTCGCCTTCAATCAGGCTATCTACAACATCGGTTGTGGCATCCGCGATGTCGTCTAAACCGCCGGTAGTACTATCCAGCAGTGAATCCAACTCGTCGGTTGTACCGTCGCCCAGCACAATGTCGATAGTGTCAGTGGCATCATCAGTTATGTTGTCTGCCAAATCTGTGGTGGTAAAAACCAATTCATCAATGCAGTCGGTAAGGGTGCAGGCGCCAATTTCACCGCCGGTATCGCCACCAGTATCACCGCCAGTATCACCACCGGTATCCCCACCGGTATCCCCACCGGTATCCCCACCGGTATCACCGCCAGTATCACCGCCAGTATCACCACCGGTATCACCGCCAGTATCGCCACCGGTATCACCGCCGGTATCACCACCGGTATCACCACCGGTATCACCACCGGTATCACCGCCGGTATCACCACCGGTATCACCACCGGTATCACCGCCAGTATCACCACCGGTATCGCCACCAGTATCACCGCCAGTATCACCGCCAGTATCACCACCGGTATCGCCACCGGTATCGCCACCGGTATCACCGCCAGTATCACCACCGGTATCACCGCCAGTATCACCACCGGTATCGCCACCAGTATCACCGCCAGTATCACCACCGGTATCGCCACCAGTATCACCGCCAGTATCACCGCCAGTATCACCGCCAGTATCACCGCCAGTGTCACCACCGGTATCACCACCGGTATCACCGCCAGTATCACCACCAGTGTCGCCCGGAATTTCAACTCCTGGGTCGCCGCTACTGCCCGCAACATCTTTGAGAATGTATTTGCCGTTACAGCCTGCGATAGCAGATATGGCGAGTGCCAGGGCGCAGTGTTTGAATAATTCTTTTATGGTCATAACCTCAATCCCGAGTTTGGAGTGACTTCCTTGTGCTGTTATCAGTAGTGAGCAAGTTGTTTTTTTATTACATTGCCAACCGGCTCTGGTTGCATAACAACAGCAGATACATTGTCAGATAAGTTAACTATATATATTTTGACTATAACTTGAGTCAAGTTTAAATAAAATTTTATTTAAAAGCTCGTTTTAATTTCCCTTTCCATATGGCGTGTATTTGGGTGACTTAGTGAACAAGAAAACGGTGTGGTGAGAAAAGCCTGGTGTCTCTAGCGACAATAAAAAAGTGGCCCAGGGCCACTTTTTCTCAGGTGATGAATAGCGCTATAGGGTTACAGCAACCCCCCCAGTGCAGTGTCCAGTAATGGATCATCAATAACTTCATCAATTGCATCAGTGAGGGTGTCAACGGCATCCCCTTCATCTGCTAACACAGAATCTGCTGTATCAAGCACAGTATCAACTATGCCAGTGTCGCTGGGGGAGTCAAAGCTTGCATCCAGTGCCAGGTCAGCATCCAGGGATGCATCGCCTAGCAGGCCATCAGTAGTGTCAGCCATCAGACTGTCTGTTGTATCACCTAATAGTGAATCAGCCGTATCCAGCAAACTGTCGGACAGGTCCGTGGTATCACCTAGCAG